>ONLA01000025.1 GCA_900318495.1 uncultured Eubacteriales bacterium
ATGACCGTATTCTATATGGAGCGCGGTCTTATCGAATCAAACTGCTCTATGGAGTTCACAATGACTCCCGCGCAGAATGACTACAAGGTTGAGAAGGTAATCAACACCGCAAACGTTAACTCCGGTGTTGCCAATGCTCTCAAAACAAAGGATAAGTTCAACTTCACAACAACCGGTACTTACGGCGGCGCGGCTACAACACGCTCCGACGCGACACTCGGAAACAACGAAGTTAAGGACTATGACAATAAGTTTGACACAGGTACAAATCTGCAAACCTCGGAGACATACGCGGTTGTAAGCGGAACAAGCACACGCTCCAACACCGAGTATACAACCTCATGGATTGTAGCCGACACCGATACAGGTCAGATTGTAAAGAGCACAACCGGCGCCAACGCGCAGGGAACAGGAAAATCCACAAGCACCTTTAACCTCCGCAGAAGTATCGATTCCAACGACAGTATTCACCTTAAGTCAACCTTTACCAATACGCCTGTAACCGCGCCTCTTACAATCAAGAAAAATATTCTTGAAGAGGACGGCGTAACAAAATCGAAGAAGGTTGCTTCCTTCAAATATAAAATGGAAGTTGACCTTGACGGAAGCGGTTCAATGTACAGCTACAGGGCTTATCCTCTTGACTACTCGGCTAACGGCCACGCAAGCAAGATGGACGCGAACGGCTTCTTCACCTTCAGCTCTGACGAAACCGTAACCGTGCCCAACCTGCCAAAGAACGCAACCTTCCGCATTACCGAAAGCAAGGCGGCAGGCTACACCGCAAGACAGTCTGTTATCACAGGTACAGTAGGATCAACTTCAACCGTTACCTTCAACAATGTTGTTACACCTTCAACTGACAGCATTACAGGTATCAAAAAGCTCAACGGCGTAAACTACACAGGCGATATGTTCCGCTTTAAGCTGGAAGGCTTTGCCCCGATGGGAATTGCTCCCGACTACAGCGAGTGGACAAAGTCCTCATACTCAACCAAGCTTACTCTTGACAGCGTAACAAACGGCGAGGTTAAATTTAACCTCAGCTTCACTGAAGCCGGAACCTACCGCTACAGATTCTATGAGGATACTTCAAAGCTCAAGGAATATGACGATCAGCACGGAACTACCTACGCAAAGGACATCAAGGTCGAAAACGGCGAGTTTTATGTTGAGGTAAAGGTTAAAGCCGAGTCTGACGAGCTTACCGTTGATTCAGTTAAGTACTACAAGCCGGTTTACTTCCAGGATATGGTTGACATTGACGAAACCTTTATGGGTACACCGCTTGACAGTGCCGAGTTTGACAACACCGTTACACCCGCGAGCGTGTCGGTTTACAAGACCAACAACGCCAATCAGCGCCTTGACGGCATTTGGTTCTATCTGTTCAAGGTAAGCGACGAAGGCGCAAGCCTTGACGACGCGGAATATGTTGACGCAATACAAACCAAGGAACAGGACGCTAAGGTTTATGACCAAAACGGTCAGCCTGTAATGGATACCGCAACAGGTAAACAAAAGGTTGAAAAGCAGCACGGTGTTGCAATATTTAACAACATTGATATTTATAAGGATTCATCATGCTCAACTCTTACCGAAGATCCTTATCAGTGGTATTGCATTGCCGAAGGCTACGATCCTTCAAAGGGACTCAACGTTAGCCAGAAGATGGTTTACTTCAAGTTCCCGAAAAACGACAAATATGATTATGCCGTAACCGATTGGGTCAACGGAATTCTTAAGAATCCCCAGACCAGCGGTAACGGAATGGATATTTTCAAAACTGTCGGTATAGGTATTATCGGATTAGCAGCGCTGAGCTTCGGTGGATATATGGTTTATATTAAAACGCCCAAGCGCCGCGCTAAAAGAATAAAAAAATAATTTAAAAAAGGAGAAAAAACATGAAAACAACAAAAAGAGTATTCGCTCTTGTACTTGCGGCTTTGATGCTCGCAATGATGATTCCGTTCGCGGCTTCCGCTGCAAACAACAGCCTTACCCTTAAAATGTCAAAGGAAGGCTTTGAGTACGCTGTATATCAGGTAGCTACAATCAACACAGAAACAGGTGTTTACACACTCAACACAGAGGACGCAAGCGTTACTGCTGCAATGAAGACAATCAACCAGAGCGGTAAGGACTTCCTCGACGCTCTTGACGCTGCTTCCGATCCCGGTACACCTGTAGGCACAGTTAAGAAGGGCACAAACTACACCACTTCTACATTAGGTATCTACTATGCAAGAGTTTCTGCATGGCCTGACGGCGTACAGAACAAAAAGAACACAGTAGTTGTTCCCCAGTACACAAACGGTGCATGGGAGTTCTCAAGCGCTTCAATTGACCTTTCAACAAACGGTAAGTCAACAAGCGGCGACATTGGCGTTGACAAGGGCTTCACAACAGTAGACGACAAGGATCCCAAGTTCAAGGGTCAGGGCGAAACTGTTACATATACTCTTGAGGCTACAGTAGTTGGTTCAACAGACCAGAAGGCTAAAAAGTATGTTATCTTCGATACAATGAGCAAGGGTCTTACCTACAACAACGACGCTAAGGTTTATTATCTTGACGCAGCAGGCACAGCAGGCAGCGATGTAACAGCTGACTTCATAGTTGATAAAAACAAGACTGACGCTAAGCTCACAGGCGAGTATAAAGACGGTACATTCATCAGCGTAACAGCTAAGACTGAAACACTCGGCGGCACAGCTTTCTATGCTGCAAAGAAGGTTAGAGTTGTTTACACAGCTACAGTTAACAACAACGCGGTAGTTGGCACACCCGGTAACCCCAACACAGACGGTCTCCAGTACACAAACGCTGCAGATAAGTCTGACGAAGTAGAAGGTCCCGTAGTAAGAGTTTACACTTACATCGCTCGCGCTTACAAGGTTGACGCTTCCAACAACAACACTCCTCTCGCAGGCGCTACAATCGGTCTCTTCAGCACACAGGCTAACGCTGCTGCAGGCACAACCCCAATTGCTTCAGGCGTAACAGGCAATGACGGCTACGCTAAGTTCATCAAGACAGGCGACAATAACGAAGTAAGACTTGCTCCCGGCAAATACTATGTTAAGGAGACAGCTGCTCCCAGAGGCTACAACCTCAACACAAAGGTTTACGAGATCACTGTAAGCGATTCAACAAGCGGCGACGGTGTTAACATTAACGACGTTGCAATCACCAACACAATCTCCAAGCTTCCCCAGACCGGCGGCGAGGGCACAATGATGTTCACAATCATCGGCGGCAGCCTCATCCTCATCGCAGGCGCTCTCTTCGTAGTAGTTATGAAGAAGAAGGCTTCAAAATAATTTATAGTATTATTAAGTCAATAATTTATAAATAATTTGCTTTACGGCTCAAAATCCGCTTCGGGTTTTGAGCCGTTTGATTTTATACACAAACCGCGGAGAACTTCCATTCGCGGTTTATACTAATTCCTGATAGAAAGTAGACTTATATTTTGCGAGGATATTTTTCGCAAGACAAGGCGAAGGACGCGGCAAGGCTGGCGCCTTGCAAGTTAGGTATTAGTATTATACACAAACCGCGGAGAACTTCCATTCGCGGTTTACTGTTTAATGGGCTTGCGTTTTTTTCCTTGTGTGTTATAATGAGTATATAAATTATAAAAAGGAAAACGTAATGAAAAAAATAGTTCCTATAATTGTTATTTTACTGATTTTCTTAATCGGTGTGGGAATTCTCAGTTATCCGCTTATCAGTTCGGTAATAAACAACATTGATATGCGAAACGCTGAGGACACCTATGTTGAAAAGGCGAAGCAAATGGAGCCTGCCGATATAAAAAAGCAATTTGACGAGGCGAACGCTTACAACGAAAGCTTAATATCAAATATGATTTTGACCGACCCGTTTGATGAGGAAGCTTATAAGAAAATCGGAGAACGCTATACCAAGGTGTTTAATACAGGTCCTGCCGGACTGATGGGTTATATAAAAATTCCGAAAATCAATGTAAACCTGCCAATCTATCACGGCACCTCGCTCGAGGTGCTGTCAAAGGGCGCCGGACACCTCGAAAACACCTCGCTGCCTGTTGGCGGCAAGGGTACTCACAGCGTAATTTCCGCGCACTCTGCGTATCCTACCCAAACATTTTTTGATTATCTCACCGAAATGAGCGTGGGCGACAGCTTTTATGTTTATGTGCTTGACCGCGTTTTGAAGTATGATGTAGATCAAATTAAGGTGGTTTTGCCTAACGACACTTCAAACCTGTACATTGAGCACGATAAGGATTATATGACGCTTATTACCTGCACTCCCTACACAGTCAACACCCACCGCCTGCTTGTGCGCGGCAAACGGGTTGATTATAATCCAAACGAAAAAGCCGAGGTTGATGCTGTAACAGGCGGCGAAGGCTATATGTTTTTCTTCGGATACCGTTTGTCTTTTTGGGCAATCGGAGGAATAATTGCAGGTTTTCTGCTGTTTGTCGTTATATCAATAGTGCTGATTGTAATGTTCCGCCGCAACCGCAGAAATAAAAACAAAAATAAAAAAATTACTGATAAAAGCGACTCGAGTTGATTGAGTCGCTTTTTCTTGATTGTATTTGGAAAAATATATAGAAAAATTAGTAAATTTTGATAGATTGTGCTTGAATTTGCTCAGAATTGGAGTTATACTAATAATATAAACAAAATGCCGATTAATTCAGGAGGTAAAAATATGGCAAACAGAATAATTCTCAATATGGTTTCACATCACGGCAAGGGAGCAATCAGGGAAATCCCGGGCATTGCTCAGACAAAGGGCTTTAAGCACATTTTTGTGTGCTCCGATCCCGATCTTATCAAGTTCGGTGTAACCGCCAAGGTTACCGGTTTGCTTGATGAGGCAAAAATACCCTACACTGTTTATTCGGGAATTAAGCCCAATCCCACAATCGAAAATGTTAAGGACGGTGTTGAAGCGTTCAAGGCGTGCGGAGCCGACTCGATTATTACAATCGGCGGCGGTTCTTCAATGGACACCGCCAAGGCAATCGGAGTAATAATTACCAACCCCGAATTTGCCGACGTACGTTCGCTCGAGGGCGTAGCTCCCACAAAAAACCACGCGGTTCCCACAATCGCGGTTCCGACAACCGCCGGTACGGCTGCCGAGGTAACGATCCATTATGTTATTACCGACACAGAAAAAGAGCGTAAGTTTGTTTGCGTTGACGAGCACGATATCCCCGAGGTTGCCATTGTTGATCCCGATATGATGTCGTCAATGCCCAAGGGACTCACAGCCGCTACGGGTATGGACGCGCTCACACACGCGATTGAGGGTTACACCACAAAGGCAGCGTGGGAAATGACCGATATGTTCCATCTTGAAGCTATCCGTCTTATCGCGAAAAATCTCAGAGGCGCTGTTGAAAACATTCCCGAAAACCGCGAGGGTATGGCTCTTGCCCAATATGTTGCCGGTATGGGATTTTCAAACGTAGGTCTGGGAATTGCACACTCGATTGCGCACACTCTCGGGGCGCACTATGACACACCTCACGGCGTTGCCTGCGCAATGATGCTACCGATTGTAATGGAGTACAATCAGGAATATACAGGCGAAAAATTCCGTGAAATCGCAAGAGCTATGGGAGTTAAGGGCGTTGATGAAATGACCTGTGAGGAATACAGAAAGGCCGCTGTTGACGCTGTAAAACAGCTTTCCGCCGACGTCGGAATCCCCGAAAAGAACGAAAAGATCAGGGAAGAAGACCTTGAACAGCTTGCTCAGGACGCGTACGCCGATGCCTGCCGTCCCGGAAATTCCCGTGACACAAGCGTTGAGGAGCTTAAAGAGCTTTACAGAAAAATTATGCCCTAATTTCATATTGAGCAACAATAATAACGGAGCTGACGTTTTAAACGCGCGTCAGCTCCGTTATCCGTTTTTGAAATAATTATACATACATATAGTCCATTCCGTAAGCTTTTGCCGTCGGTTCGTCATAGGAACTGTCCTCGTTTTCCGGAAGAACCGCGGTGGTTGTCATAGATTGGGATTTCATCACCTTTTTTGACCTGCCCTTTGAAAGCTTGCCTGCTGTTACGGCTGTAGCCGCCGAAATCCACATTGCCGCCAATAATAAAAGTTTTAACATTTGAATTGCTCCTTTCGTTTATTTGTTGCCATAATAATAGCATACCCACTGTGACAAGATAATGACAAATACGGATAAGCTTTGAGATTTTGTAAAAATAAAAAATATTGACTACATTCTCTCAAAATGCTATAATTTTCACAGTAAACGACATTTTACGACGGAGGTATATATGGTTAATTCGGAAAAAGTTCAAGTTAAATATTTCAGCGGTTACATCCGCAACTGGAAAAAGCTTTGCGCTGAGCTTGAAATCGCGGAAGATTTGAGCCGCGAAGAGCGTGAAGCCCAAATAATAAAAAATGCCTACGCCACGTGGCAGACAGATTTGACCGAGCACATTTTCGGAGCTTTCGCAATCGGCGTTTATGACGCGCAGGCAGGTAAGCTTTTTGTAATCAGGGATCAGGTAGGACAAAAGCAGATGTTCTACAGCGTAATAAACGGCGAGCTTGTTTATTCCGGCGACATCAACGAAATTGCCGCCGCCGACGGCTTTGAAAAGCGGCTGAACAGGCGTATGCTTCAGCAATACCTGTTTTACGGCTACCCTATCGGCAGCGAGACCTTTTACGAGGGTGTAAATAAGCTGATGCCCGGCTGCTATATTGAATGGGACGGCAAAAACGCTGCGGTTCACCGTTACTTCAAGCCTGAATTTGAGCCTGACAACAGCAAGACAGCGGATGAATGGGCTGCTGAAATCGAGAAGGTTGTTGAGGAAATTCTCGGCGAGGAACGTGAAGACGCCCGGCTTCCTTACAAGGAAAGCTTTCTTTCGGGCGGCGTTGATTCGTCGTATCTTTTCGCGGCGAGCGACGCGGCGTGCGCGAACACAATCGGTTATGAGGAATCAGGCTTTGACGAGTCCGCCCTCGCGCGCCTTACCGCCGAGGTTCTCGGTAAGGATTTCCGTGTGAAAATGATTAATCCGGAGGAGTATTTTGACCGTATCCCCGCTGTTATAGATAAAATGGGACAGCCGCTCGGCGATGCTTCCGCAGTTGCGTTCTCAATCGGCTGCACAGCCGTAAGGGAACACGCAAGGGTTGTTTATTCGGGCGAGGGAATCGACGAGTTTTTCGGCGGCTACAACGCGCATAAGCGCCATATTCCGTCAGACTGGACGTACCTTACCTGCTCGCACATTATGTCCGGAGACGTTGTAAGGTCAATTATGCTCGATTATGACGAAACGGTTGACCCTGCCGAGCCCGTTGCCGAGCTTTGGAAGTCTGTTCAGGGACAGGACGAGCTTGCGCAAAAGCTTACTGTTGACATCTCGCTTTGGCTTGAAGGCGACATTTATCTAAACACCGACCGCACCAGCACAGCCTGCGGTATCGAGCTTCACACGCCGTTCAGCGACCTCAGACTGTTTGACGTGGCGCGCAGAATTCCCGCGGAGTATAAGTTCTTTGAGGATTACAACAAGTATGCTTTCCGAAAGGCGGCTTCTTCAAAGCTGCCTGACGAGGTTGCTTTCCGCAAAAAGGTCGGATTTGCCGTTCCGGTGCGCAAGTGGCTTGCCAACGCTCAGTTTAACCTGCCGATTGCGGACAAGCTTTTCGGAGAAACCTCACAAAAGTTCTTTAACCAAGCTGAGCTTAAGGACTGGTGGACACGCTACCTTGCCGGCGAGGAAACGCTGTGGAGCAGAATTTACGCTGTTTACGCGTTCCTGCTCTGGTATGACCTGAAATTTTAAACACAATCAGCTTGCGCGGAGTGAACGCTGTCACTGTTCGTTCCGCGCTTTTGTAATTGTATAACAAATTATAAATTATGTTATGACGATTGTATTTTAACTTAAAATAGCTTATAATAAAGAAAATTGAAGTTAATATTAAAGACGGGTTTATTCGAAGGCGGTTTTATTCGCGTATAATCCAAGTTTAAGTAAGGAGAATACTATGGTAACTATAGATAAACTTAACAGCTTTGGCGCCGACACTGCCGAGGGTATCGCGCGCTGCTGCGGAAGCGAAGCTCTGTACATAAGACTAATTAAAATGATTCCCAATGAAAAAAACTTTGATAATCTTGAAAAAGCGCTTAATGAAAACGACCTCGACAAGGCGTTTGAGGCTGCTCACGCGTTAAAGGGAGTAACAGGCAACCTTTCGCTCACACCGATGTTTGAAAAATGCTGCGAAATGACCGAGCTCCTGCGTTCGCGCACGCAAATGGATTACGAGTCTATGCTCGCCGAGCTTCTCGGAATGCGCGACCGGATTACCGATATGTTATACTAATACCTAATAAAAAGTAGCCAATCTTTGCGGTCTATTTTCCGCAATACTGCGTTGTCGTCCTTGCAAGGCGCCAGCCTTGCCGCGTCAAATATAAGTCTACTTTCTATCAGGAATTAGTATAAAAACAACTGCGGCTCTTGTCTGAGCCGCAGTTGTTTTTGTGGTATGATACGCGAATAATCTCTATTTCATCGGCACCATGTCTAAATGCTTTGTGCCGTTTTCCGATATTACCTTAACCTCATATTTATATTGTTTGTTTCCGTCGGTTACGGTTATTACAGTCGGTTCAAGCTTTTTGATGTGCATATTAATATGCGCGTCCTCATAGTCAACAATCTCGATTGTACCGAATGAATCGTCGTCAAACACCGCAACCGCACTGTGCGACAGCTTGGGGTAGTCAGGGAGCGTCATACCGATTGATATTTCGGTGTTTAGCGTGGACACAACGGTTATAATAATTATAATTACGGCGACTCCCAAGCCAACCGCCCACTGCGCAAGCTTATTGCAGAATGCGTAAAGGTAAAGGAATATTTGTCCGTAACAGAAAAGCATCGCTAAAATATGATTCGGAAACGTGGTGATTGTTTGGTTCAAATATGCAGTGCCGACGTAAGCCATATACGTAATTACGGGTAATAACAATAAAAGACTTATCCAGTTTCTTTTTTTCAGGTACCATCCGGCAAAAGCCATCGGAAAAGTAAGCAGTGTCCATATGAACCAATATTTATAATACATAAAAAGTCCGAACCCCATATAACTGAAGGGAACCTGGAACAAATAAATCAGCGGTTGGCTAATCAGAAAGAACACAAAGGTTTTTAGCGCCGATTCAAGCGGCTTTTTGCAGTTGACCATTATAATTATCGCGAACAGAAACCACGCCTCAAAGGTTACGCCCATTTCGCGAAAGGATGTGTTTTCAAAAATCGGGACAATAAGAAATATTGAAGTTACAGCAGCCGAAGCGACTGCGAAAATAATTACTGTCAGCCAGCTCATATTAAGACCGCCGAAAAGCTTGTCTGTAATAATTCTAACTTTACTTTTTTCTTTAACCATATAAAACTCCTCTTTTTACAAATATTTAGGCAACATCTGAATTATGCGGTATTGCCTAAAGCATCATAACCTTCGCATGCTATTATACACTAAACCGGGAAAAAAGTCACTACAAATGTTAAGATATTTTTGTTTTGTTAATTGCGTTTCTTTGATTTTTATTGTAATATATAGTTGTATAGAATTATACAGAAAGGATGAAAAATATGTCAAGCGAAAAAGTTACCGCAGGCTGCGGCGGCGAACGCTATGTTCCCTACAGCGAACGAAGCGGAAACGAATCGGTTGTGTACTTCACACGCGACCTTTCACCCGAGGGACTCAAAAAGGCTTACGAAAAGGTCAACGGAGAAATGAAGGGCAAAATCGGCGTTAAGCTTCACACAGGCGAACCTCACGGCCCCAACATTATTCCCCACGGCTGGGTTAAGGAGCTTATGGAGTCAGAGCCGGAGCTGAAAAACGCGGCTATTGTTGAAACAAATACCTATTATGAGGGCGACCGCTACACCACCGAACAGCACCTTGAAACTCTGAAAATTAACGGCTGGACATTTTGCCCCGTTGATATAATGGATTCCGATGGTACGGTAATGCTGCCTATAAACGGCGGAAAATGGATGAAGGAAATGTGCCACGGGTCGCATATGACAGATTACGATTCTATGCTTGTGCTCACACACTTTAAAGGTCACACAATGGGCGGCTTCGGCGGTTCAAACAAAAACATAGGAATCGGCTGCGCGGACGGCAGAATCGGCAAAAAATGGATTCACACACGCGAGGGTGAAGATATGTGGTCGATTGCCGAGGAGGAGCTGATGGAGCGAATCACCGAATCCACCAAAGCGACGATGGATTTCTTCGGCAAAAACATCACCTATGTCAACGTAATGCGCAATATGTCGGTTTCCTGTGACTGCGAGGGAGTGGACGCTGAGCCGGTTGTTACTCCCAACGTCGGAATTTTGGCTTCAACCGACATTCTGGCTCTTGACCAAGCCTGCGTCGATTTAATCTACGCAATGCGGAAGGACGAAAATCACGCTCTTGTTGAACGCATTGAAACCCGTCACGGTCACCGCCAGCTCAGTTATATGAAAGAAATGGGTATGGGCAACGACAGGTATGTTCTTATTGACCTCGACAACGGCGAAGTCCGTATGGAACAAAAACAGGCTGTAGAAAATTTAAAACCGTTCACATCGTAACCGAAAGGAGTTAAATATATGTTTGAAAAAGCTTTAACACAAAGAAGCACGGCAGCAGGTAAAAAAATAACCCTTAAAGCTCTGCTTTCGGCAGGACTGATTGCGCTTGCGGTTATTTTGCCCCAGATTGTCCACATCGCGCTCGGTCAGCCCGGAGGCGTTCAGCTTTTGCCGATGTACCTGCCGGTATTGCTCGGCGGCTGTCTGCTCGGCTCAAAATGGGCGCTGGCTGTAGGCGTAATGTCGCCGGTTGTAAGCTTTGCGATAACCTCACTTATGGGCAGTCCTATGCCCGCGCTGCAAAGACTTCCGTTTATGATCGCCGAGCTTGCTGTGTTTGCGGTTGTATCGGGACTTTTCACTAATAAAATATATAAAAACGGCATGTGGGCATTCCCGGCTGTAATATCGGCTCAAATTGTCGGCAGACTTGTATTCCTCGGTCTTGTCGCTTTATTCCAAAGCGTTGCACCGTTCAGCGTAGCTATGATTTGGGGACAGATTCAAACAGGTCTTATCGGCTTGGCAATTCAGGCGGTTTTGGTTCCGCTGCTCGTAATCGGAATAAGAGCCCTTATGATAAAGGACAAAAAGTAATGACAGACTTGGATACAGCAAAGGAAAAGCTCGGCAGCCACTCGGTGTGCTTTTGTAAGAACGGAGAATATTTCACCTGCGACGGCAGGGGAATATCACCGCTTATGAAGCTTGTTGAGGATGGCAGGGATGTTAGCGGCAGCGCTGTCGCCGACATAATCGTGGGCAAAGCAGCGGCAATGCTCTTTGTAAAAATGGGCGTCGCGGAGGTTTACGGCAGGGTGATGTCAAAGTCCGCCGCGAAATTTCTTGAAAAAAACGCTGTTCCGTTGTCATACGGAACATTAACGGAAAAAATAATCAATCGCGGAGGCGACGGAATCTGCCCGATGGAGCAAGCCGTCACAGGAATTGACGATGTTGATGAAGCGTATCAGGCGCTGAAAACACGTCTTTCGGAGTTAAAATACTCAAAAAATAAATAAAATTTACACAGTGCTGAGCAAAGCGGGATTTTGTTCAGCACATTTTTGTTGTTGATATTCAACAAAAAATCTAATAGATATTTGTACAAATACAACATTAATTCATTTAAAGAATTTTCCTTTTTTCTTTTTTTACAAAATGGATAATCCATTGTCACTGATTTTTTTTGGAACATAAACGAATATCAGCGGTTTTCTGACTATGTTGCACAAAACTATTGACTTCTTTTTATGCACGTTGTATAATCCCATTTGTCGGTTGACGAAACGCGTCACCGCAAGGCAAATAATTCAAAAATATTTAATTAATTTTTGAGGGAGAAAAAATCATGACAAAAACAAATTCAGTTAAGAAAATCGTTTCATTGCTTACAGTAGTTTGCATCCTCGCTTCAGCGCTCGGTATGTTCGCAGGAGTTTCAGCCGGCGCAGCTACAGACAAGGTAAAGATGTACTCATCTGACCTGTACTTCTCAAAGTACGGCATCACAGGCACTTATGTGTATGTACAGACAAAGGACAACGCTTCAAACCAGAAGGTTTACGTTCACTACAACTACCTTAAGGGTCAGGCTTGGAAGGACGCCCAGGCTGAGTATGTTAAGACTCTTGACGACGGTTCAAAGCTTTGGAAGGCTTACATCACAAGCTACAACACAGAGTACGCAATTAAGTATGTTGCAAACGGCATAACAACATGGGACAACAACAACGGCAAGAACTACAAGAGCGAGGCTCTCGGTTCAGCACCCATTACTGTTACCAGAGGCAGCTACTACGGCTACGGCAACTACTATGTAAACGCCGTTCTTCAGAACTACGCTTACACAAAGGTTGTAAAGGTTAGATACACAGAGGACAACTGGAAGACCTACAAGGATGTTTCCATGAAGTATTCCAACACTTACTCAAACGGCACTGAATATTGGACAGCGGCTCTTCCGCTCAGCAAGTATGACGCCGCAAATTTCAAATACTGCGTATCCTACACAGTAAACGGCAGAACCTACTGGGCTAACAACTTTGGCGCTAACTACGACGCTTCTTACAGAGTATATCCTTAATTTAGGTTTTATAAATATCCTATTTCAAAAAATGCAGAAAACGCGGAATTAGTATAAGTTCCGCGTTTTTTGTTGCATTAATTTCTGATGTAATATATAATGTAAATGAATTTTTTGAAAAGAGGTATATTGTATGCAGAAAGTTTGTGAATTTTTAAAAGCGGCGGAAACCTATTATCTCGCTACTGTTGAAGGTGACCAGCCGCGTGTACGCCCGTTCGGAACCGCAAATATTTTTGAAGGCAGGCTCTATATTCAAACAGGCAAGTCAAAATCCGTTTCAAAACAGGTTGCGGCTAATCCGAAGTTTGAAATTTGCGCGTTTAAGGACGGAACGTGGCTGCGCGTCGCGGGCGAGCTTGTTGAGGACGACCGGATTGAGGCAAAAAAGGCGATGCTTGACGCGTATCCTTCGCTGCGCGCGATGTATGATGAAAACGACGGCAACACCCAGGTGTTCTATCTGAAAAACGCCAAGGCAACATTTTCGTCATTTACCGCGGCTCCTGAAACAGTTGAATTTTAATACTAATACCTAATAAAAAGTAGCCAATCTTTGCGGTCTATTTTCCGCAATACTGCGTTGTCGTCCTTGCAAGGCGCCAGCCTTGCCGCGTCCTATACGGCACGCAATAAGGGCAGCTCATTTCGGGCTGCCCTTTAAGGCAATACCGCATAATTCAGGTGTGCGGTGTTGCCTTAATAATTTGAATTCGTTTTTATGGTACTGAATAAGTCCGTCCTTCTGCATTTTTGAAAGTGTGTTTGAAAGCGCGCTGCGTTCAACGCCAAGGTAATCCGCAAGCTGCTGACGTGAAAACGGAATTGTAAAATATACGCTGCCGCTTTTGAGCGACTGCTCCGAAAAGTACGAAATCAATCTTTCTCTTGTCGATTTTGACGCGGTATGAATTACTTTTGATGAAAGACGCAGGCTTTTTTGCGCGGATATGCGCAAAAAATTATTAATAAGCTGTTGGTGAAAGGGACAAACGTTTTCACAAACGCTTATGAGTTTGTCTATGTTTAAAAACATTACTCCGCAGTCATCTGCGGCAACAACGTCGCATAAAAGCTTTTTGCCGGGAACCGAAGCGTAAGCTTCGCCGAAAATATTTCCGGCTGTAATATGGTCGAAAATACTGCTGCTGCCGTTGTAAAAGTTTACGGTAATATTAACGCTGCCGCGTGTAATCAGTCCGATTTCCTCTATGCAGTCTCCGGCGTGAAAAATTATGTCATTCTTTTTGAAGCCTGCTTCCCTTGCTTTAAGACAAGACAGCACAGAATTTATTTCGTTTTCATTTAATCCTCCGAACAGCTCTGTTCCGCTTAAAAACTGATGATCCATAAATGCTCCCTTTGTTGTTTAAACAACAATATTCTTTTTTCTTATTATATTATAAAGTTTTTTTAAATTCAAGAATTATTTAAAAATATTTCTCAAAATCTATTGTTATTTTGACATAAAATAGGGTATAATGTAAACAACTCTATTATTATAGGGAAAGATTTACAGGAGAAGGTTATTATGGAAGCAATTACAAATTTCTTTACCGCTATTGATGATGTAATGTATTATCCGATACTCATCATTGTATTGGCGGCGGCAGGACTGTTTTTTACGTTTCGTACGAAGTTTGCGCAAATCAGGCTGTTTGGAACAGCGTGCAAGCTGATTGTTGAAAAGCCGGCGTCGCAGCAAAAGGTTTCTTCGTTTCAGGCGCTTATGGTTTCAACCGCGTCACGTGTAGGCACCGGCAACATTGTAGGCGTATCAACCGCAATTTGCCTCGGAGGTCCCGGAGCCTGCTTTTGGATGTGGCTGATGTGCATAATCGGCGCTTCGTCCGCTTTCATCGAAAGTACGCTGGCGCAAATTTTCAAGCAGAAGGACAAAAACGGCAACAGCTATGGCGGACCGGCTTATTACATTGAAAAGGCGCTCAAGCTTCCGGTTATTGCCGGCGTGTTCTGCGTTTTCCTTATTGCTACCTATGCCTTCGGTTTTAATCTGCTTTGCTCTTATAACCTGCAGTCATCCTTCCAGATTTACAGCTTTTATGACGACACTTGGACGCCGCTGATTGTCGGCGGAGTTTTGGCTGTTGCCGTTGGTTTTTGTGTACTCGGCGGAGGCAGCAGAATTATTAAGCTCACCGAAAAAGTAGTTCCAGTTATGGGCATTGCTTATGTTTTAATTTCCTTGATTATTATTTTCGCTCATATTACATATGTACCGCAGGCATTTGCCGATATTTTTAAGGACGCGTTTAACTTTAGGGCGATTTTCGGCGGACTCAGCGGTTCGTGTATGGTTTACGGCATCAAGCGCGGACTCTACTCAAACGAGGCAGGCGTTGGTTCTGCGCCTAACGCTTCGGCTTCAGCCGACGTTACCCACCCCGTAAAGCAGGGCTTGGTTCAGACCATTTCTGTTTATATTGATACAATGCTGCTTTGTACCGCGACGGCTCTTATGTGCCTTTGCTCGGGCGTTGAAAATCTTGAATCACTTTCGGGCGCGCCTTATGTTCAAAGCGCCGTTTCCACTGTTTTCGGAACAGCGGGTCCGGTTTTTATAACTGTCGCAATGGTGCTGTTCGCGTTTACTACATTAATCGGAAACCTTTATTATGTTGACAACGCGCTTGCGTACCTCAATAAAAAGCGTCCGCCGTCAAAAAAGTTTATGACCTTCTTTTACATTGCGTGCATAATTGTAATCTTTGTCGGAGCCGTTACTCCGATGGATTTGGCGTGGACAATGGCGGACATTACAATGGGCGGTATGACGCTGATAAACATTCCGTGCTGTCTTATTTTGTCGGGCATCGCGATAAAAGCTCTCAGGGACTTTGAAAGCCAAAAAAAGCGAAAACTCAATCCTGAGTTTAAGGCAAGAAATATCGGACTTGACGATTCCAAGCTCAGCTTTTGGAAGTAATTGTTATTGTCAGTTCAGCCGCGTTCTTTGTGCACACGGGCGATGATTATAAAGCGCGTATTTTGATACGCACAGCCGCATATACTTTTTAACGGAGCGTGAGCTATGAGCAGACAGCCGGTATTAACTGAATATAACATCCGTGTTCCGAGGTTGAAACACAAACTGAAAATAGCCTTAATAGCGGACGTACACGAAAGAAACGTTGATGATGTTTTTGACTTAATAAAAGACCAAAATCCCGACATTATTGCCGTGGCAGGCGACACCTTTGAACGTTACAGGGATGAGGAAGATTCCGGAGAAAGCGGAAAAATAAGTTTTATAAGGTGCCTGTTCATCAATTTGATACATTATGCGAATTTGTTTATGAGGGTTCTGTTTGACCGTCATAATAATCCCGACGCAGAAAATTCTTACCGCTTTTTGAAAAAGGCTTCCGCTTTGGCGCCGGTGTTTATGAGCCTCGGCAATCACGAGGAAACGCTCACGGATGAAGATAAGGCATTTTTGAAGCGGAATAACGTTAACCTGCTTGATAATTCAGACAAAGCCGTAACGGTAAAAAACCAGGCTCTGCTTATAGGAGGCTTATCGCCTTTGCGTGACGATGAATGGCTTAAAAGCTTCGCAAAAAAGGACGGCGTAAAAATTTTGCTGTGCCACCATCCCGAATACTACGGCGACGGAATCCGCAGTACAGATATCGACCTTGTTTTATCAGGACATAACCACGGCGGACAAATTCGGATTTTCGGCAGGGGACTTGTGTCATCCTCAACGGGCTTATTTCCTAAATACGACAGAGGATTATACGAAAACAGGCTTGTTGTTACGGCAGGAAGCTCAAATCCCGTGTCCGTCCCGAGAATAAACAATCCGCGCGAGGCGGTAATCGTTACACTTACAAACTGTTAAGGCAATACCGCATAATTGAGGTGTGCGGTGTTGCCTTAAAATATGTACAGGGCTGCCGGTTAACAACGGCGGCCCTGTTTTCCTGTTCGCTTATGAAAAAATATCCGACGGCTTGTTGTCAGCTTCAAAGCTGCGGCAGTCAACGCCGGACGGCGTTTGCGGTTCGCTTTCGCGGGTGCCTACGCGGATTGCTTCAAGAGCGCAGTAATTCTGATTTTTGTTGTGGTTCTTGCAGTTTGTTACGCTGCATTCAATACAGTGGTTAACATAACGGTTGCTCATATAAATTCACCTCGCTATTATATTCGGCAATTTGTTTGCTGTTATTCATCACTATTTCAGATTTTCAAAATATAATAAACCGAGGTGGTTTTATGAGCTTGCTATCATCAATAATTCTTGTGGTTCTCGCGGTAACCGGCGCGGCAAGCATTGTGGAATATATTTCTCAAAGGCTGTTTTCAAGCCGTGACAATCAGCTTACGGTATTTGTAGCTCCGCTAAAGGACGGCTCCGAAAATGCCGAACAGCTTTTGCGTATAACCGCAGCAAAGCTTAACAGCGGCAGGTTTAAGCAGTCATATGCCGTTTGTCTTGACTGCGGAATGGATGACAAAACGCGAAAAATATGCGAGAAAATTTGCGAAGATTACGGCAATATCGAGCTTATGAGCAAAAGTGAATTCGCGCGGAAATTTGAAATATGCCAAAACGGCTCATAAAAGTATTGTTATCTTTTGATTTTTGCGGTATACTACTATATATAGCGCTTGCGCATAGTTTTATTTTATACTAATACCTAATAAAAAGTAGCCAATCTTTGCGGTCTATTTTCCGCAATACTGCGTTGTCGTCCTTGCAAGGCGCCAGCCTTGCCGCGTCTATCAGGAATTAGTATTAACCGCGCGGAGCGGCAATTTGAATAATCCGGGGAAGATAAAATGACAGAACAACCCTTGTTAAGGCTCGAGGGAGCAGTGGAAAACGTTGTATACCGCAACGAAGATAACGGCTATACCGTGCTTGAAATTTCCGACGGTGACGATTACATTACGGCGGTCGGCAATATGCCGATGGTCAGCGCCGGCGACACGGTAGAGCTTACCGGCAGCTACACCGAGCACCGCAGCTACGGCAGACAGTTTTCGGTAAAGGTCTGCGAGGTGTGCCGTCCCACCGAAACCGCGGACATTTTGCGCTATCTTTCGTCGGGCGCAATCAAGGGTATAGGACCTTCCACGGCTCAAAGGATTGTTAAGGAGTTCGGCGAGGCGGCGCTTGACGTGCTCGAAAACCAACCCGAACGCGTCGCGATGCTAAAGGGTATTTCGCGCGCTAAAGCACTTGATTTTTCGGCTCAGCTCAAGGCAAACACCGGAGTGCGCACGCTTATGCTTTATCTTGGGGAATACAATATTTCAAACGCTTCCGCCGTAAAAATATTCAACGCGCTCGGAGCAGGGTGTGTTGAGCAAATCAGGAAAAATCCGTACATACTTTGCGGAGCGGGCTTTGGAGTATCCTTTGAAAGCGCTGATTTTATCGCTAAAAAGGAGAACCTTTTGCCGGACAGCGAGGTACGATTACGCGCGGGGCTTGTTTATGTGCTCCGTCACAACGAGGGCAACGGTCACACCTGTTTGCCTAAGCAAAAGCTTTCCGAAATCACGGCGCGGTTTTTGTCGGTGGACAGGCAGCCGGTAGAAAATTGTATGGATGATATGTTGTTTGACCGCAGTCTTATACTTGACACAATCGACGGAAAAGAGTTTGTCTTTACCAGTCAAATGCACCTTACCGAAACCTACATAGCCTCCCGGATTAAGCTTATGCTGGGCTTTACCGCCGAGCGGATAAGCAAAATCGACGAGGCGATTTCAGCCTGCGAAAAGGAGGACGGAATTGAGTACGCCCTGCTGCAAAAGCAGGCGATAACCGCCGCGCTGACCGAGGGAATGTTGGTTCTTACGGGAGGCCCCGGCACGGGAAAAACCACAACGCTTAACGCGATTATAAAAATACTTCAGAGCAGGGGAAAAAAGGTGCTGCTTGCCGCCCCGACCGGACGAGCCGCGCAGCGTATGAGCGAGCTTACCGGCAACGAAGCAAAGACAATTCACCGCCTTTTGGAGGTCAGCTGGGACAGGCAGGACAACCCTGTGTTTAATAAAAATGAACGCGATATGCTTAAATGCGACGCGTTGATTATCGACGAGGTTTCAATGGTTGACGCTCAAATATTTGAGAGCGTAATGCGCGCGCTTCCGCTCGGCTGCCGCTTGATTCTTGTCGGCGACAGTGACCAGCTTCCGTCGGTAGGCGCCGGCAATGTGCTTGGCGATTTAATCGCCAGCAACGTTGTTCCCGTTGTGACGCTTAACGAGATTTTCCGCCAGGCTCAGCAAAGCCTGATTGTTACCAACGCTCACAAAATAGTGAAGGGCGAAATGCCGGTGTTAAACAGCAGGGACAAGGACTTCTTCTTTCTTTACCGTGACCACAAAACCGTAGTAACCGACGTTATTGTTGATTTGTGCTCAAAGCGTTTGCCGGCGGCTTACGGTTATTCGCCGTTTGAAAATATTCAGGTGCTTTCACCCTCAAAAAAAGGCGAGCTCGGCACCGCGGAGCTTAACCATAAACTGCAGGCAAGACTTAATCCGCGTTCGGACGATAAGCCCGAGGTTACAATCGGTTCAAAAACCTTCCGCACCGGCGACAAGGTTATGCAGATTAAAAACAATTATGACATTCGCTGGTTCCGTGAAAACGGCGAAACAGGCGAGGGTATTTTTAACGGCGACATAGGAATAATTGACCGGATTGACCGCAAGGCAAAGATTATTAAAATAAACTTTTACGATAAAACCGCCGCTATGAGCTTTGAGGCGGCAGGCGAGCTTGACTTTGCCTACGCGATCACTGTACACAAAAGCCAGGGAAACGAGTTTGACGCGGTGGTTATGCCGATGTTTCCCGGTCCTTCGCAGCTTTATTACCGCAATTTGCTTTATACCGCTGTAACAAGGGCAAAAAAGACGCTTGTGCTTGTGGGTAATCCTGCAACGGTTGAGCAGATGGTAAACAATAACCGGCGTACAAAACGATACACAGCGCTGCGCGAGTTTTTGAGGCGCGGCGATATCATTTATTCCACATAATACAGGAGAATACTATGGATATAGCTATAGATTTAGGCTCAGACAGAATAAGGGTATTTATCGAGGGAAAAGGCAAGGTGCTTGACGAAGCAAGCGTAATTACTTACGACGTTGATACGCGTGAGGTTTTCGCGGTGGGCAACGCGGCGTATAATATGATTGGCAAAACGCCCTACGGAATTCGCGCCGCGCATCCGCTTGACAGCGGAGTAATCGCGCAGTCAGATTTGGTTGAGAATATGGTTGAAATTCTGCTGAAAGAGGTTTGCACCGTTAAGATAGTTATGCCGCGTGTTGTAACGGCTATTCCGTGCGAGCTTACCGAGGTTGAAAAACGCGCTGTGGTAAACGCTGTAAGCACCGTAGGCGCGCGCAAAGTGTTCCTTATTGAAAGTCCCAAGGCGGCGGCACTCGGCTGCGGAGTAGACATTACCTCGCCTCACGGCACATTCATTGCGGATATCGGCAGCGGCACCGCGGATATAGGCGTGCTTTCGCTCGGCGGACTGTCGGTTTCAAAGAGCGTTAAACGCGCCGGCAGCGCAATGGATGAGGAAATCGTAAAATTTATCCGCAAAAAGTACAACCTTATTATCGGCACAAATATGGCTGAAAGGTGCAAGCAGGAGGTTGGCTGCGTGCTGATACCGAGCGAACCGAAAACCTTTAGGTTAAAGGGAAGAGACGCTGTGACAGGGCTTCCGCGCTTTGTGGATGTAGGCTATTCCGACATTAAGCCCGCAATTGAGGAGATTGCGGGTGAGATAGTAACGGCAATCCGCGATGTGCTCGAGCAAACTCCGCCCGAGCTTTCAAGCGATATTTACAACGACGGAATAATTCTTACCGGCGGACTGTCAAAGCTGACCGGGCTTGCAAAGCTTGTCAGCGAATCAACCAAGCTTAGGGTCAGGGTTCACAAATACGCGCCCGATTGTGTAATTATGGGCTGCGGCAAGGCAATCCGTTTTATTGATGAACAGGAAAAAGGTTCGGTAAAGGGCGGACTGTCACCGCTTATGGCGGCATATTAAATAAAGGGAGGCGCTGAGCCTCCCAAAAAAAAATTCAAAAACCTATTGACAAGATAGACTTTATATGTTATTATAATGGCACGCTAAAACCTATTAATTCTATAGGCAATGGAGTGGTTACTATGACTTTTTATCTCAACAGATGTTGTTACGACAGCCGAATGTAGTATTATACTAATATCTGTCACCATTCGAATACATTAAAAAACAAACATCAAAAGGAGATATATAAAATGAGCACAATTAATGAAAGAAACTTAAAATTTGAAACAAAACAGCTTCACATTGGTCAGGAAACTCCCGACCCCGTAACCGACGCGCGCGCGGTTCCGATTTACGCCACAACCTCTTACGTTTTTCACGACAGTCAGCACGCCGCCGACCGTTTCGGACTTCGTGACGCCGGCAACATTTACGGCAGACTCACAAACCCAACGCAGGATGTTTTTGAACGCAGAATAGCGGCTCTTGAAGGCGGCACGGCGGCTTTGGCGGTTGCGTCGGGCGCGGCGGCGATAACCTACACAATCCAGGCTATCGCAAAATCGGGCGACAACATTGTCGCGGCTGAAACAATATACGGCGGAACCTACAATCTGCTCGCGCACACGCTTCCCGGTTACGGAATTACAACTACCTTTGTCAATCCCGATAAGGGAGGCTCTTTTGAGGCGGCAATCAACGAAAATACCAAGGCGCTTTATATTGAAACACTCGGCAACCCTAATTCGAACATAATCGATATCGAAAAGCTTGCGGCAATCGCTCACGCGCACAATATTCCTCTCATTGTTGACTCGACCTTTGCTACTCCGTATCTGCTGCGTCCGTTTGAGTACGGCGCGGACATCGTGGTACACTCGGCTACAAAGTTTATAGGCGGTCACGGCACCGCAATCGGCGGAGTAATTGTTGAAAGCGGTAACTTTGACTGGGCGGCTTCGGGCAAGTTCCCTCAGTTTTCACAGCCTAATCCGTCCTACCACGGCGCTGTGTTCACTCAGGCTGCTCCCGGCGCGGCGTTTGTAACCTATATTCGCGCTATTCTTCTGCGCGACACAGGCGCGACTCTTTCTCCGTTCCACGCGTTTATCTTCCTGCAGGGGCTTGAAACCCTTTCGCTCCGCGTTGAACGTCACGCTTATAACACCAAAAAGGTTATTGAATTTTTGCAAAACCATCCCAAGGTTGAGCACGTTAACCATCCGTCGGTTGAAGGCTCGCCGTATAAGGCTCTTTATGACAAGTACTTCCCGAACGGGGGCGGTTCAATCTTCACATTCGAGATTAAAGGCGGTGAGGAAGAAGCAAAGAGGTTTATCGACCATCTGCAAATCTTTTCGCTGCTTGCCAATGTTGCCGACGTGAAGTCGCTTGCGATTCACCCGGCTTCAACCACACACTCCCAGCTTAATGAAGCCGAACTTGCCGAGCAGGGAATACATCCCAATACAGTGCGTCTTTCAATAGGCACCGAGCATATCGACGACATTATTTTCGATTTAAGCGAAGCCTTTGACGCAATCTGATGATTAACGGTGCGCGCCTTGTTTGAATACTGTTCCTTAACAGCGCCCTAAAATCAGCACAGATACTTATTAAGCCATTTTCGTTTTTCCTTAATATTTCAAATTGACACAGACTCCCCCGTAATGCTATAATAACAGCGGTGACGATATGAAGTATAAAATTATTACTTTAACAGCCGTCGCGATTCTGTTGGCAGGCATTGCGGGGAGCGTCTTTGTGCTTACCTCAAAGGGCGGCAGCACGGTTGTAATTACACAAAACGACGCGGTTATCCGTGAGATAAATCTTGACCTTGCGCCCGACGAAACCTTTGACGTGGAATACGGCGGCAGTAAAAATACAATCGAGATAAAAAACGGAAAAATCCGTGTTAAATCCGCTCAGTGCCCAGACAAAACCTGTGTTCATATGGGGTGGCTGAGTTCAGCGGCAATGCCGATAGTGTGCCTGCCGAATCATCTTGTAATAAAATTCGCGGACACGGCTGACGGAATTGACGCGCTTTCAGAGTAATAAATTAACGGACAAGAGCTTTATGCCCTTGCCCGTTTTTTGATTTATTTTGATTTATTTTACTTTTACCGCGCATTCAGCCGTTAAGCCGTTGTAAAGTGTGATTTTTACATATGCCGTACCTTTTTTAACAGCCTTAATTGTTGCCGCGTTAGCGCTGCCTTTTGTTACCGCGGCGACCGCGCTGTTTGAGCTTGACCATTTGAGATTGGCGGAGTTTGCATAGCTGCCGCTGCTTGTTGATTCTTTGATGGTGTAGGTTTGACCAACTCTGAGCGTCAGACTTTCTGCGCTTAGTTTAACGCTTTCGGGCGCGGGAAGAACGGTTACAGCCGCCGAAGCTTTCTTTCCGTTATAAAGATTTATGCTTATGCCGGCGCTTCCTGCTTTAACCGCTTTAACGGACGCTTTGTTGCCGGTGCCTTTTGTTACCGTCGCTACAGCGTTGTTTGTGCTGAGCCAATTAAGGTTAGCCGCGTTTGCGTATGAACCGCTGTTTGTGCTTTCGGATATTGTCAGGCTTTCGCCTTCGCCTAATTTAAAGCTTTTCGGATTAACGGATACCGACGACGGCGCAGGCTTTACGTTAACCTTGATTGTTGCGCTTTTGCCGTTGTAAAGAGTTATTGTAATGTTTGCCGAGCCTGTTTTAATGCCCTTAACGGTCGCTTTGTTGGCGCTGCCCTTTGTTACGCTTACAACCGCGCTGTTTGAGCTTGACCATTTAAGGTTGGCGGCGTTTGCGTATGAACGGTTGTTTGTGCTTTCTGAAATTGTAATGCTTTCGCCCGCGCCGAGGTTAACGTTGCCTGTGTTAATGCTTACGGATGTGGGAGCAGGCTTTACTGTGACCGCGCAGCTTGCTTTGAGTCCGTTGTAAAGGTTGATTGTAATGTTTGAGCTGCCGCTCTTTATCGCCTTGATTTCCGCTTTGTTGCCGGAGGTCTTTGTAATGCTGACAACTGTATCGTTTGAGCTTGTCCATTTAAGATTTGCGGCGTTTGCGTATGAACCGCTGTTTGTGGATTCCGAGATTGTATAAACCTCGCCGACGCCCAGTGTCAATTTTTGAGGATTGGTTTTTACCGACGACGGAGCGTCGTAAACAGTAACCGCGCAGGTTGCCGAGGTTCCGTTTGCAAGGCTTGCCGTAATGTTAGCGGTGCCCTTGCCTGTTGCGGTGATTTTGCCGCCGCTTACCTTGGCAACGCTTTCATTCGAGGATTTCCAGGTTACCGCGCTGCCTGACGGAGTAACGGTTGCCTGAACCGCAAGGCTGTCACCGACGCCGAGCTTGCAGGATGTTGAGCTGAGCTTAACGCTCGGAGCCTTGTTCGGGTCGTAAACCGTAACCTTGCAGGAAGCGGTTTTTCCGTTGAAGGTTGTTACGGTAATTGTCGCCGTGCCTTCTCTTTTGGCTGTAAGCTTTCCTCCGGAAACCGTCACGATGTTGGGGTTGCTGCTTGTCCAAACAATTGCCGTAAGTGAATTTGACGGATTAAGCGTTCTTGACAGCGTTGCGCTTTCTCCGGTTTTCATTGAAAGCGAGGATTTGTTAAGACTGATTGAGGACGTAGTGTCCTGCGTGTAAACGCTGCCCTGAGAACCTCTGCCGTTGACTCTTACTCCGGCGCCGCCGGTAACAATGTTGTTGCTGATGCTGCCGCCGTTTGAACCGGAATCTATGTAAATTCCGGTTGTTCCGATGCCGGACAGAGCGTTGTATTTAATGTTTGACGCTGTGCTGTCAACCAGGTCAATGCCCTCCGTTCCGGTGTTGCGCACAGTATTGCAGTTTATATCAGTAACAGTTGAGGCGTTTGCGGCAATTCCGTATTTGCCTGTGTTTGTAACACAGTTGTTGTTAATCTTGGCGCACTTGGAATTTTTTTGAATATATATTCCGTTTTTGTGAGCTTTTTTGATATTGTTGTTTGTAATATTGTTAACAACCGAGCTTTCAGTGGCTGAAATCGCGTAATAATCGTTTGAGGAATACGCGCTTGCGGCGCAGGTAATTATGTTGTTGTCAATATTCAGATCACGGGTGTTCATTATTCTTATTCCCTGACCTTTAACCTCAATTTGGTTGTCGTAAATGTCAACGCCGGTCAGGTAATAGTTACCCTTGTTTAAATTAGCGGTGTTGGCGGTTACGTTATATCCGAACGCGCCGATTCCAAGACAGTCATAATCGTTGTACTTGTCCTTAACATATCCGCAGCGGTTTAAAACGTTGCCTGAAATTACAATTTTGCTGTCCTTCGGAGTTTGATAGCTGTCGGAATAATGTGCGCTGACGTTGCCCTGCTTGGCAAGAATGCTCGCCTTGAAACATCCGTTTCCGTTGTTCATTACCGAGTATACGGCAATACCTCTGGGGGTGTTGTCAATAGTGTTGTTGGTTATTTTGCAGTTTTCAACTCCCTGAAACTGTACAGCCGCGCTCTTCATATTAGTGAATTTGCAGTTGTTAACCTTAATGTTTTGGTGAGGAGCGTTGTTAATTGAAGTATGGCTGCCTACTCCTCGCGGACAATTGTTAAAGGTACAGCTGTCAACAGTGACGTTTTTGCAGGGAATGTCCTCCATTCTGTAGGTGTTGAAGTGGGAAGTATGAAGAACGTCAACCTGAATAGCCTCGTAATTCAGCATATTTGAGGCTGTGTCCATATCGGTAAAGCTGCATTTGTTAACGGTAAAGCCGTCAATAGCCGCCGCCTCGATAAAGTGGGTGTTGTTTGTTGTAAATTTTGTTCCGTTGAGCTTAACGTTTGTGCAGTGAGCAAGCTTAAACAGGGTGTTGGTTCTGTTTTTTCCGTTAAGGGTGCCGTTTGTAATGGTTATGTTTTTGTATGCGGCATAGCCGGTTTTTCCCGACCTTGTATTACCGTCGTCATTGTCGCCGACGTGAATAAGGTTACCCTCGGTGTTAGCGCTGCGCGCAAGGGTAACGCCTGTAAGCACAAGGTTTGTGTTGCTGTAAATATTCAGCGTGGCGTTAAGGCTGTATGAACCGCCTTCAACGGTGACTGTGTAGGGGTTGCTTGCGGTCGCGGCGCTCCTTGCGCGGTCAAGAGCGCTCTGAATTGCGCTGCTGGCGCCGCTTGCGTTAATCTGTGATTTGGTGACCTTAACGGTAGTTGCGGCATTAACCGTGAAAGGAGCTGCCGTAACGATTCCCGCCAAAATCATCAAAGAAACTATCAGCGAGGTTATTCGTGATGTTTTTTTCATAATAATACCACCTTTTAATATTTGCTGATTATATTATAATTTAAATAATTGTATATTTCAATTGATTTTATAAAATATATTTAAAAATTTATGCTTTTATGTTATACTTACTATATAAAGCTGACGGGAGGGGAAAATATGAAGCCAAAGCGAATCGCCGAGCTTGCGGTGCTGTGCGCGGTGTCGCTGATAATATTTATTGTGGAGCTTCAAATCCCAAATCCTTTTCCGGTTCCCGGAATAAAGCTTGGACTTGCGAATGTCATCACCGTTTACGCCGTGTATCACTACAAGCCTTATGAGGTTGTGATGCTGGTCGCGGTTCGTATTTTGCTCGCCTCGGTTTTCAGCGGAAACGCGGCGGCGCTGATTTACAGCTTTTCGGGCAGTGTTCTGTGTCTGCTCGGTATGCTTTTGCTAAAGCGAGTAATTGACGAAAAGCACCTTTGGCTGTCGTCTGTTTTCGGCGCGGTACTGCACAACACAGGACAAATGGCTGCGGCGCTTATAATGCTTCAAACGCCGTCGTTAATAATTTATTATCCGTTTTTGCTGGTGTCGGGCTGTCTTGCCGGAGCGTTTACCGGACTTGCGGCGCAGCTTGTTTCGGCAAGGCTTAAAAAGATTATAAAATGACCGGTAATTAATTTTTCTGTATAACCTGTTCTTAAAGCGTTTTATTAGATAATAGTATTATAAGAGAAAACACCTCCGCAGGCAGTGTACCGCGCGGAGGTGAATTTTATTATGATTTATATTTTACGCTGACAATTTGATTTTCATCATCCGAATCTGTCAAAAGATAAATATAGTCGCCGATGTATACACACCGCTTTACCAGGCTGCCGGTAATTTTGTATTCGTCTGTCAAACGGATTTTGCCGTTCTCAACCTTTATATTCATCATTCCGCCTATCGGCGTCCGCTTGGTTGATTCCTCATAGCTCAGCGGAATTATATAATCTTCACGTTGGGGATTATAAACCAGCGAACGCGTATTATACATAACTTCCGAATAACAGTCTTTATCCAGTGTGTCAAGAACCTTTGGCTTTAACGGATCCGAAACATCAAACAGGGTAAGCTTTATGGTAAAATTATGATCGCCTCCGTAGCCTATTCCTAACATTTTACCGTCGCCTGACGGCACAAGAGTAGTTGAATAGCCGCTGACCATAGCATTGCCGAGGATTTTCGGCTTTTTGGGATTGCTCAGATCCGCGACAAAAATCGGGTCGGTGTCCTTAAAGGTGATTATATATGCCTTGTCGTCAAGAAAATAAGCTGCCTTAATGCTTTCGCTTTCGGCAAAGTCTTCTGTGGTTCCCGTTAACCTGAGGTTTTCGTCAAATATATATATTGAGTGTTTGGGAGAATCAAGGTAGTCATCGTAATCATCATCATAGTCATAATCCCATAAGGACTTTTCCACAGCTGCCCTAAGGTTTCCGTTGTATTCGTCGAGCATATATTGGTTTATAATCATTCCGCTTGTTTTTATATTAGCTTTAAATTGTATTCCGTCGGTGATACCCAGCTTTGATATAAACGTACATTCCTCATAATGCAGTGAATTGAAATTCGGCTCCTTTGAACTGATAAGATAAAGGTTGCTTTCGCTGCAATACACGGTATCGGAATAACCGAGCACCGCCCGGCAGTCAAGCTCACTCATACCGTTTTCAGCGTCAAGCTCGCCGATTACCGCAATATTACAATCGCTTATGATGTCCGGAATACTGATTTTATCCGCCGAAAGCTCTTTGCCTTCGGTTCCGTAGCCGTTTGACGGGATTTTTGCTTTTAATTCTTCAGTGTCGTCGCCTCTGAGTAATGAACTTGCTCCGAAGGGATTAAATGCCGATATAACATACAGTCTGCCGTTGAGCAGTCGCGAGTCAATATATCTTCCGCCTTGAAAATACGCGCTTTCAAGCTGTACCTTCGAGGGATCGCTTACGTCATAGGTCAGTGCGTATGTGTAACAGTCAATTTCTTTTTCGGTATTATAAACGCTGCACATTACTGTCAGCCTTTTGTTCTCCAGAAACATATCGCAAACTTCACATTCAAGGTCGCCGTCTTTAATATCCTTGATATCATTGAAAGGGAATAATCTCGATTCATACCTTGTGCTGCCGTTGTCCGAGGAATATATGTTGATTCGCGGATTTGAATTGTAGAGATACTCTATAAAGCAAATGATGTCTCCGTCGGTTTTTACAGTATCAGGTTCATCAATATTCTCTTCCTGACGATAGGTTTTGCTGTAATCCACGGGTTCATAGTAGCTTTCCCCTGAGCTTCCCGCGCCGGCACTGGATAAGTTGAGAATATAACGAAGATTATTGTAGTTCTCGTATCCGTATTCATATAATTTGCCTATTTGTTCGAGCTTGCGCTTGATGTCGTCAATACTGGAATAATTGTTTAGCTTTATTTCCTCAACATTTATTTCCCCGGATTTTTCACGCGGCTTCACAGGTTTTACGGTTGAAGGCAGGGCCGCGGTCGGTTCTGACGCTTTATCGGTTGCGGTTTTGTTGGCGCCGGGCGCCGCAGCGTTATTTCCCGAATTAAAAAGGAAAAGTGCCGATACGCCGAACACAGCAATCGCTACTGCGGCGGCAGCGGCTATTGAAGCGGCTTTTCTGAAGGTATAAGGTTTCTTTTCGGGTGATTTCATTGGCTCAACATCTTTAATCGCGTCAAGAGCAAAGCTTTCGTCAAGACAGGAGGGAGCGTTTATTCCGCTGCTTTCAAATTTATCTTTAATAAAATCAAGGTTATTTTTCATTATTATCACCTCAAAAAAGCTTTCATTTTGGCAAGTGCACGTGACAGTCTTGAACGCACAGTGTTGGGCTTAAGCCCCAAAAGCCTGCCGATTTCACGGCTGTTGAAGCCTGCGACTGCCGACAGCAGAACAATATCTCTGTCTGTTTCGTTAAGTTCCTTCAATGCGTCCTTTAGCTCAACCGATTCAAACCCCGGTTCTTCAAAGGTCAGGTTTTCGCGGTCGTCAAGATTTCCGGTGTTTTTTAATTCGATTTGACGCTTAATGATCGCGCAGCAGCTGCGGTAAAGAATTTTAAATATCCATGCGTCAAAAGCTTTGTCGTTTTTCAGGATTCCTATGCTTTGATAGGCGCAAACAATACAGTCGGCAACAGCATCCTGAGCGTCGGTGTCATTGCCGAGTTTAAAATAAGCATAACGGTATAGTCTGTCCTTATACCGACTGTACAGCTTTGCGAAAGCGAGCTTGTCGCCGTTTACAGCCATTTGTATCACATTGTCCCCACTCATTTTGTGCCTCCTGCGACCTTGTTCAATAGTTATGTGCCAAAAAAGAGCAAAAGTGTTGCATATTTTTTAAAAAAAGAGGGCTTGGCAAAAGCCAAACCCTCAAGCAAACACTGTTATTCATACTAATTCCTGATAGAAAGTAGACTTATATTTTGCGAGGATATTTTTCGCAAGACAAGGCGAAGGACGCGGCAAGGCTGGCGCCTTGCAAGGACTTTTAGTTTTTCAATTGCCTTTGCGGCATCGTCCGCCTTGAAAACAGCGGTGCCTGCCACGCAAACATCTACTCCTGCTTCGGCTGCCTGAGCGATTGTGCCTTCGCCGATTCCTCCGTCGGCTTCAACAAGAAGGTCAATTCCGCGCTTTTGACACTCCGCTTTAATTTCCCTTACCTTGGGGAGCATATCCGCCATAAAGCTCTGTCCTCCGAAGCCCGGTTCAACTGTCATAACCAGCACCAAATCGAGCTTGTCGAGGTAGGGGAAAACCGCGTTTGCAGGTGTTTTGGGCTTGATTACCAAGCCTGCTTTAATTCCGCGCGACTTGATTTTTTCGATTGTTTCGTCTACCGGTGAGTCGGACTCAACGTGAAAGGTAATTATATCCGCGCCGGCGTCGGCGAAATCGTCGATATATCTCAGCGGATCGGTAATCATAAGATGAACGTCAAACGGCTTGTCCGAGTATTTGCGGACGGTTTTGTACACCGGCGCACCGAAGGTCAGATTCGGCACAAAATGACCGTCCATTACGTCAAGGTGCATCCAGTCGGCTCCTGCCTTGTCCATTCGTTCAATTTCACTGCCCATTTTTGAAAAGTCACAGGATAAAAGTGACGGTGCTATTTTCATTGAAATTTCCTCCGTTACGGTTTTTGAATTGACGGCGCTATTACCGTTGCCGCAGCCCAGAATACTGCGTAAATCAGTACCTCGAGCGAGCCCATTACGCCGACTCCGGCGTAAAGCGAAAGCGTTGCGGCTATAAGAAGTCCGATTATTACGGCAATAAGCTGAATCATAACCGCGAGCGAAATGTTTTGTTTGATTTTTACGCAGCCCGAAACAGCTCTCGACATTGCCGAAGCTTTTCCGTTTGTAATCAGGTAAGAACGCGAGGTTTCCTCAACCGAGCTTTGCGCTTCCTTGAGTACGTTGCCCAAGCCTGTAGGCAAAACTTTTATGCTGCGGTAAAACAGATTGTACAGCTTTGCGACAAGCTCGTCGCTGATGTTGTGGTCGGTGGTTCTTATCAGGAAGCTGATTCCGTTGGCCTCGGCGCGCTGCAGCTCGCTTTTAAGCTCGGAATCGGCGTGATATTTAGTCACAAGCATGGCGACAAGTCTGCCCGCGCGCGAAAGGTAAGTAATTTGTCTGTCATCCTGCGCGTATTTTGCCTCGTAATCGGCGGCAGGGGTTTCAACGTTGTATTTTTCCATTAGCTGGCGCGAACCAACCAAAATACGCTCGCCGTTAATCCAGCCAACCAAGCCAAGCTCGTCCTCATACAGCACCGACTCAACCTCGGGCAGACTTCCGTTTGTTTCGGTAACAACCGAATCAAATGCGTTTGCAATCGGGTTGCCTGCCTCTTTAAGAATCGCGATACCGCAAAGCAGCGACTCATCAACGTTGAATTCCTCAAAGGTTTTAATCCCTTCAAGCTCGATAGTGTCGGCAGGGAACAGCTCGTTGGCGTCGAGCATTATAGCGGTGCTGTCGCAAAACTGCTTAATTGAAGGGTAACCGGCAATCATTGAGCCGTATTCATTTAAATTTTTGCACAGTCTTTTTACCGGGAAGTTGACCGCGAGCAGCGTCGCGACAGGCACGCCGAGCGCGGTAATCAAGGCAAAGGTGTTAACAGCGTCCGAAAACGACAGCTTTACAACGCCGTACAACAGCGCTACAGCAAGCGCCGCGACTGTGGTGACGGGCGCCATTTTTGAAGCCAAATCCTCGCTCGGGTCCGGAGCATAGGAGATTTTAAGAAAATTCGAGGGGAACTTTGTTTTGTGCTGGTACGCAATCAGAGTTTTTTCCGATGTGGTTCCGCTTATCATTTTGTTGGCAACGCTCTCGTTGTTATAAATTTTCGCGGCGTATTTTTGTCCCTTGGCGGATACAAAGCGGAAGTTTTCCCTTACTCTCATAACCATCAAAAGCTTGCCGATATTGTTGGCAAAGAACGCCAAAAGCACAATCGAGCAGTAATAGTTGATGTTAAAGCCTGACATATCGCCCAGGCAGAAAAAGCTTACCACCGTTTGAATTGCCGCGGCCGCGGCCGCAATTGCCACGGCGGTGTCGGAATTGCCCTTGAATTTAAGTATTGGCATAAGCCCGTTGGACATCGCCACGCGGTTTAGCGCGATTGACGAGCCTATGAGAAGAAAATTAAACACGGCGTACGCCGCCGGAGCAACCGGTATTACCGATATTATACCCTCGGGAAAAACCCTGACAATGATTGTAATTATTATGGCTACGGCTGCGATTATTCCCGAAATAAGACTGCGGAAAAACAGCTTTTTAATGTTGGAGCTAAGCTCATAACGGATGCTCGCCTCGTCATCCTCGCAGGTGTAGTCCTCGACGGGACTTGATTTTTCCTTGGGAGTGTCGGTATCGTCCGATTCGTCCTTTGAAAAGAAGCCTACAACCGCCGACATTATTTTTTCCTGCGTGCTGCGTGTATCCTCGGGCTTTTCGTCCTTTTCAGGCTCCGGCTTTGGTTCCTGCCTGATTACATGAGTCATTACCGACGGATTCTTAGACCGTATATATTCCTCGTACTGTCCTGCGACAACGTCCGAAAATCTGCCTGCCTTAACATTCAGAATATTTGAAGGCTCGTCAAGCTGATACACGGGAACCCTTGAAACTACCTTCTCGGAGGCTTTGCCGTTGTCCTCCGGCAGCATTTCCTTATACTTTTCCTTGCTTTCCTTTTCCCTGCGGCGGGCTTCTTCGTCATAGCTTTCGCTGTCAAGGTCAATGTCAATTGAATTTATGCTTTCTATTTTGCCCGATTCGCGGAATTGATCAAGCTCGCCTATAACTTCTCCGGCAAACTGAGTTCCTTCGGCATATTCCGGAGTAAGCGTTACAATTTTATTGCTTTGGGGCTTTGGCTCCCCGGCAGGCTGCTGTCCGGTATCCTCCTGCTTGTTTCCGTCGCTATTCTGAGGTTCCGCCTGCGCGGCTTCAAGCTGTTCGGGAGTTCCAACGCTTTCTGAGCTGCCGTCCATCATAAGCTCGGTTTGCATTGTCGTGGCGGTTTTATCGCCTACGATGCTGTTTTCGGACTTTCGTTTAAGAATTTTTCTGTCCTTTTTCTTTTTTTCCTCAACAACTGTCAGCGGATCGGCGTTTGTCAGCCTCGGTTTTTTATCGGCGTTACTGAAAATATCCTCAACCTTTGGCTTTGCGCGGTACCTTTGAGCGGTTTTCTTCATCTGCTCAGATTCCGCAAGTTCGTGACTTTCTTCGAGGATGCTTTGAATTTCAAGTTCCTTTAACAAATTCTCTCTTTTATCCTGATCCGGCAAAGCTGTCACTTCCTTTCTGTTCTGCCGTCCATCGCACGGTACATCAAAATGCCTGCCGCGACAGAGGCGTTTAGTGAATTTATATTACCCTTCATCGGCAGTGAAACAATAACATCGCATTTTTCGCGAACAAGACGGGAAAGTCCCTTGCCTTCGTTTCCTACAACAATGGCACAGGCGCCTGAAAAATCACACTTCCTGTAGTCGGTGCCGTTCATATCGGCTCCGTAAACCCACACGCCCCTCGATTTTATGTCGTCAATCAGCGAAGCAATGTTTGTTACCCTTGCAACACGCATATACTCAACCGCGCCCGCAGAGGCTTTTCCTACCGTGTAGCTCAGTCCGGCGCTTCGGCGCTTGGGAACTATTACTCCGTGAACGCCGGCACATTCCGCGGTTCGTATTACCGCGCCGAGGTTGTGCGGATCCTCAAGCTCGTCCAAAATTATAATAAACGGAGCCTCGTTTTTGCTTTGGGCGTATTCAAAAATTTCGCCAACGGTGCAGTAATCCTTTACCGCCGCGAAGGCGACAATTCCCTGATGGGGAGCGCCCGAGCTTATGTAGTCAAGCTTGGCGCGGTCAACCTCCTTGACAGGAATCTGTTTATCCCTTGCTTTGGCAAGAATTCCCACAACAGCGCCGCTTTTTTCACCTTTGGCAACAAGGATTTTGTCAATCGGTCTGTTGCCGCGCAATGCCTCGCTTACGGGATTTCTGCCCGAAATTACGTCAGATTTTCTTTCAGTGTTCTTTTCTTTCATGCCAAATCCTCGCATTAACTCGAAAATTATTATATTCCTCTTAATTATAACATATTTTTTTAAAATAAGATAGTCTTTTGCGCAAATTATTTACTCACCAATACATCCGCGCCGAAATCGTAGCCGAGCGGCGGAATTCCGTACTGTCCCGATATTCTGTCGGCAAAAAGCGGACTGCCGGGCGGAAAGGGCGTAAAGCTGAAATAAAAAGCAAGAAGCAGGAAAAGCGTGCACAGCGCGACGGAAAAGTAACGTTCCGGTTTCAGACGGCTTTTGAAAAGAATCACGGAAAAAATCTGAGCTGCCGTTACCGTCAGTAAGGATATTATCATTTCCGCAACACCGTTCGGGTTTGATTTTGTAAAAAGGTAAGACAAGGGCAGATACACAGCGAGTATAAGACACAGCGCCGAGGTTTTTATAACAGTGAATCTGCGAAGCTTTTTGCCGAGGCACAAAAGCTCAACAGCAGACCACACAAGGTACGGCAAAAAGAGCGTTTTCGCATATTCCCATACGCTTGAGTTCACGCTGCCGAACAGCACGCCCGACAGTCCGTAGTTTGACAGCGCGTATAAATTCCTCATAAATATACAGCCTGCCGCCGTAAAAAAAATCCCCGTGATTTCCATATAATTTGACTTTTTGTGCAAATTGAATACACCTCTGAACGATTACAAAATTGAATTATTTTTATTTGGAATTATAACGACGTTTTTTATTTCCAGTAAAGAAATTATACTTTTTGTATAGTTCTTTATTTTCAAATAAATGTGGAAAACTATGTGGAAAGTGTTAATCAACTGTTATGGACAAAGTGTTTTAAAGGCAATATTTTCCGCAGTTATCAGATTGTACGAAGGTTTTTAATATTTTCCACATAGTTATTAACATTCTAAATTAGAATAATTTCAACTACAAATTGTATAATTTGAAAGTCAATGATGTTGCGGGAATAATTAAAAATTCATTTTTTACATACACAAAAATATCATCACCGGTTATTACAAAATCATTACAAAAACGCGTTTACGGTAATTACGCTTACCGCGAAAGCGGTTAAATCCGCCGCTATTGCCGCCGCAAGGGTGTGACGCAGGTTTTTGACTCCGATACTTCCGTAATACATCGCGATTGCGTAAAAAGTGGTTTCACTTGAACCCGCTATAACCGACGCCACCCTTCCGGCAAAGCTGTCGGGACCGCACTGTTCAAATACACCTATCAGCAGCGCGCTTGAGCCGCTTCCCGAAACAGGGCGCAGCATAGCCATCGGCACGACCTCTTTCGGAAAACCGATAAAATCGGCGGCAGGCTGAACAAAGCCGCATATAACGTCTACCGCTCCGCTGGAACGCAAAAGGTTTACGGCGAACACAAGTCCGATTATTGTGGGCGCGATCTTGTAAAGCACACCAAGTCCCTCGCGCGCCCCCTTGGCGAAGCAGTCAAACACGGGCACACGTTTTATAAGCCCGAAGGCAACAATAACAGCCGCGAAAAGCGGCATTGCGAATTCCAACTTATTTCCTCCCGATTTTGGTTTTGTTTATTCCAACTGCAATGGCAAGCGCTGCCGCAAGCGCGCACGCCGAGCTTATCCAAACGCAGGGCATTATTTCAAACGGCGCTTTGCTGCCGTAGGTTTGTCTTAGCGTACCGAGCATTGTGGGCAAAAGCTGCAGCGACGCCGTGTTCATCACCACAAAAACAATCATCTCGTCGCTCGCGGTTTTGCTCTGTCCGTTAATACGGTTAAGTCCCTGCATCGCCTTTAGTCCGAACGGAGTCGCGGTGTTGCCGAGACCGAGAAGATTCGCGCTGATGTTCATTGTTATACTGCCGAAGGTTTCGCCGCGTGGGTCAAGATTAGGGAAAAGCAGTCTTAGCAAGGGCGTGAACAGCCTTGCGATTATAGATGTAAATCCGCTTTGCTCCGCAATTTTCATTATCCCCGACCAAAGACACATCACACCTGCCATTGTCATAATCAGTTCGATTGCCGCCGCTCCGCTGTCGATTACAGCGTTTGACAGCTCGTGCGTGTTGCCGCAGACAACCGAGCAGATGATACTGACAATTACAATGGCGCTCCAAATGTAATTAAGCATAAATTCCTCATTTCAACAAAAGGCATTATTTTATCATTAAATAAGACAAATATAAATTATATTGTTAGTGTTTTGACAATTATTGACAAATCATCCGTGAAATGGTAAAATGAATTAACCTCCCCGAAAGGAGTGCGGCTATGATTTTTACAAATTTTAAAGAAATAGACGGCGCCGGCCGAATCGTAATATCCAAGGATATTCGAAAACATCTTAACATTAAGCCCGGTGATGTTCTGCATATCAATGCCGACGACGAGTGTATTACCATAAAAAAAGCCGAGAAAAAATGTGTTTTCTGCAATTCGCCGCAAAATTTGATTGAGTTTGAGGGCAAGTATGTATGCCGCGCCTGTGCCGAAAAGCTCTCTCATAAATAAATATATATTTAGAACGTGAAATTTATGAATCACAACCGTGAAACAAAAATTTATCTTGCGGATATTAACCGCGTTAATAAAAGTCATTTTGAATTAATCAGTTCCGAACGCGCTGAAAAAGCTATGCGTTATAAAATGGAAGCCGACAAAAAACGCAGTGTTGCCGCAGGAATTTTGCTGAGCCGGTTTTTGCCGGGCGCGGAAATTTACACAGATGAATTCGGCAAGCCGAGAGCTAAAAACGGCGGGTGCTTTAACCTTTCACACAGCGGAGATTACGCGGTATTGGCTGTTTCGGAATGTGAAACAGGCGTTGACATTGAAGTGTTCAGAAGGGTTGACGCACTGAGAATGGGGAAAATTGTTTTCTGTCAAAACGAGATGAATATGCTTGAAGCCGAAGGGGACAGACTAAGGCTTTTTTTTGAATTTTGGACAAAAAAAGAAGCCCTGCTGAAATGTATGGGCAAGGGCTTTCACAGAAACGCGAAAAGCGTTGACGTGAGCGGAGATTGCTTTGAGGAAAACGGAAAGCGTTATTTTTTTAAAACCTACCGTTTTTCCGATTACACACTGTCGGTGTGCTCCGAAAAAAACAATTTTCCCGATAATTTGGAATTTATTGAAATATAATACTATAGTATAAACAAAGCTGCCGGTTCAATCGTTTTGACTGAACCGGCAGTAATTAATTATCTGTATCTTTTTCCGCCCTTTGATTTTGGCTTTTTATTGTTTGAAACGGTTGGAATATCGGCGGTATCAAACTTTTCCGTATTTTTTAAAGAAGCTTTGTATCCGTCGTTATAATCGCTGTTTGAGCGGAAGTGCGAAGATCCCGCGGAGTGTGAACCCGAAGAAGAGGGAACACCCGCCTTTATTTTTTTGCGTCTGATAATTGTAGAAACGATAAGGTAAGTAAAGCCCGCTACGCTTAGAATAACCATTGCGAGTCCGAGAACAAACAGCATATGACCGTTGTCTTCTTTCGCGGTATTTTTCTGAATAAATGAAAAGTCGTCGCTGTCGGTTTTGCCGCCCTTTGAAGCTTTTTCAAGACTTGCCTTAATGTCGTTCCAGTCGTTCTTTGAAAGCTCGTTAACATCAATGTTGTTTTCGGTTTTAACCAAAGCTACGGAAGGAGCTGTGCTTACCGGCGGATCATAGCTTTGGCCGCCGCCTACATAAACATCGGACTGATCGGCGTGCTCGTTGCCGTCGCTGTCGTAATAAACTGAGTTTCCGGAGCTGCTGTTGTCAGAACTGCCGGAGCTGCCGCTGTCGGTGTTTCCGGAGTTACCGCTGTCGGTGTTTCCGGAATTACCGCTGTTGCCGCCGCTTCCGTCGTCTGAGCCGCCGCCTCCGCCGTCAACCGGCTCAACATAAACCGGCTCGGTGTAAACAGGCTCGGGAACTACGGGATCGGTATAAACCGGCTCGGGCTCGGGAGTTATAGGATCGGTATAGACCGGCTCGGGGTCGATTACCGGCGTGTCGCCGCCTTCGGAAGCCTGGCTTTCGGCAAATGCCTGAACAGAGAAAACAGTTACCGCGCTAACGCAGAAAATCAGTGCTAAAAGAGCTGTAATGAGTCTTGAATGTTTGTTCATACAAATCTCCTTTCTACACGTTAAGAGATGTGATAATTATTTCTCTTCCGAACTATTCGCGGCAGGAGCTGTTGTAGCCTTTACAGGCTCAAAGAACATCTTGGGATCAAAGCCGTCAACCGCGCCGTTCTTTTCGTATTTAAGGTCTTTTGCAAGATCTTTAAGATATTTTTCAAAGTCCTCGTTCTTCATATTGTAAAGAACCTGCTTCTTTTGCTCGCCGTCCTTGAGGTATGTCTTCGCAACCTCGTTAATGCTGTCTTTGTAGATGAAGTAAAGCATAGCGTTTTCTTTTTCGCCGACAGTAATTGTAGTCGCTTTCTTGTCGCCGAGTTTTTCAAGAGCTTTCTTGAAATCGTCGCCCATTGTAATGTTTTCAAGCGCTTCGGTAGCGGAAGTGGGCTCAATTGTGTCGTCGCCGCTCTTCTTCTGATAAGCCTTTGTTACGTCGTCAAGTGATTTTCCCTTGTCGTTGATGTCCTTTGCGTAACCTCCGAACTGATCCTTAAGCTCCTTAATTTTCTTGTCGTCCATAGCGACATTGCTCTGCTGACCTGCTTCGTCGGTTGTGGCTGTGTACAGCGGTGTGCTTAAATAGCTGTAGCTTACATATTTTTCGGTAAAGTGCTTTTTAAGCTCTTCATCCTTAACCTCCTGAGAACCGCCCTCGCTGTAAATAGTAGTAAACAGGGCTTCCTTCAGAATGCTGACGTCGGCGTTAACATAGCTGAAGCTTTCAAGCGAGACACCGAATTTTTCATATGACTGCTGCAAAGCCGGAGTCTGCTGGTACTGCTGCTGAACGCCAACCTCCCAGTACTGCTTTGCCTGGGTGCGAAGGGTTTCAAGACTTGCTTCGTCATAAGTAGCCTTTTCTTCCTTAATCTGCTTTTCAACAACAAGATAACTGATGCAGTCTTCCTCGGCTTTATTTTTAATCCACTCGCGGGCAACCTTCTTGTTGCCGTCGTCGTCAGTGATTTCCATGTCGAGCCAGGAATCCTTTTCGCTGTTATAATCCTTAAGCTTTTCGGCGTAGGTTTTAGCAGTGCTGTAAGCGTTGCTTAAGCAGTAAATGTAAACGCCGATAGGAAGTTCCTTTTCTTTTGTCTTGTAAGACCATTCTTTGTTAAGGCTGCAGCCTGTCGCTACCGCAGTGAAGGCAATCATTACAGCAAGTAACAAAGAACCCAATTTGATAATCGAGGGTTTCATACTTTTTTACCATCCTTAATTCAAAATTCCCACGCAGTCCGCAATAGAGCATGGGTGCGTACTTTATAAGTATACACAAAAATTTTTTACTTGTCTACATTTTCTCAAAATTTTATTAAAATTTCACAATACTTTCACAAACAAACCATTATCAAAGCCTGAACAAATTCTTAAGCACGTCTATTGAAGCTTTGCCGTGCGGACATTTTATGCTCAAATATGGCTTTGTGCCTGCATTGAGGGAAGCTTTTCCGTTAAGCGCGATAAGAAGGTCGGCGACCGCCGGGGATTTAAGTTCCTTAACAAAAAGGTTTACCACGGAATCTGTCTGTCGGATTTCGTAAATTCCCATAGCGTGCGCCTTGTTGCGTATCAGCGCTACGTCAATCAGACCCTGAACCGAAGGAGGTATTTTGCCGAAGCGGTCAACAAGCTCGTCTTGTGTGTCAGCGGCGTCCTCCGCGCTGCGGATGTCTGCGATGCGCCGGTAAACGTCCAGCCGCAGCGTAAGGCTTTCAACATAGCTTTCGGGAATGTGGGCGTCAACGTTAAGGTCAATCAGACAGTCAAGGTCGGCGCTTTGGGCTTCAACTCCCTTTTCCTCGTTGACTGCCTCGCCGAGCAGCTTAAGGTACATATCGTAGCCGACGCTTTCCATATGACCGTGCTGCTGCGCGCCCATAATGTTGCCCGCGCCGCGCAGCTCCAAATCACGCATCGCGATTTTAAATCCGCTTCCGAATTCAGTGTATTCCCTGATTGCCGAAAGGCGTTTTTGCTGTATTTCGGTCAAAACCTTCTGACGCCGGAAGGTGAAGTAAGCGTAAGCCCTGCGCGCGCTTCTGCCGACGCGTCCGCGAAGCTGATGAAGCTGCGAAAGTCCCATACAGTCGGCGTTTTCAATTATAAGCGTGTTGGCGTTCGGAAGGTCAACTCCGGTTTCGATTATCGTTGTGCACACCAAAACGTCAACCTCCTGGTCGAGCATTTGACGCCAAACCTCGCTTAACTCCTGCTCCTTCATTTTGCCGTGGCCAATCGCTATTCTTGCTTCGGGCACGGCTTCCAAAATTCTGTTGGCGCAGGAGGATATTGTTTCAACGTTGTTGTGCAGGTAAAAAACCTGACCTCCGCGTCTCAGCTCGCGCCGTATTGCTTCATTGATAACAGCCGGGTCGTGTTCCAAAACATAGGTTTGAACAGGCTGGCGGTTCAGCGGCGCTTCCTCGATTACGCTCATGTCGCGCAGTCCGCTCATTGCCATATTCAGGGTTCGCGGAATCGGCGTAGCGGAAAGCGTCAGAACGTCAACGTTCTTTACAAGCTCCTTGAAGCGTTCCTTTTGCTGAACGCCGAAGCGCTGTTCCTCGTCGATAATTGCCAGTCCCAAATCGCGGAAAACAACATCCTTTTGCACAAGCCGGTGCGTGCCGACAATCATATCAACTTCGCCGCGCTTCAGTCTTTCAAGAATCTCCTTTTGCTGTTTTGCGGTGCGGAACCGCGACAGCAGTTCAACCCTTATCGGGTAGCCCTCAAAGCGCTTGGTTACGGTTTGATAATGCTGCCACGCTAAAATGGTGGTGGGACACAGCAGCGCGCACTGCTTTGAATCGGCAACGCATTTAAAGGCGGCTCTCAGCGCGACCTCGGTTTTTCCGAAGCCCACGTCGCCGCACAGCAGTCTGTCCATCGGCGAGGTTTTTTCCATATCGCGTTTGATTTGGGCGGCGCATTCGAGCTGATCCGGGGTTTCCTCATACTCAAAGCTTGCCTCAAAATCGCGCTGCCATTCATTATCGCGCGAAAAAGCGTAGCCCTTTGCCTTCATTCGCGCGGAATACAGCGCGATAAGCTCCTTGGCAATGTCCTTTACCGATGATTTTACCCTTGCCTTTGCCTTTTGCCAATCCTGCGAGCCGAGACGGTTCAGCTTAACCCTGCCGCTGTCTCCGGAGCCGATGTACTTTGCCACCATATCAAGCTGGGTTACGGGAACATAAAGCACGTCTCCCTTGGCATAGTCAATTTTAATATAGTCCTTTGTGATTCCGTGGGTGTCAATCTTGCGTATTCCGCTGAAAACGCCTATTCCGTGAACGTTGTGAACCACATAATCGCCCGCGCTCAGCTCCGAAAGGCTGTAAATCTCCTGACCTTCCTTTTTGGCTTTGCGTTTTTTCGGCTGAGCACGGTAAGCGTTCTGTCCGTAGGTAATCAGAAAGAATTTATCTCCCGGGCTTTCAAAGCCTGCGCTGAGCGCGCCCGGGCTGACATAAACCCTGCCCTTTGCGAGAGCTTTGGGGTTGTCGGCCAATTCAGCGTCGTAACCGTCGTTTTTAAGGCTTTCGTATAAATTGTTAGCCGCGCGCTGAGTGCCGACAAGCACAATTCCGCGGCTTTGCCCGGACACAAGCCCCTTTAAATCTTCGGTTAGCTGGTTGTAGGAACCGTTCCACTGCGCAAGCTGCTTGAAGGTAAAGCTATAGGTTTCGCTCAGCGGAAGCTCGGTGCTTCCGTGCACAAAGCCCTCAAGCACCGTAACTCCGTGCGCGGCAAAAAGCTGTGAGCACTCGTTCCACGTAAGCGTAAAACGGTCAAAGCCCCGCGCGAGCACGCCGTCGGAAAAGCTCTGACGCAAAAGCTCGCCCGACTGAAAATCCATAGCCTTTCCACGGTCTCGGATGTTATTGTATTCGGAAAGAAAAAACAGCGAATCGCGGTCAAAATAGTCAAAAAGAGATTCGGGCTTTCCGTATATCTGGTTAATAAACTTATCGGCGTTCGCAAGCGTGATTCCGCTTCTAATTTGTTCGGCTTCGCTGTACAGCTTTTCGCGCGCCTTTGCCGCCGCCTTTCCGCGCAAAAGCCCTGCCTCGTGAATAATTTTGTCCGCGAGCGCTTCCTTGTCCTCTATAATTATTTCGGTTGACGGAGTAAGGCTGATTTCGCCCGCTTTTTTAAATCTTCGCTGGGTTTCTGTATCAAAGTAACTGAGGTCGGTTACTTCATCGCCCCAAAATTCCGCGCGTACGGGATATTCCGCGTCGGGCATAAAAAAGTCAAGTATTCCGCCGCGCAGTGAAAACTGTCCGCTTCCCTCAACCGCGTCGAAGCGTTCGTAGCCGAGCAGCGTCAGCGCGCGGACTGCTTTTTCAACGGGAACCTCTCTGCCTTCCTTTAAAAACAAAATGGAGTTTAAAAGCACGTTTCGCGGTACGGTGAGCTGGCTTGCGGCGTCAAGACAGGCAATAACAACGTCGCAGCTATAATCCGCAACCTTTAAAAGCACCTTAAGCCGTTCGTGCTCATATTCGCGCGAACGGCTTTGAAAATCCATAAAATTGTAGTCCCTCACAGGGTAAACGAGGGCGTTTAATCCCATACAGCACAAGTCGTTGCACAGCGTTTGCGCCTCGCGTTCATCAGACGCTATGCAAAGCGCCGGCTCTTCTCTGCTTTCGCAAAGGGAAAAAATCAGGCTTGCCTTCGTGACAGCCGAAATGCCTGAAACGCACAGTGAACGTCCGCGTTTAATGTTTTTGTCAAGCGAGGCAAACACGGTGTTTTTCCGCATTGCCTCTTTTAAAAAGTTCATCTTTTTCATTTTAACCGTTATAAAGATTCATCGCCTTGTTTATGTCGCCCTTGATAATCAGTTCAGCGGCGCAGGCTGCGTTTTCAAATTTTTCTTCAAGAAGCTTTTTTTCGCTGTCGCTGAACTTTGACAGCACCCAGTCCGCCAAATCCCAGTTTGGGTTGGGCTTTGCGCCTATTCCTATTTTTATGCGCGGAAAGGTGTCCTTACCACTCAGGTAAATTATGCTTCTCATTCCCTTTTGACCGCCGTCGCTGCCCTTTGCGCGGATTCGTATTTTGCCGACGTCAAGCGAGATATCGTCGAAAATAATCAGAACATTTTCCGGCGGAAGCTTGTAAAAATTCATAGCCTCAACAACAGCCTGTCCGCTGTTGTTCATATAAGTGGCAGGCTTCATCAAAAGCACCTTTGAGCCGCCCATACTGCACTCGCCGGTAAAGCTCTTGAACTTTACGCGGTTAACGCGGCAGTTCTGCTTTTCGGCAATGTAATCAAGCGCGAGCCAGCCCGTGTTGTGGCGTGTGTTTTCATATTTTTTGTCGGGGTTTCCAAGTCCTGCTATAATGAATTCAACGGAACCTCCGTATTTTTTTTTACCAAACATTGTTTCTCCTGTAACGCAGACAGGGCGGACTTGCCTGTTCCGGAAAGTCCGCCTTAAGTGTTTTTCTTAAATCAGTTGAATGCCGGAGTGAACGGCTTGTCGTTGTAAATTCTCGCGATTGCTTCCGCAAAAATGGGAGCGGTGGGGAGGAAGGTGAACTTGTCAATCTTCTTTTCCTCTGGAACGGGGATTGTGTCAAGAAGAATAACTTCCTTGATTGCGCTGTTTTTAATTCTGTCAATAGCCGGGCCTGAAAGCACAGCGTGTGTAGCGCAGGCGTAAACCTCGGTCGCGCCGCCTCTTTCAACAATCGCGTTTGCCGCGTTGCAAAGCGTGCCGGCGGTGTCAATCATATCGTCAACAAGAATAACCTTTTTGCCCTTTGCGTCGCCGATTATGTTCATAACCTCGCAAACGTTTGCTTTAGGCCTGCGCTTGTCGATAATGGCAAGACCTGTGCCGATTTTGGAAGCGAAGTTTCTTGAACGTGTAACAGAGCCGAGGTCGGGCGAAACTACGATAAAATCGTCAGCGTTTCCGCCGATTTTTTCCTTCATATGGTTAGCAAGGATTCCTGCTCCGTGAAGATGGTCAACGGGGATGTTAAAGAAGCCCTGAATCTGGTTTGCGTGCAAATCCATTGTCAGCACACGGTCAGCGCCCGCTGTTGTAATAATGTCGGCGCAAAGCTTTGCTGAAATCGGATCTCTCGCCTTAGCTTTTCTGTCCTGTCTGGCGTAACCGAAGTATGGCATAACAGCGGTGATTCTTGCCGCCGAAGCTCTCTTCATTGCGTCAATCATAATCAGAAGCTCCATCAGGTTGTCGTTTACGGGCGTGCAGGTGGACTGTACAATGAAGCACTCGCTGCCTCTTACAGACTCGTGCAGAGAAACGGCGATTTCACCGTCGGAAAATTGTGTGCAGTCGCATTTTCCGAGCGGAAGACCGAGACAGTCCGCAATTCCCTGAGCCACGTCAACGTTTGAGTTACCCGAGAAAATTTTGATGTCCTTACCGTGAAAATTCATGTGTGAACTCTCCTTTTCCTTAATATCCTCTTTTTGTATATGAAGTTGTTTATGTGAAAAATTAATTCGCGCAATCAGCAGCAGTAGCCCTTTGCCTTTGCTATTTCGTTAAGCTCCTCAAGCTGAGCCGGGTCGTTCGCGCCCAGCACCGCGTCGCTGCATTCGGCGGTGTACGCGCCGACGGTTTTTCCGTCGGAAAGCAAAAGCTTGATTGTGTCGGGCAGGTAATATTCGCCCGCCTTGTTATTGTTCTGAATTCTGCCGAGCACGCTTAGCAAAAGCTGACAGTCAAACCAGTACGCGCCCGAATTAACCTCGTTAATTTTAAGGGTTTCAGCGTCGGCGTCCTTGTGCTCTGTTATTGCCTTAAGATTGCCGTTTCCATCGCGGACAATTCTTCCGTAGCCTGCCGGGTCGTCAACCTTGGCGGATATAACAGTGGCGGCGCAGGAAGCCTCTGTATGCTGCTTAAGTGAATTTTTGATTGTTTCAGCCGACATAAACGGAGCGTCGCCGTTAAGAACAACAACGTTGCCGCTGTGCCTGCCGAGAAAATCCTTTGCCATCATAACGGCGTGACCTGTGCCCAGACGTTCTGACTGATACACGCTTTCAACCTCAAAGTCAAGTGTTGAAAGATATTCCTCAATGCATTCCTTTTTGTAGCCCTTTACAACGCAGATGTCGTCGATACCGGCGTTTTTAAGCGCGGACATAACCCACAAAAGCATGGGCTTTCCCAATACCTCGGAAAGAGTTTTCGGCTTGTCGGACTTCATGCGCTTGCCCTCGCCGCCCGCGAGGATAATGGCACAGTTGCTCATAAAATGACCTCTTTTTCGCTTTGATAGCCGCCGCTGACAGCGCTTTTGCGCGGATTTTTCGCGGCGGTGTACATTAATATTAACACATAAAAAGTGCCGATTTCAAGTGAAAACGCCAAAAAAACCGCATTTATCGGCAATTTAAACGATTTATACAATATTCATAAAATTTGACTGTGTTTTTTATAAGAAAAAATTTCAAAAAAATATAGCTATTTTCGCCTTTATTTGGTATAATATCTTGTAGGCTTATATATGTTGGCAGAATTTTACAGCAAGGTTTTGCCACAGCCATATATCAATTTTAGGAGGATTACCAAAATGGCAAACAAATGGGTTTACCTTTTTTCGGAAGGTAATGCAAACATGCGTGAGCTTCTCGGCGGTAAGGGCGCTAACTTGGCAGAAATGACAAGCATGGGACTTCCTGTTCCGCAGGGCTTCACCATTACAACAGAAGCTTGTACTCAGTACTATGAGGACGGCAGAAAAATCAACGACGAAATTATGGGTCAGATCAACGAGTACATCGTAAAGATGGAAGAGATCACCGGTAAAAAGTTCGGCGATAAGGAAAATCCGCTCCTCGTTTCTGTTCGTTCCGGCGCAAGAGCTTCTATGCCCGGTATGATGGATACAATCCTTAACCTCGGTCTTAACGAAACAGTTGTTAATACTATTGCCGAAATGTCAGGCAACCCCCGTTGGGCTTGGGACTGCTACAGAAGATTCATCCAGATGTATTCCGACGTAGTTATGGAAGTCGGTAAGAAATATTTTGAAGAGCTTATCGACGAAATGAAGGCTAAGAAGGGCGTTACTCAGGACGTTGACCTTGACGCTGACGACCTTAAGGAGCTTGCTAACCAGTTTAAGGCTGAATATAAAGAAAAAATCGGCGCGGACTTCCCCGACGATCCCAAGGAGCAGCTCATGGGAGCTGTTATGGCTGTATTCCGTTCATGGGACAACCCCCGTGCGAACGTTTACCGCCGCGACAACGATATTCCGTATTCATGGGGTACCGCTGTTAACGTACAGTCAATGGCGTTCGGTAACATGGGCGACGACTGCGGCACCGGCGTTGCGTTCACACGTGACCCCGCTACAGGCGAAAAGAAGCTCATGGGCGAATTCCTTACAAACGCTCAGGGCGAGGACGTTGTTGCAGGTGTTCGTACACCTATGCCTATCGCTCAGATGGCAGACAAGTTCCCCGAGGCTTTCGCTCAGTTTAAGGACGTTTGCGCCACACTTGAAAATCACTACAGAGATATGCAGGATATGGAGTTCACCGTTGAGCACGGCAAGCTTTATATGCTCCAGACAAGAAACGGCAAGAGAACAGCTCAGGCTGCTCTTAAGATTGCCTGCGACCTCGTTGACGAGGGTATGAGAACCGAGGAAGAGGCGGTTGCAATGATCGATCCCCGTAACCTCGACACACTTCTCCATCCCCAGTTTGACACAGCTGCTCTTAAGGCTGCTACACCCATGGGCAAGGGTCTCGGCGCTTCTCCCGGTGCTGCCTGCGGTAAGATTGTGTTCACAGCCGAGGACGCCGAGGAATGGAACGCAAGAGGCGAGAAGGTTGTTCTCGTTCGTCTTGAAACCTCACCTGAAGACATCACAGGTATGAAGGCTTCACAGGGTATTCTTACCGTTCGCGGCGGTATGACATCTCACGCTGCCGTTGTTGCGCGTGGTATGGGTACTTGCTGTGTATCCGGCTGCGGCGACATCGCTATGGATGAAGAAAACAAGAAGTTCACACTCGCAGGAAAAGAATTCCACGAGGGCGACTATATTTCAATCGACGGTTCAACAGGTAACATCTACGACGGCGCTATCGCTACAAAGGATGCTGAAATCGCGGGCGAATTCGGCAGAATTATGGCTTGGGCTGACAAGTTCAGAACTCTTAAGGTTAGAACAAACGCCGACACACCCGCAGACGCCAAGAAGGCAAGAGAGCTCGGCGCGGAGGGTATCGGTCTTTGCCGTACAGAGCATATGTTCTTTGAAGAGGACAGAATTGCCGCGTTCCGCGAGATGATTTGCGCTGACACGGTAGAGGAGAGAGAAGCTGCTCTTGACAAGATTCTTCCTTATCAGCAGAGCGACTTTAAGGCTCTTTATGAGGCTCTTGAAGGCTGCCCCGTAACAATCCGTTTCCTCGATCCGCCGCTCCACGAGTTCGTTCCCACCGAGGAAGAGGACATCAAGAAGCTGGCTGACGCACAGGGCAAGAGCGTTGAAGACATTAAGGCTCTTATCCAGTCACTCCACGAGTTTAACCCGATGATGGGTCACCGCGGCTGCCGTCTGGCTGTAACATACCCCGAAATCGCAAAGATGCAGACAAAGGCTGTTATCCGCGCCGCTATCGAGGTTCAGAAGGCTCACGCTGACTGGAAGGTTAAGCCCGAAATTATGATTCCGCTCGTATGCGAAGTCAAAGAGCTTAAGTTCGTTAAGAAGGTAGTAGTTGAAACAGCTGACGCTGAAATCGCTGCTGCGGGCGTAGAGCTTGAGTACGAGGTTGGTACAATGATTGAAATCCCGAGAGCTGCTCTTACAGCTGACGAGATTGCTACAGAGGCTGACTTCTTCTGCTTCGGTACAAACGACCTTACACAGATGACCTTCGGCTTCTCACGTGACGACGCCGGCAAGTTCCTCAACGCTTACTATGACACCAAGATTTTCGAGAACGATCCCTTCGCTAAGCTCGACCAGACAGGTGTTGGCAAGCTCATGGAAATGGCTATCAAGCTCGGCAAGCCCGTTAATCCCAAGCTCCACGTTGGTATCTGCGGCGAGCACGGCGGCGATCCCTCATCTGTATATATAAATAGTATATAGTTAAATTATAAAACGCTCCGCCTATCCGTTTGGACAGGCGGAGCGTTGTTAATGAAAGGAATATAAAAAAATGAAACTTCAACTTTTAAGTCAACAGTTTACCGTGTGCAAGCTTAAAAGCAAAAATGACGTGGATTTAAACGGCGGATTGCTTTTTTATGCCGTCACAGACGAGGAAATATCGCTGGTTTGCGAAACCGCGCTTACACCGTCAAATACGCTTGAACGCGAGGACGGCTGGCGCGGCTTTAGAATTACAGGCACGCTCGATTTTTCGCTAATCGGTATTTTATCAAAAATTTCAGCGATACTCGCGGACAACAAAATAGGTATATTTGTTGTGTCAACCTACAATACGGATTATGTTCTTGTAAAAGAGCAAAAGCTTGACAAAGCCGTTAAATCGCTGACCGAAAAGGGTTATGAATGGATATAAACCAAAACAAGTTTATTCGCCGGTAACAGCGTTAAGAATATCGTTGCGCAGAGCTTCCAGGTCACCTGTGTTGCAATCGGAACATTCCAGAATAATGTTATAACCGTTGCCGGTGCCGGTATAGTCATACGCGCAATACGGAATGTTCTTAATCATTATGGCTCCGTCGTGGCCGATGCCTCCCTTGTAGTTAAGGATAAAGCCGTAGCCGTAGCTTGAGCCGTTGTCTTCGGAATACTCGGTTATCATCTTTTTGTAGCTTTCTTCGCTTACAACCTTGCCGCTTTTAAGCCCCGTTAACCATTTGTCCATATCCGGACCTGTGCTGACAATATCTCCGGCGCCTGTAGCGACACCGGGAATATCGGTGTAATCGAGCTTGCCCGACCATTTGGGTACGCCGTTTACATACTCGTCAGTCGAACCCGTGCCGGTCATATTAAGCGGCTCAAAAATATATTTGCGAAGAAGACCGCAGTATTTTTCGCCCGTTACCTCCTCGGCTACAGCGCTGAGCAAAATATAGTTTGAGTTTGAGTATTCATAGGCTGAGTCCGGTTCGAAGGTTAAGCTCTGTTTAAAAATCTCATCTCTGACCAATTTGCGGTTATCGTCATAATTCCCGGTCAGATTAACCTCGTTCAGGTTGCCGTGGTTAACAATATCGGAAATTCCCGAGCGCATACTGAGCAGGTTGTGAAGCGTCAGCTTTTTGCCCTCCTTATATTCGGGAAAAAACTTGTCAAGGGTGTCGTCTGTGCTCAGCTTTCCTTCCTCGCACAGCTTCATTATTACAGCGGCGCAAAACTGCTTTGAAACCGAACCGACGGGCAGTGGAGTATCAATTGTGATTTTATCTCCGTTCACATCTTCACCGCCGGAGTATTGATAAACTTTTTCGCCGAATTGAGTAATGTAAGCCGTGCCTTCACACTCGTTTTCTTTTATAACGGCGTCGAGCTTTGACTTCATTTCGTCTGTAAAGGTTGTAGCCGGAGCTTCTGCAGCGGTTTCGGCGGTTGTGGTTTCCGCGGCTGTTGTTTTTGTGTCCGCCGATGACTGACTGCCGTTAGAACAGGAAGCCGCCGATACGGCGATTGTAAGAGCAATTAATATTGCCGGAATTTTCTTTATCATAGGTAATCCTCCTTTTGTTTTATGCGTATATTATAATCTTTTAATCTAAAGTTTTTCTGAAGATTTTTAAAATTTTTTTAAAAAATTTAAAAAAGCGTGTTTTTTGTCATTGTTTTGTCACAGTCCGTATGATATACTATAGTCACAGTCAAGGGAAAAACGACTGATAATAAAATCTTAATTAAAAAGGGGATAACAAAAATGAAAGACAATATGATTAACAGAGAAAACCTTATGAACGAAAACACAACAAACATCGAAAAGACCGTGAGCGATGAACTCAAGAATAAAAGAAACGCTCAAAGACACGCGGCTGCCAAAAAGTCAAGAACGGCTACTATAACAGCTATCGCGGCGGTCGCTTTGGCAACAGTTACCGCGGCAACAATAATGGTTTTCGCGAGCTGCGGTTCAAACAAGACTTCAGATAAAAAGGCTACCACAGCTCCAACAACGGTAGCGGTAACTACAGTGGCGGCGACAAACAACGCGGCAGGCAACGCTCAAAGCAACGTTGACAACGGAGACAACGGTCAGTATAACACAGTGGCTCCTTACAACGAGTCAGCTCAGCAGAATCAGCAGTCACAGCAAGTTCAGCAGAGTCAGCAGAGCCAGCAGAGCCAGCAGGTTCAGCAGAGTCAGCAGTCACAGCAGGACGACAGCCAGGACAACACGGTAGCTCCCTACAATGAGTCAGCTCAGCAGAGTCAGCAGAGTCAGCAGAGCCAGCAGAGCCAGCAGGACGATGTTGAGTACAACACCGTAGCTCCCTTCGAAGGCTGATAAATAAAAAGCAATACTCCCGGTGGATTATCCCGCCGGGAGTTTTTTGTGGTATTACCAGTTATTGTAATGTCCGTTTTTTATGATTGCGGGATAGTCCTTGTAAACATAGTTTTTATCAACCACGCCTACACCCGAAATATTCGGGGATTCAATAAAGTTAACCTCGCCGCCGTACTGCCACATTCCGAGGTTGTTCTTTGTGTAATCGCAGGTTGAGTTCCACTGGGCGAGCCACATATCATATTTTGGAAGGATTGTGCTGTTGTTAAGAATATTGTTCATCCAGCTGAGGTTGCTGTACAGTATGGGATAGTAACCTGCTTTTTCAATTTCGGTCAAAAAGGTTTCGCAAATTTTAACAAGCATACTGTTTGACGGCATTCCGTAGCGCTGCTTGTAGCCGTCGCCGTCCTCCATATCAAAAGCGACCGGCATAGTCGGCTTCTTGTTTTTTAACAGCCTTTTAACGTGGGCAACCTCGCTTTTGGCTTCGGTCAGGTTAAGCGCGTAGGAATAAATATAAACTCCCCACGGAATTCCGGCAGCCTCGCATTTTGCCACGTTTTCCTCAAAACGGCTGTCGTCCTGATTGGTGTAATCATCGCCGAAGCCGCAGCGTATCATTACAAAGTCATAGCCTGCCGAGGTTATTTTCGACATATTAACCGACCCGTTGTTTGACGAAATGTCAACGCCCTTTTTGCAGGTTATAGGTGTGTAGATTCCGCCGATAATTTTCTGAAGCATTGTGCAGTCTACAATATCGACCACACCGTCATAATTGACATCCGCCTTAACCTTTTGGTCGGCGTTAAGCGAAAAGCAGTTTGCAAGGCTTTTTTGAAGATATGTGCAGTCGTCAATTTTTATTGTGCCGTCAAGGTCAACGTCGCCGATTTTGTAAATGTCCTCAAAGCCCACCGCGCCCGCAGCGGCAGCCGACGAAAAAACAAGGGTTATACAGCTTAGCGCCGCGCAAAGCTTTCGAATAATGTATGCTTTGGTTTTCATAAAATTCTCCTTTATACTAATTCCTGATAGAAAGTAGACTTATATTTTGCGAGGATATTTTTCGCAAGACAAGGCGAAGGACGCGGCAAGGCTGGCGCCTTGCAAGGATCCGGTTAATACTAAATCTCTGTTGTCTATGGTTTTATCGCGGTTGACGTCCGATGATTTTATGTGAATTCCGTTTTCTTCCGTGTTGCCGGAAAGATAACTCATAAGTAATTCGGCGTCGGCGGAATTTACCGCGCCGTTGCGGTTTGAATCGCCCGTCAAAACTATTTCAAAACGATTGTTGCCGGTATGGGCGAAGTAGCCGGACTTGATTTTCCCCTTTGTAACAGCGGTGCCGTCAGCGTCTGTAACAGCTGTCACCTGCCTGTAATTTGATTTGAACTTTGAAACCGAAACCGGAGCTTCACAGATTACAGTGCTGCCGTCATAGAATGTCAGCTCGTTCACCGCGGATTTTTGCTCCGCGGTTGCAGATGACGCTTTGCCGCGTTCCGGAACTGAATTACGGCTTTCCGGCGCGGTGCCGGGGCTTACGTCGGGTGATGTTACGGTAACGCTGCAGTCGCTGTTGAGCAGCGCTGTTTGTTCACCAAGCGCGGCAAATTGGATACCGCCGTTTCCGGTAAGGTCTCCGCGTGGCGTTTTAACGCAGAATTTTGAATTAGAGTAGCTTAAGCTGCCGTCGGACAAGGATATAAGGCATCCGTCTTCGGAATAAATATAGCCGTCGCCCGCGTTATAAAAAGCGGTGTGCTTTGCAAGCGCCGCGCATTTAACCTTGCTTGTTCCGGACAGCCGGAATATTTCGCCGGAATTGGCTTTTACATAAATTTTATTCGCGTTTACAAACAGTTGTTCAACGCCTTTGGGTACGGAATAAGAACTCAGTTTTTCACCGCCGAATTTATAGCGTGAAACAGACGATACTTCCCGTCCGTTAATCGTTAAAAACACTTCTCCGCCGCTCGCGGCAAAGGAATAGTAAAGAATTTTGTCGGCTTTTTGAAATTCGCAGTAATCGCATTTTCCGCTGTTCATATTCATACGTACTACGTTGTAGGTTTTGCTTTTTTCATAAAGCGCATAGGCGTTGTCGTTGTCGTGGCAGACCGCGCGGATTACGCCGTCAACCGTAATATAGCGTAAAATATATGACGGTAACACCTTGGCGCTGTACAGAGTGTAATTGCTGTAGCCGAAAAAATAAGCGCCGCCGCGGCAGTTGTAGGAATAAAATTTGCGGCAGCTTTTAAGACCGCTGTCAAAAGTGTTTGACTGAGCGCTTGCGGCAGAGGCGGACAACATTACAATCAGCGCTGTTAAAATCACGCATATCGTCAATTTATACATATAACCACCATTTTTTGATTATAACATAAAAAACGTATCTTGCGTTTATTATAACATAAAACAGGATGTTGATATACATAAATTGGAAATGTGATAATTATTCACATAACACCCTCCGTATGATAATCTCACGGAGGGTGTTAAGCTTTAGAAAAAATTAGTTTTCAGGTACGTTGGGGAGTGCGGAAAGGCTTTTTTCAAGCTCCTCGTCAGTCGGAATTTGGTCGGTCATAAGTCCGTCGTGGAACTTTTCGTAAGCTACCATATCAAAGTAGCCTGTGCCTGTAAGACCGAATACAATTGTTTTTTCTTCGCCGGTTTCCTTGCACTTGAGCGCTTCGTTAATAGCTACGCGGATAGCGTGGCTCGATTCGGGAGCAGGGAGAATACCCTCGACGCGCGCGAACTGTTCCGCGGCTTCGAATACCGAAGTCTGCTCAACCGACACGGCTTCCATAAATCCGTCGTGATACAGCTGTGAAAGCGTTGAGCTCATTCCGTGATAACGCAGACCGCCTGCGTGGTTAGCGGACGGAATAAAGCTGCTGCCCAGTGTGTACATCTTCGCCAGCGGACAAACCATTCCTGTGTCGCAGAAGTCGTAAGCGTACTTACCTCTTGTGAAGCTCGGGCAGGAAGCAGGTTCAACCGCGATAATTCTGTAATCGGCTTCGCCTCTGAGCTTTTCACCCATAAACGGAGCAATCAGTCCGCCAAGATTTGAACCGCCGCCCGCGCAGCCGATAATCATATCGGGCTTAATGCCGTATTTGTCGAGCGCTGCTTTGGTTTCAAGACCGATAACGCTCTGGTGGAGCAACACCTGGTTGAGCACACTGCCCAAAACATAACGGTAGCCTTCGCTTCCCACCGCGACCTCGACAGCCTCTGAAATAGCGCAGCCGAGGCTTCCTGTTGTACCGGGATGCTCCGCCAGAATCTTTTTGCCGATTTGTGTTGTTTCGGACGGCGAAGGAGTTACGCTTGCGCCGTAGGTTCTCATTACCTCGCGGCGGAAGGGCTTTTGCTCGTAGCTTACCTTAACCATAAACACCTTGCAGTCAAGGCCAAAGTATGAACACGCCATTGAAAGCGCGGTGCCCCACTGACCTGCTCCGGTTTCGGTAGTAACGCCCTTTAAGCCCTGCTTTTTGGCGTAGTAAGCCTGGGCGATAGCTGAGTTGAGCTTGTGGCTTCCGCTTGTGTTGTTGCCTTCAAACTTATAATAAATTTTTGCGGGCGTGTCAAGCGCTTTTTCAAGAAAATATGCCCTGATAAGCGGAGAAGGACGGTACATTTTGTAAAAGTTTTGAATTTCCTCGGGAATGTCAATGTAAGCGTCGGTGTTGTTTAGCTCCTGAGCAACAAGCTCCTCACAAAAAACAGGCGCAAGCTCTTCGGCTGTCATCGGCTTTAATGTGCCGGGATTCAGCAGCGGAGCAGGCTTGTTTTTCATATCGGCGCGCATGTTGTACCATTGCTTTGGAATCTCGTTTTCTTGCAGATAAATTTTGTAGGGAATTTTTTGTTCTTGCATTTCTATAACCTCCATATAATATAATTTATACTATTCTTTAGGCAATCCGCACACCTGAATTATGCGGTATTGCCTTAATTTTCAGCAAAAATAATTTTGCCTAAACCAATATGCCTATAATAAACGCGATAAGCTGAGCAAGGCTTTATAAAAACAAAAAACCTGTCCCGGCTAAAACTGCCGGGACAGGATAAATTCCTGCGGTGCCACCCTGCTTGACGCGTTTGCGTCCACTTAACGTGTACTGACATACACTGACCTTTGGTTACGGAAAGTCCAGTTCCGTCTTACATACTCTGCACAGGCATTTCTGTTCGCCCTCGGAAGTCCATTCAGCTTTACGTTCTCTGCCGCGATTCCACCGTCCGCAGCTCTCTGAAAGAGAAGAGGTGAAGCTTACTTACTCTTCCTCATCGGTTTAGTTGAATTATACTCCGCATTTTTTTCTTTGTCAATAATTAAAATGCAATTTTGTGTATTTTGCAATAATTTTTTATGGGATATCATCGCATATAATGCTGTCGGTGAATATTTTTACCGTTAACAATAACGTTGTAACAGGCGGTCAAAAGTGCCCGCCGGCAATATGTTGCTTAAATGAAAATCAGCATTATAACACCGCCGTAAATCATTTTTACCGTTAACAAAAACGTTATAGTAGGCGGTCAAAAGTGCCCGCCGGCACTATTGTTCGCTGTAGTTGCCTAAGAAGCTGAACTCGGGCATTTCTTCGCTGAGCTGGCTTAACAGGTCAATAACATTGTTGTTGTGAGCGTTGCCTGAAAAATCGAGGTAGAAAAGATACTCAAAATCTTTTGCCGCAATGGGGCGCGACTCAATTTTTGTAAGGTTAAAGCCCAGCGAATTAAACCGGCAGAGCAGGCTGTACAGCGAGCCTGTGACGTGCGGAAGCGAGAAGCACAGGCTGATTTTGTTGGCGTTGTGGCTGATATACAGCTTTTTTGAGATTACGATGAACCTTGTCGCGTTGTACGGATTATCCTGCAGGTGCGTGTCAAGAATTTTCAATCCGTATTCCTCAGCGGCTTTACGCGAACAAATTGCCGCGAGGTTAAGCCGCTTTTCTTTCATAACTTCACGCGCGGCAACAGCGGTATTAGCTCCGGGAACAGTTGAAAAACCGTGTGCGGAGCAGTATTCCGAGCATTGTGAAAGCGCCTGGGGATGCGACGTGACGATTTCAATGTCGGAAAGCTGAGATTGCTTAAGTCCTGCAAGACAATGGTCTATCGGCATTTCCAGAGCGCCGACGATGTAAAAACGGTATTGCAGGATTAAATCATACACAGCCGAAACCGAGCCTGCAGTTGAGTTTTCAACGGGCAAAATTCCAAAGGTTGCTTCCGAGTTGTTCACTGCTTCAAAAACATCGCCGAAGGTTTTATAGCTTTTAAGCGCGGCTTCGGGAAAAAGCCTGCCTGCCGCCTCGTGGCTGTTGGCTCCCTTGATTCCCTGATAAGCAACGGTGATGTTTTCCGAAGGCAATACCGGCGCGTTGTGTATTTTGTCGCGAAGCTCCCTGCCGCTGCAAACAATGTTGTGCTGTAAAGCGCGGCTAAGCTCCATTATGTTTGTAAAAAGCAGACGCGCGTACAATCCGTATTCGTCTCCTTTTTTCTGAATATCATCCAAAATCTCATTCTCGCGCTGCTGGTTAAGCACGGGAATGTTGTTTTCAAGTTTATAGTAACCGACTTCCTTGGCGCAGTCCATACGCATTTTGAAAAGCGTTATCAGCTCGTCGTCGATTCTGTCAATTTCATCTCTGATTTCGCTTAAATCCCTCATTAAATCCCTCACAAAATATTCATAAGCGCAATTGCTGCCGCGGCTTCAATAACCGGAACGGCGCGCGGTACAATGCACGGGTCGTGTCTGCCTTTAATTTCAAGCTCGTCGTTTTGCAAAGAGGTAAGATTAACGGTTTTTTGCTTTTGCGCAATGGACGGCGTTGGCTTAACGGCAGCGCGGAAAATAACCGGCATACCGTTTGTAATGCCGCCCAAAATGCCGCCGCAGTTGTTGGTTTCGGTAACAACCTTGCCGTCTTTAATACGGAATTCGTCGTTGTTTTGCGAGCCTCTCATCGTGGCAGCTTCAAAGCCCGAGCCGAATTCTATGCCCTTTACGGCAGGAATACCGAATACCGCCTTTGCGATTACCCCCTCGACGCCGTCAAACATCGGTTCGCCGAAGCCTGCCTTAACGCCGGTCACAGCGCACTCAATTACACCGCCTACGCTGTCAAGCCGGGTTCTCGCGTTTTCAACCTCGCGCCTCATTTCAGCCTCCGCGCTTTGGTCAATAAGCGAAAAAGAGGAGTTGCTCAGGCGTTCCATCAAACCGCCGTCAATGCTTACGGGATTGAACTTTTTGTCGTTAACCATTCCTATGCTTTGTATGTGAGCGGCAATTTTGACGCCCTTTTCTTCCAAAATCTGCCGGCATACAGCTCCGGCAAAAACAACAGGCGCGGTTAGTCTGCCGGAAAAGTGTCCGCCGCCGCGTATGTCGTTCGCACCGCCGTATTTTACAAACGCCGCGTAATCGCTGTGTCCCGGGCGCGGACGCTCAAGCAGATTGCCGTAATCGCCGGAACGCGTGTTGGTGTTTTTGATAACAGCGCAAAGCGGAGCGCCTGTCAGGGTGTTTTCGAGCATACCCGAAATGATTTCAGGCAAATCGCTTTCACGGCGGGGAGTTGAAGTTTTGTCCCTGCCGGGAGCGCGTCTTGCCATTTGGGCAAGTACTTTGTCAAAATCAACGGTGAAGCCTGCCGGCAGCCCGTCAATGACTACTCCTATTCCTCCGCCGTGGCTTTCGCCGAAAACCGAAATTTTTAATTTATCTCCGAATGTTGACGACATACCGTCACTCCTTAAACTCTGCTTTTCCTCCGGCCTTGGCGTAATCCTCATAAAAATCAGGATAACTTTTGTTAACGCTGAGCGCGTCGGAGCAGATTATTTCACCGTCGCAGCAAGCGGCGCACACTGCCGCGGACATAACAATTCTGTGGTCGTTGTGTCCGTTAGCTTTGCCGCCGTTTAGCTTTGCGGCGCCTTCAATTTCAAGACCGTCCTCAAGCCCGGTTACCTTTGCCCCCAGCTTGCTCAGAAGCTCTGCCGTGGTTTTAAGGCGGTCGCTTTCCTTTATTCTTAGCCTTTCGGCGTCGTAAATTCTTGTTGTTCCTTTGGCAAACGCGGCGCACACCGCAAGCACGGGCACAAGGTCGGGAATGTTTTTAGCGTCGATGTTAACCGCCGAAAGCTCCGACTTTCTGACAGTAATTTTTGACGCGTCCTGAATAATCTCAGCGCCGAAATCGCGCAGAAGCTCCGCGATTTTTCTGTCGCCCTGAGCCGAATCTGTGTTAACTCCGTCAACCGTAACCTCGCCGCCGATTGCTCCGGCAACCATATAAAACGCCGCCTGAGACCAGTCGCCGTCCGTTTTGTAATCGGACGGAATATAGTGCTGACAGCCCCTGATATGCCAGCCTGTGTCTGTGGCGTCAACCTCAATTCCGAAGTGCGCCATGGTGCGTATCGTCATATTAATGTAACCTACACTCTGAACAGGGGAGGTCAGTATAATGTCGCTGTCATGTTTGAGCAGCGGCAGGGCGAATAAAAGCCCTGAGATAAACTGCGAGCTGACATTGCCGGGAACCCGGAAAACTCCGCCTTTTAGCTTGCCGCTTACCGTCAGCGGAAGTCCGCTGTCACGGTCAAAGTTAACGCCTGCCTTCGGCAGTGCTTCGGTATAAATTCCGATGGGACGCTCGGGCAGTCTTCCGTTGCCGTTAAACGTCGCGGTAACGCCTCCGGCGGCGGCAACGGGTATCATAAAGCGAAGGGTGCTGCCGCTTTCGCCGCAGTCAAGCCGGGCGGTTTTGTTTTCAAACATACGGCTTCCGTCGATTGTCAGCACTCCGCCGTCAATTTTTGACGAAGCTCCGAGCGATTCAACGCAGCGTATGGTTGCCTTAATATCCTCCGACAGCGCGACCGGGGATATTGTGCAGACTCCCTTTGACAGCGCCGCGCAAATTATCGCGCGGTGAACGTCGCTTTTTGAAGGCGGTGCTTTAACTGTGCCGCACGGTGTGAACGGCTTGAAAATTACGTCCATAGTTACCTCAAACAGTAATAAAATCTTCTAAATCGTCAAGAGCTGTTTTTTTGATAAAGCTGTCTCCGATTGAATTGAGAAGCACGAGATTAATCGAACCGCCCGCGGTTTTTTTGTCGCTCTTCGCGGCTTCGGCAATTTCGCCGGCACTAAGCCGCGCCGAAACCGGAAGCCCGTATTTTTCGCATAAAGCGGCAATTCTTGCGGCTGTGCCGGGCAGAGTTATATTGTGCTTTTCGCCCGCGAGGCTAATCATAACCATTCCTACGGCAACAGCCATACCGTGGGTTATTCCGCTGAAATTGTTCAGCTTTTCAATAGCGTGTCCAAGCGTATGACCGAAGTTCAAAAGCATACGTTCGCCTGATTCCCTTTCGTCACGGCTGACAACGTCGCGTTTAATAGAAACGCAGGTTTCAATAACGCTTTCAATATCGTCCCACGCGTTTTCGTTTTGGAGCTTTTCAAAAAAAACGGCGTCCTTTATGCAGCCGTATTTTATAACCTCGCCCATACCGTCGGTTTTGAATTCAGCGGGGAGCGTGCCGAGGGTGCCGGGATCAATCAGCACCGCAAGCGGCTGGTGAAACGCGCCGACAAGGTTTTTTCCCTGCGGCAGATCCACGCCGGTTTTGCCGCCGACCGAGGAATCCACCTGCGCCAGAAGCGAAGTGGGAATTTGTATGAAATCAATTCCGCGCAGGTAGCTTGCCGCCGCAAAGCCTGCCATATCGCCGCAAACTCCGCCGCCGAGCGCTACAATAATATCCTTGCGTGTCATACGGAAATTTGCGAGAGTCGCGTAAATTTCCGAAATTGTGCCGAGGTGCTTGCTTTTTTCGCCTGCCTCAAAAATATGGGTGACGGTTTCCAATCCGCTGTTTTCAAGCGATTTTACCACGCGTTCAAGATACAGCAGCGCAACGTTTGTGTCGGTGACAACACAGGCTTTTGCGGCACAGCTAAGCTGTTTCGCAAAAGCTCCGGCGCTGTCAATTACGCCTTTTTCTATTATAATATCGTACGGTTTGCCCGTGCTGACGTGTATTTTTTTCATATCTATACCTTTTGTGTAATTATTCTCCGAGCGACTGCTTGATTTTGTGACCTTCTTCAAGCAGTTCGGTCAGCTTTTCCTTGTCGTTTTGCTTTACCGCGTCTACAATTTTGCCAATGTTTTCGACCAAAATATCAAGCTCCTCAATAAGAGGTTCGCGGTTTTCCAAAAACAGCTCGCTCCAAAGCTTTGAGTTAATGTTGGCAACGCGCGAAACGTCGCGGTAGCTGCCTGCCGAAAAGCCCTTGTGATTTTTGCAGCTCGGGCTCAGAACATAAGCGCAGGCGAGTACGTGCGGAAGCTGCGAGGTAAAGGCAATCATTCTGTCGTGTTCCTCGGGAGTTGTGATTTTAACCTGAGCGAATCCGATCGACAAGGCAAGCTCAGCCAAAATGTCAACATATTTTTGATTGGTTCCGCAGGGCGTAATAATAAAGCTCGCGCCCCTGTAAAGCTCCGCTTCACTTACGGAAAAGCCGTTTTTTTCCTTGCCTGCCATAGGATGGCTGCCGACAAACACAAAGCCGTATTTTTGGCTCAGCTCCTTTAGCTGAGGGCAAATAGCGCGCTTTATCCCTGACGAATCGGTAACAATCGCGCCGTTTTTTATCTTGCTTCCGTGCTTTTCAATATAGTCAACGCAAGCCTGCGGATACATACACAGAAAAACAACGTCCGCTTTTTTCAGGCTGTCAGCCGTGCCTATTTCGTCAATCGCGCCTTCCCTTAACGCCTGTTCGGCAACCTCGGCGGTGCGGTTTATTCCGATAATATGGTGGTCGGTGTGCAGCTTAAACGCCTTGCAAAAGCTGCCGCCGATAATTCCCAGTCCGATAATCACAATGTTCATAGTTTATCCCTTTACAGTGAGTTTTTAAGCGCGAAAACTCGTTTTGCCACCTTGTCAAATTGCTTTGGAGTAAGCGATTGGGCTCCGTCCGACCAAGCGTGAGGAGGATCGTTGTGCACCTCGATAATCAGCCCGTCGGCTCCTGCCGCTACCGCCGCCATAGCCAGCGGTTCAACAAGCCTGCTTTTGCCCGAGGCGTGACTCGGGTCAACAATAACAGGAAGGTGCGAAAGACTTTTGACAATAGGAATCGCGCTGATGTCAAGTGTGTTTCTTGTGTAGGTTTCATAGGTTCTTATGCCTCTTTCGCAAAGCATAACCTTTTCGTTGCCGCCTGCCATAATATATTCCGCGCTCATCAGCCACTCTTCAATTGTGGCTGAAAGTCCGCGCTTTAACAGGATTGGCTTGTCAATTTTGCCGAGCTCCTTTAACAGCTCAAAGTTTTGCATATTGCGCGCGCCGACCTGAATAATGTCAACGTTTTCGAACATATCAATATGCGAAACCCTCATTATTTCGGTAACAATCGGAAGTCCTGTTTCCTTTCTTGCGGTTTTCAGCAGGTCAAGTCCCTCAGCTTTCAGACCCTGAAAGGCGTAAGGCGAGGTTCGCGGCTTAAACGCGCCGCCCCTGAGCAGCGTAGCTCCCGAAGCCTGAACGCTTTTGGCAATGCCTGTAATTTGTTCCTCACTTTCAACCGAACACGGACCTGCCATAATGTGCAGGCTTCCGTCGCCGATTGAAACACTGTCGTTAATTCTTATGACAGTGTTTTCGGGATGAAACTTGCGGTTAGCCTTTTTGTACGGCTCCTGAACGCGCTTGACACTTTCGACAATTTCCTGAGCGTCAATGTACTCGATGTCAACCTTGGTGGTGTCGCCAATCAGTCCCAAAACAGTGGAATGAATACCGTCCCAGCGGTTGACCTTTACTTCGTAGTCCGCCTTGAGGTGGTCTGTGAATTTTGTGATTTCCTCTGGCGCAATCTGCGGTTTTAATACAATAATCATACAATATACCCCCTAATGTAGATTGTAAATTATTTTAGCACTTTAAAGCGACGCAGTCAATATCTAATTTTGTTTTAATGTACATTATTTAAGCTTTACCGCGTTAATTACCGCGAACGCGGTTTTCAGCGGTGTGTTTTCCCCTTTAACAACAATATCGGCGGCTCCGCGGTAAACCGGAAGCCGTTTGTTGTAAAGCTCCTCCATAACCCTGTCCTTGTCGGGACGCTGTAAAAGCGGACGGCGCGTATCGTTTTTAAGCCTTTGCTTAATTATGTCGAGAGATACGTCAAGAAAAACAATTGTGTCAACACCCTTAAATACTTTCACGTTGCGCTCAAAGGTGAATGCTCCGCCGCCCGAGGCAATTACAAGGTTGCTCATACCGGCAAGCTCCCTGCACACCTCGTGCTCAATATCGCGAAAACCTTCCTCGCCGTATTTTTCAAATATTTCGGACACGGTCATTTCCTGTTTTTTTTCGATGTACGCGTCCATATCAACAAATTTTCTGCCTGTTTTTCGCGCGAGGTTTTTGCCTACGGTGGATTTGCCGCACCCCATAAAGCCGCATAAAACAATATTGTTCATAACAAACCCCTCTTATTTGGCGGCAAGCTCTTTGGCCGCGTCAAGGCAAAGCCTGTCTATGTCTGCCTTGTCATACACCGATCCGTCCCAGTGCTGATGCGACACCACAGCCTGCCAAACAAGCATACTCATTCCGCCCTCGGCAACCGAGCCGTTTGCGCGCGCGCGCTTTACAAGCACGGTTTCAAGCGGATTGTAAACAGCGTCGAAAACACTTTTGCACCTTCCTATGGCGCAGTTGTGAACCGGCTGTTCGTCAACGTTAGGATACATTCCTATCGGAGTGGCGTTAATAAGTACGTCAACGTTGCCGATAATCTGGTCAATCAAGCCGAAGCTTACTTTGGCGCCGGGGATTTTTCTTGTGATGTCAAGACACAAAAGCCCTGCCTGTCCAACGTCCTGCCGCCTTACGGCAAACTCAAACTCAAGCCCTCTCAGCGCGATTTCATAAGCCATTGTTCTTGCGACGCCGCCGCAGCCCAAAATCATAATCCTGCCGCCGAGCGTAATACCTGCCGCTTCAATTGCCCTGATAAAGCCGTCGGGATCGGTTGTAAAGCCCTTTGCCTTGCCGTCGCTGTTAAGCACGGTGTTGACGCTGCCGTACATTTTTGCCTTTTCGTCGGTTTCGTCGATAAGCTTGATAATACTCTGCTTGTGCGGAATCGTAATGTTGTAGCCGTCAAGCTTTTTCAGTGTTTCGGAATACTCTGCCGCGAGGTTTTCGGGCGCAATGTCAATCGCCGTGTATTCGGCGTCAACGCCCGAAAGCTCAAAAAGCCTTTTGTGAATGAAAGGCGACATTGTGTGACCGATAGGATGACCTATTACCGCGTAATGTTTTTTACTCATAAAACTACCCCCGTAAGCTTAATTTTCTGCATTTCACCTATTGATTTTTGCATAAAACTGAATTATTTATGCAAAATCTAAATTTTTTAAAAAATTTTTGAATTACATATTGACAAAGCAGCAAAATAACAATAATATTGAATAGTAACAAACACAGGTTTGTTCCAAACCATTGTAGCATAAAACCAGTGCTTTTGTCTATAACTTTAGATAGGGTACAAAATATTTAGGGAGGAATTATAATGGTATTAGAAAAAGTAAAGGCTATTCTTGCCGAGCAGTTTGACGTTGAAGAAGATAAGATTACCGTTGATACAGACCTTCAGGAGGATCTCGGCGCTGATTCACTGGACGTTGTTGACCTTCTTATGTCAATAGAGGATGAGTTCGAGGTTGAGGTTCCTGACGAGGAAATCGAAAACATCAAGACTGTAGGCGCTCTTGTTTCTTATATCGAGGATCATCAGTAATTAATTACGCTAAATGAGGGGGCGGTTTTCCGTCCCTTTTTTGCTTGAAAAATTTTTTGCTTTGTGTTATAATCAGTAAAGGCAATATTTCGTCCGCGCTTTAAGTCAGCGCCGCACAATTTGAGGGGCACACCTGAATTTGCGGTATTACCTTAATTCGGCGCGGTATCGGCATAATACATTACTACCGTTGAGGTGAGCCATGACTTCACTCACAAAGGACGCAATCAAAAAATCGTTTATGAAGCTTCTTAACCAAAAGCAGGTTAATAAAATTACCGTTAAGGAGATTGTCGAGGACTGCGGAATAAACCGTAATTCTTTTTATTATCATTTTGACGATATTCCTTCTTTGATAGAGGAAATTTTTAACGACCAGGTTGACGAGCTTGTGAACAAGCAGATTAATTCCGAGAATATTTATGACAGCATCCTCGAAGCCATTGATTTTGCGCTTCAAAACAAAACCGCAATGCTTCACATTCACAATTCGGCAAGCCGCGATTTGTTCGACCGCTATATGAGCAGGGTGGCTCAGCGCACTGTAAGCGAGTTTTTTGACAAGCTGACCGATGGCTATCAAAATATAAACCCCGAGGACAAGGAAGCGGTTGTTATGTATTACAAAAGCTTGCTTATTGGCTTTGTGGTTGAGTGGCTGTCAGACGGAATGAAATATGATTTGGCCGGCAAAATCAAGCGCTTGTGCGAGCTTTTTGAGGGTACCACCGAGCTTGCGCTCAGCCGTTGCCGCAAAACCGGCGACGAATAATATTAATAAATAATTAACGGACGGAGCAATCCGTCCTGATTAAAGTCTTTCGGTTAGTCTAAGCTAACCAGATAGACAAATGCGTCCGAGTGTCTGAATTTTCGTCACGGCATTTTATGTGTCTGTTTATTTTTTTCTTTGAAATAACTAAAATGAATTATAGCTTATTATAAGAAAAGGAGAGGATAGCCGCATGAAACTCGGAAAATCGGTTGTAAAATTCCGTGCAGTAATTCTGATAATTTCGCTTGCGCTGCTTGTTCCGTCGGTGCTGGGAATGATTTTTACGCGTGTCAACTACGATATGCTGAATTATCTGCCTGACAGTCTTGACACGGTAAAGGGACAGGAATATATGCTCGAGGACTTCAACAAGGGGGCGTTTTCATTCCTGATTTTTGAAAACGCCGACGATAAAACAATGAGAGAAGCCTCTGAAAAAATCAAAAAGGTTGACCATGTGGCAACGGTGCTGAACTACAGCGACATTGCCGACGATTCGATACCAAAGGAGCTTTTGCCCGATAAAATATACGATGTCTTCAATTCGGGCGATTCAACGCTTATGGCGGTGTTTTTTGACACCTCAAGCTCCTCTGACGAAACAATGGACGCGATTACCAAAATCCGCGGAATTGCAGGCGAAAGCTGTCTTGTTTCGGGCATTTCGGCTATGGTAACCGACCTTCGCGACCTGTGCGAGGCTGAGGAAACAATTTATGTGGCAATAGCCGTTGTGCTTGCGGTTGTCGCAATGATGCTGTTTATGGACAACTGGATTATCCCGTTTGTTTTTCTTGCCAGCATCGGTATGGCGATACTTATGAACCTCGGCTCGAACTATTTTTTGGGCGAAATTTCATACATCACAAAGGCGCTTTCGGCGGTGCTGCAGCTTGCCGTTACAATGGACTACTCGATTTTTCTGTGGCACAGCTACGGCGAACAAAAGAAGCTGTGCTCCGATAACAAAGAGGCTATGGCTGTGGCTATCAAGGAAACCGTCACCTCGGTTGTCGGAAGTTCAATTACCACAATCGCCGGATTTATCGCGCTGTGCTTTATGACCTTCACGCTTGGCAGAGACCTCGGTATTGTTATGGCAAAGGGCGTGCTGCTCGGCGTAATCGGCTGCGTAACAATTTTGCCGTCGATGATTTTGGTGCTCGACAAGCCGCTTTCCAAAACAATGCACCGTTCGCTCATTCCTCAACCCAAAAAGCTTGCGGGCGGACTGGTTAAAATCTTCCCTGTGTTTATAATACTTTTCGGCGCGCTCGCCGTGCCCGCCTATTACGGTTATTCGCAAACAAACAACGAGGTTTATTACGATATTTCAAAAAGCCTTCCGCGCGATATGGCAAACGTTGTTGCAAACACAAAGCTTAAAGATGAGTTTAATATGTCAAACACCCATATGGTGCTTGTTAATTCAAAGCTAAGCTCAAAGGACGTCCGCAATCTGACGGAAGAAATGAAAAACGTTGACGGAATTAAGTTTGCGCTGGGACTTGAAAGTGTTGTGGGACCTATGGTTCCCGAGGAGCTTGTTCCGGAATCGGTGGAAAAGGTGTTCAAGAGCGACCGCTGGGAAATGCTGATACTCAGCTCGGAATACACTACCGCGTCCGAAGAAATGGGCAGGCAGGTTTCTCAGCTAAACGAAATAATTAAGAAGTATGACAAAGACGGTTTGCTTGTGGGCGAAGCCGCCTGCACAAACGACCTGATTAATATAACGTCGGTTGACTTCGCTACGGTAAACGCGATATCAATCGCGGCAATCTTCATAATAATAATGATTGTCGAAAAGAGCATAACCCTGCCGGTAATTCTGGTCGCGGTAATCGAGCTCGCTATATTCATCAACCTCGGAATTCCTCATTTTATGGGCGACTCGCTTCCGTTTATCGCGCCGATATGCATAAGCACAATCCAGCTCGGCGCGACGGTTGACTACGCGATTTTGATGACAACGCGCTACAAAAAGGAGCGTTCGCTCGGCAATGATAAGCGTACCGCGGTTGTCACCGCGCTCGAAACCTCGATACCGTCAATTGTTGTCAGCGCAATGGGATTGTTTGCCGCTACGGTCGGAGTAGCTGTATACTCCGACGTCGATATGATTGGTTCGCTGTGCGCGCTTATGGCAAGAGGCGCAATCATAAGTATGTTCAGCGTTATTTTGTTCCTGCCGGCAATGTTTATGTTGTTCGACAAGGTGATTTCGGTTACAACTTTGGGATTCCGCCCAAAGAAGAAACAATAATACGGAGGTAATTGTATGAATATAAAGAAAAATCTGCCAAAGGTGCTTTCCGCCGCAATGAGTCTTACAATTCTGTGCAGCGGAGTCAGCACGGCTTCTTACGCGGCAGGCGCGGAAAGCACGTCTGTAAAGACTGCTGCCGCCAAAACACCCGAAACCAAAAAAACGGCTGAAAAAGCCGCAAAGGACAGCAAAAAATATAACAAGGAAGAAACGGTTTATGTAATTGCCGACGCTAACGGAAACCCTGATAAGGTGATTGTAAGCGACTGGATTAAAAATACAGGCGGCGCGAAAACGATTAAGGATAAGTCAAGCCTGAAGGATATTGAAGTTGTAAAGGGCGACAATTCCTTTACAATCGACGAAAAAAATGCCTGCGAATGGGACGCGGACGGCGGAGACATTTATTACAAGGGTACCGGCACAGCCGAGCTTCCCGTTGGCGTAAGCATTGTTTACGAGCTTGACGGTAAGGCTGTGAACCCCAAGGAGCTTGCCGGAAAAAGCGGAAAGCTCAAAATAAAGATAAACTACACCAACCGCAAGTTTGAGGAAACAAAAATAAACGGCAAAAAGGAAAAGATTTATGTTCCTTTCGTTATGCTCACCGGAATGATGCTCGATAACGAAAAATTCAGCAAGGTTGAGGTTTCTAACGGAAAAGTAATTAACGACGGAAGCCACACCTATGTTGCGGGCTTTGCGGTTCCGGGAATGCAGGACAGCCTGAAGCTTAAAAGCGACGAGCTTGACATTCCGTCAAATGTTGAAATTACAGCTGAGGTAAAGGATTTTGAGCTTGCCACAACGCTGACCGTCGCCACCAACGATATTTTCAGCGACCTCGATGTCTCAAAGCTTGACTCAAAGGTTAAGGATTTGAACAGTCAGCTCGACAAGCTTGCCGGCGCTACAGATAAACTGCTTGACGGTACCTCTCAGCTGTATGACGGGCTCAGCACATTGCTCGATAAATCAGGGACGCTGATCGACGGCATCGACAAGCTTTACTCAGGCTCACGTCAAATCAAAAACGGCACGTCCGCTCTTTCAGACGGTACGGAAAACCTGAGCGGCGGAGCCTCACAGCTCGACAGCGGCGCCGGAGAGCTTTCAAGCGGAGCGCAAACCCTTGACAACGGCGCGTACAGTCTTAAAAACGGCGCGGTTCAGGTTGACGACGGAGCAGGTTCGATTGCCGGAGGAGCTGCACAGGTGGACAGCGGTGTCGCGCGGCTTCAGGGCTACATCTCAACTCTTTCGGGCGGACTGAACACAATTTCATCCAACAGCGAAACATTAAAAGCAGGCGCCAAGCAGGTGTTCAACACCTTCCTTTCAACAGCCGACACACAAATCGCAGCCGCGGGATTAACGGCAGAAAAGCTGACAATAGAAAACTATGCTTCCGTACTAAACAAGCTTATCGCTTCAATGAGCGGCGAAAACGCTCAGAACTATGCCTATAACACCGCCCTAAACACCGTTACCGCAACCGTGAACAGCCAAAAGGACGTTATCAGGCAGGGTGTTGAAAACGCGGTAAGAAAGCAGGTGACCGAGGGAGTTCTCGCCGCGGCGGGATATTCTATGACATCGGAACAGTACGACGCTGCCGTAGCGGCAGGACAAATCCCCGAGGAAGCTCAGGCGCAGATTTCGTCCGCCGTAAGCTCAAATATGACGGCAATGCAGGGCACTGTTGATTCAAAAACAGAGGAGCAAATTGCTTCCCTTATCGAGCAAAATATGAATTCCGAAGAAGTAAAGACTCAAATTGCCGAAGGCGTTGCCAAGATGACCGGAGGACGAAAGTCGCTTGAGGCATTAAAGACTCAGCTTGACAGCTACAACACCTTCTATAACGGAATTATTGAATACACAGCAGGCGTTGACAAGGCGAACGCCGGAGCAAAGGATATTCTCGGCGGAACCGCCACGCTCAAGAGCGGCACAGGCGACCTTAAAAACGGAGCGGATCAGCTCAAACAGGGAACAAGCAGTCTCAGCAGCGGCGCAAGTCAGCTTAAAAGCGGAACAAGCTCTCTCAGGGACGGAGCCGGCGAGTTGAAAAGCGGTTCTTCACAGCTGAACCAAGGCGCTAAAGCCCTTGATTCAGGAGCAAAAACTCTTGATTCGGGTGTAAGCGAGCTTGTTAACGGAATCTTTACCCTTAAGTCGGGTTCGGGAGCGCTGATTGACGGCGTAACACAGCTTAAAGACGGCTCGATGACTCTCAATAAAGGTATGAAAGAGTACAAGGAACAGGGAATCGACAAGCTTAAAAAGGCTGCTGACGGCGACATTAAGTCGCTTGTTGAGCGCGTTAAGGCTGTAGCGAACGCTTCCAAAAACTATAAATCCTACAGCGGAATTTCAGACGACGCCGACGGTAAGGTTGACTTTATCTTCAAAACCGACGGAATCGAAAAGGAAAAATAATACTGATACTAAGGCAACACCGCACAATTCAAGGCACACGGCTTGCTTGAATATTATTCCGTCAGCTTGCCCAAAAAATCTCGGCAAGGCGTCAGCCTTACCTTGAT
>ONLA01000047.1 GCA_900318495.1 uncultured Eubacteriales bacterium
TTATGTACGGTAAAATAATATTAAGGCAACACCGCACATATGAATTCGGTATTGCCTTAAAAGAGGTACATTATTATGACTGATTATAACCTTCAAATGATTGAGAGGTATTGATATGACATTATACATCAACTGCTGTGTCCGCGCGGAATCGCGTACCAACCGTCTTGCGAAAGCCGTACTAAAAAAGCTCGGCGACAAATACACCGAGCTTAAACTATACGGGCTAAACTTGCGTCCGCTTGACGCCGAAGCCCTCAGTTACCGGACTTCACTGATTGAAAAGGGCGATTACGGCGATAAAATGTTTGACCTTGCCAAGCAGTTTGCCGCCGCGGATAAAATTGTAATCGCGGCGCCGTACTGGGACTTATCGTTTCCGGCGCCTCTGAAAACCTACATCGAAAACATATATGTCACCGGCATTGTTTCGGCATACGGTAATGACGGAATGCCTGTGGGCTTGTGCAGGGCAAGGGCGCTTTACTATGTCACCACCGCAGGCGGTCCGTACGAGCCTGCCTACAGCTACGGTTATTTTGAAAATCTCGCAAAGAGCTTCTTCGGAATCCCCGAAACACGGCTTATTAAAGCCGAAATGCTTGACATCACGGGGAACGGCGCAGAACAAATATTAAACAGCGCAATAGAACAGGTTTTTGAAAGCAGCATTACCACAAGCTGAGCTGCTGCGGCGCGTTTTTTTCCTCAAAACGGTGCATATATTCAAAAATGCGGTCGTTGTCGTGCATTATACCGTTTGCCCCGCACACGCTGTGAAACAAACTCATCAGCTCAGCGTTTCGCGGACTGTTGACAACATATTGATTTCCGAATTCACGGATGTACCGTTCCTTTAGTCCCGGGAAGCTTTTGTCAATTTGGCGGTAAAAATATTCGCGGTTTCCTTCGCGCAAGGTCAGTCCCATACCAAAGCAAATAACTCCGCGCACCCGTGCTTCAACGCACATTTCCAAAATTTGACGAATGTTTTCGGCTGTATCGTTAATATAAGGCAAAACCGGACACAGCCATACAACCGTCGGTATTCCGTTGTCACGGAAGCTTTTAAGCGCTTCGAAACGCTCTTTTGCGGTGCTAACGTTCGGCTCAATTATTTTGCACAAAGCTTCATCAGCCGTTGTCAGAGTCATCTGAACCACTGCTTTTGTTTTTTCGTTTATCCGCTTTAACACGTCCAAATCCCTGAGCACGCTGTCGGATTTTGTTTGCAGCGCAACACCGAAGCCGTATTTTTCAATCAGCAGCAGCGCTTTTCTTGTATAATTAAGCCGGGCTTCAAGCGGAATATACGGGTCGCTCATTGCGCCGGTGCCGATCATACAGCGCTTTCTTTTGCGCCGCAAAGCGCTTTCAAGCAATTCAACCGCGTTTTCCTTAACCTCGATATCCTCAAACGTATGGTTCATACCGTAACATTTACTGCGCGAATCACAGTAAATACAGCCGTGCGAACAGCCACGGTACAAATTCATTCCTCCGTTTGGCGACAGCACGCCCTTAACCTTCACAAAATGCATAACGGTTCATTTTCCTAACAAATAAATATAAGTATAATCTTTTCTCTATTCTATCAAACCCTGTATATTATTGCAAGAATAAACGCGAAGGTCAGCCCGAAACATGATATCTGGAACCCGTGGCACGGATGCAAAAAATGCAGCGAGGGCTGCAAAAACTGCTATATGTACTTTTTGGACAGTCAGCGCGGCAAAAGCGGAGCCGATATTTACCGCACAAAGTCAGGCTTTCGCTATCCGCTTTCAAAGGACAAATACGGCAGGTATAAGATTAAAAGCGGCGAACAGCTTAGGGTGTGTATGACCTCCGACTTTTTCCTTGCGGAAGCCGACGAATGGCGAAACGAAGCGTGGAGCATTATACGTCAGCGTCCCGACGTCGTATTTTTTCTGCTGACAAAGCGTCCCGAACGGGTGAGCGAATGCCTGCCGTATGACTGGGGAAGCGGCTGGGAAAACGTGTTTTTTAACGTAAGCTGCGAAAATCAAAAACGCGCCGACGAACGTATTCCCGTTTTGCTTGAGCTGCCTTTTAAGCACAAGGGCATTATGTGCGCTCCGTTTATCGGGGAAATCAGCATAAAAAAATATCTGCCCGAAGGACAGATTGAACAGGTACTCTGTGACGGCGAAAACTATTTGGGAGCCCGTCCGTGCCGTTACGAATGGGTAAAACAGCTGCGTGACGAGTGTGAAGAATACGGCGTGACGTTTGTGTTTTGCGGTACAGGCAGAAGGTTTGTAAAGGACGGCAGGATGTACCGCATTGAAAGCAGCGAACTGCAGTCAAGCCAGGCTTACAGGTCGGGGCTGAGTTACCGTGGCAAGCCGCTGAATTTTAAACTCACCAATCTGCTCGGGAATCCGATTTCCGAGGAAAAGCGCTACAAGCCCTACTTCGGAAAAAAATGCCAAACCTGCGGAATGAAGCCCGTTTGCAACGGATGTACACGCTGCGGAAAATGCGAAAACCAAAGTTAAGGCAATCCGCACACCTGAATTGTGCGGTATTGCCTTAAGGCATTTCAGCTTAAATCAAAATAGAAAAGGAGTAAAAAAGATGATTTCAGTAAAAGGACCCGGTTTGAAAATATCCGCGGCAATAATAGCGATAATCGCTCTTGCCGCAGGCTTTTGGATGACCTTTATTCAATCGGCAGGATACGTAACCACACAGGCAACAATTGTTTCGATTTCGGAGGATCCCAACTATGTTCCCGATCCGAACACAGAAAACGACAAGCAGTACATTGTCAAGGTCAAGTATAATGTTGACGGAAAAGATTACTTTAAGGAGCTTGATTCATACAGCTCAACCTACAAGGAAGGCGGCACGGTTGAGATAAAATACGATCCGAATGATCCCTCAAAAATTCACGCCAAGAACGGATTGGGAATTTATTTTATGATTGCCGGCGGCGTTATTCTGCTTGTAATACTTATTCTTACCATTAAAAAGAATATGTCGGTTAAGCAGATTAAAAACGCAAACGCCGACATTGCCTACGCGCCCTCCGAAAAGGGAGAAGTCCGCGAGCTGTACTTTATTACCGACACCGGCACGCCGAAATACGGTCACAGAATTGAGGACAAAAACCGCAATGTGCTGTATGAGGCAAAGATGACAAAGTTCACAATGGCGAATCCGTTCGGCTTTGATTTTATCGACCGCGAAAACAACACCGTGACTCCGCACCTTATCGGTCACGCCGAGGAAACCGACTGGAATATGCTTTTGATTGACAACCACTACACCTTCACAATTGACGGCGAGGACATTTGGAAGCACCTGAAGCGCAACGGCATTACGGTAAATTCAAAACTCGGCAACGGCAAGGTTCCCGCGCCTTCGTATGTCATTCTCAGGGACGGACAGGAAATAGCGCGTGTTGAAACAACAAGCCGGTATGTTCACGAGGAGGACGAAGAAAAGCATAAAATTGCCGGCAACATTCCTGTTCAGGGCTTTTACCGTATTCATACAGACGAGAAAAACCTTGACCTGCTGTTTGTAACTGTTCTCGCTTTCGCGCGAAGCGGAGCAACAGACGACAACGGCGGCAGCCGCAAAATTTTGTTTAATTCTTAATATTATCGCAACACTTAGGGGAGGCCGGTAACGGTCTCCCCTGTTTTGAGCTATGTAGCTTATTAAAATTTATCTGCGCCGTGACAGCGCCCTGAGCACCGACATTACCGACACAAGTATTACCATTACAACCTGAAGCGTTAACGCCTGGTACGGCGCGCTTTCAAGAGTGATTGCTCCGTCGGTCTGCGACGAAATATACATCAGCGAAAAAACAAAGCCGCCGCAGGAAAGCAGCATTATTATTGCCGCCGATATGCCGAAGCCTGTTGCGCTTTTGCGCTGAAAAACAGCGAGTAAAAAGAAAATCAAATACAGCACAAGCGAAACCGCCATAAACACAAAAACAATCAGCGCGGCAATTTTCGCGAACGCGAACGCGGCGTTAAGTGTTTCGTAGCCTTTGCCGAGAAAGTCCGGCACAATGTCCCAGCTCATTATATTATTTAATGAATCACCGAACACCTCGCGCGCGTCGTTTATTGTAAACAGCTTTTGTATAATCTCGATAATATTGAACTTTTCGTCAACCTTAAAGCCCACCATATCTATGCTGTAACGAAAACGTATCCAGTCAAGAAACGGAAGTCCGAAATTCAGCAGCGAAAAAATCGCGGTAAAGTATGTTATCACAAGGTACGGAACGTTCGCCGCACTTTTGCGTCTGCGCGCCGACTGCATATAATCATACTGCTGCCGCTCCGCCCTGCCTGTTTTTTCGTATTTATTGTTGTCAAAATTATCGTTATAGTCATAAGCCGCAGATTCTCCGTGAGTATTCATAGCCCTTTGCGGAGCGGAATAGCTGCGCGGAATTGCCGTTCTGGGCTGGTCTGAATTAATCTGTTCGGTACGGCGTTTTCTTTTTACAAGCCGGTCTTTAACCGGGCGAAAGGCTCTTGTTGCGGCGGCGCTGCGGCTGACGTATTCCCTGGTGGTTTCAGACTGTGCGCCGTCCTCGTCGTAATTACCCGAATCGGAAACAATGTCCTCAAATATAAGCTCGCCGCAGGCTTTGCAGTATTTGTTGGACTCGGTGTTTTCGGTTCCGCATCTTGGACAGTTCATTTTTTACCTCCCTTGCGTTTTCGTATAATCCCCTATTTCCTTCGGATTATATCATATCAAAACGGAGGTTTAAAGTCAATTTATTTCACACAAAATTCGCATAACCGACGCATAATTTTAAGATTCGTTACGCGCTTTGTTGTTTTCCCTGTTGATAAGAATTCTTAACACAAAGCCCGCTGAGAACAGCACAACCGACGCAGCGATTGCCTGCAGCGGATGGATTAGCGCAAAGTCGGCGTTTTCGGCTTCAAACGGAAACACCTGCGCGCCGTAAGCCTTTTGTACGCGCTGTACCGTGCCCGCAAATTCAATTATATAGCTTCTCATATTAAAAGCATAAAGCGCGGAAAAAACCAAAAGCTCCGCGCATTCCGCAATAAACGCCGCAGGCTTACGGCTTGGCAAAAGTCCTGTAAAAAACGATGAAACGGGAAGCAGCAAAAGGGCAAATACCAGCAACAATATATTCCCTAAGCTGTCTTCTGATTTAAAATCAGGCGGCGTTCCTGCCGCCAATAACAAAGCAGGCGGCAAAATCAGGAAAATAATTAAAAATATGTGTTTTATTCTAAGCCTGCCTTTAATCATAACCGTCAGCTCCTTGCTGCTATATTATATTATTTATTATAGTTCATTTAATTGAATTTGTCAATATCGCGGCGCAAAAATTCCCGGACAGTCTTTGACTGCCCGGGATACGTTTGCTTGTTTTAGTATTAATTAAAGCTGAACATTAAACAGGTTGCGGAGCTGGTTTACAAGGTCCTCGCTGCTGGCGTTAATCAGCGTTGCCTCGTTGATGTTGCTCAGCCTTTGCAGCTCGTTGTTTGCTCTGGAACCGTTGTTCAGGTTGTAACCGATTGAATAAACAGGCACCTTGAGTCCGCCCACAATCGGCGCTACGCGGTCAAGGCTGTAGCCGCGGTTTTGTTCGCCGTCTGAAAGCACAAACAGCATCATTTTTGCGTTCGGCACTTCCTTTTGCTTGTCGAGCATCATTTTCAGCGCTACAAGAACAGCGTTATATGTAGCCGTGTTGCCCTCAATGTCAAGAGCTTTTGTCGCGCCCGTAAACTTTGCCCTTTGGGTGCCGTCAAATTTGTCAATCGGCAAATTAACGTGAACATCGTCGGCGTATGACACCAAGCCTATGTAGTTGTCTGAGCCGATGTACTGCGAGGTGGAAATAAGGCTTTCTTTTAAATTATTGATAGCCTTTCCTGCCATTGAGCCCGAAACATCAGCCACAAACACCGCGATTATCGGCTGACCGCCGTCTTTGTTCTGCTTCCAGATTTTCTGAGCGGACAAATAGCCGTTGCCGTCAAGTCCGTTTTTCTGACTTTTGTAATCGTTATGAAGGTTAAAGCCCTTTTCGTCGGCGAGCTTAGTGCTCTCCGTGTTCTTGCAGTACTCTATAAACAGCTTAGCCGCTTCCTGCTTTTCCTTTGAAACATACTCAAAGGTATATGCCGGATGGTCGTGGCGTATGCCTGCGGGAGTGTAAACATAATCCTTGAGCTCAGGTGTGTTTTGAAAAGCCTGCTCCTCCATAACCATAGCTTTTATTATGCCCTTTGAAGCCTGGGTTCTGAGCACGCCTGTGGTGTAGGCAACCGGCGGAGATTGCTTTTGATAATCAAGAAGCTTTTTTTGAGCGTTTTCCGAAAGCGGATTATCGTTGTCGAACGCGTAAAGCATAGCCGACAGAATGTTAAGTCCGGTAGCGGAGGTGTAGGGATTGGTATAGGCAAAGGTTAAGTCGCCGGCAAGTGCCGCTTCCAAAACCTTATCCACCGTTACTTCCTTGTATTTTTCCTTGTAGGTTTCATAGGTTTTCTTTTCCATAAGAATACCGGCGGTGTTTCCGAGCAGCCTGTCGGTGAGTGTAACTGTGGTTACACCCTTGGCGGAGAGCATTTTGCCCCAGGCTTCGGACGACGGAACATAAACGTCGGGCTTGTAATTGCCTTCGGTCATATAAGTAAGGGTTTCACCCGAGGTAATTTTGCGCACGGATACGCTTACGGTTTTTCCGTCGATTTTCATTTCCTCTTTATTAAAGCGGCTCGCGACAACGTTCATCCAGTCGTCGGGAGCGTCTGACGACATTTCGGTAGCCGCCGCGATTTCGATATTGATATCACCGTTGCCCTCGGTTTTAAGCGGATAGGTGTTGATATCGGCAAGCGTGCGGTTTGATGTGTCATCGCTGTAGATGTCAAGCGGAGCTTCAAGCGTATCAACATTAATTTCCTTGTTAAACGCTTCCAGCTCGGTGACAGCTTCATCGCGGGTGTACACCTTTTCGCCGCCGTCCTCGTATTTTGTACAGCCCGATACAACCGACGCGAAAAGCGTTAAGGAAAGAATTGCGGATAAAATTCTTTTGGCTTTCATTACTTTTCCTCCGTTGATGATTTCATAATTTTGAGCCATGCGTCAAGCTCGCTTCTGTCGTTAATTCCGTTGCAGTTGTAATTATTGATGTAGGCAACAGAGTATTTAAGAAGGGTTTGAACAGCTTCAAGCTCGTCCTCGTTGTTTTGCAGTGATTTTGAAACAATGCTTTGATCAAGCGACGATTCATCTTCGTCTGTACCTTCAATCAGAATACAGCTGTTAATTATATTGCGCATATTCTGGCACATTCTTTTTTCGCTTTGATCCAGAACCGCAACGGTATCGTTCAGGTAAATCGCCTCGTTTGCGTCAATCAGGCTTTGCAGCTTGATTTGATACTTGTCCATACGGTCCATTTGCTCAAGACATCTGTAAACCAGTCCGCCGAGCTTCGGCGTATTCTTCAAAATCTGATTTAACCGGATTCGTGTGCGTTCGGGGTTCAGGCTGTCTTTAGCGTATTCGTCAAAGGTTTTTTGCTCGCTTTCCTTTGATGATTCAAGCAGTTTAACGTTTGTTCTCTGCTGAATAAATTTAACGGCGGCAGGAACACATCCGCCAATCAGCGCGGCAGCTCCTGCTCCAAGAGTAATACCTGCTATTGTATGAAGTGTAGCAAGGGCTCTTACGCCGATTGACACAATTAAACTTGAGGAGGCGGTATTGCTTACGGTGATGCCGATTGCCCCGGCGGCTATAAGCAATATCCCGAGAATCCTTATTATTCTTGCTTTCATGCTGGCGTGTACCCTTTCGTGCGATTATTTTTGAGACGCGGCGGACAATACGCCCTGAACAAGCTCGCGTTCGGAATTGGCGATAACGCCGATAGCGGTTTGTCTGTCGGCACGTCCTTTTTGTTCAATCGCAATGTAGTCCATAACCGCGCCTGTGATTTCCTTGTTAACATAGTCGATAGTTTCAACGTCGATAATGCTCCTTTGTGAAGCTTCGGCAGACTTTACAACCGACATATGGAATTGCTCCGCCTGCTCTCTGAGCATACGGTTTGTGATGTCGTCAACCGCGTTGGATGCTTCAACAGCGGCAAGATTGTTGTTGATGGCAATGGACATCGCTATTTTTTTGCGCCACAGCGGCATTGTGTTCACAATACTGGACTGAAGCTTCATTGCCATATCCTCGTCGTTGTGCTGAATCATCTTAATCTGAGGCGCTGACTGCAGGCAGTTTGTACGCGTTAGTCTGAGGTTGTGAACCTGTTTGTCAAACTGGTCGCACTGCTTTGCGAATTCGTCCGCCTTCATTGCGTCCTCCGGAAGTCCCGTTTCCTGCGCCTTGGCGTAAAGCGCCGGAAGCTCCTCGTTGCGCGCCTTGTCAAGAGCAAGCTCGGCTGCCTTGATGTAAAGCGTAAGCGCTTTAAAGGTCTGCCAGTTTTCTTCATAAAGGTCGTCGAGCATCGCGATGTCCTTCTGCAAGGTCAGCTTGTGGCCTTCAAGCTGCTTTTCGATGCGTTCAAGAGTTTTTTCGGCGCTTTCGTTCTTAACCCTGTAGGTTGTAACCTGTCCCTTAACCTTTTTGAAAAAGTTTGAGATAAAACCGCCGTTATCCTTGCCGCCTTCGAGGTCGTTCATTGTCGAGACCATCTGAATAAGCAGATTGCTTACTTCGCCGGTGTTTTTGGTTTTTACATCCTGAAGCGTTTTTGTTGCGATTGCGGCTGACTGCTTTTGGATGGTTGCGCCGTAGTTCATTACAATTTCGCTTTTGTGTATGTCGATTTTTGAGGAAAACGACTCGATTTGAGCCTGCTCCTCGGGCGTGAGGTTTTCAACCTCCTTTAATACGCTTTCGGTTGTAACCGAAAGCTGTGTGTCGGGCTGGGCTTCGGCGGCAGGTGCGCCGTCAAGTACTAAATCAATTGCCATTTGCTTTTTCCTTTCAATTCATATAAATTGTATGCACTCCGCACAAGCGAAGCGGTTGAGTCGGCTGATTTTTGTTAATTTAATTATAATTTGCCGTTAAGCTTTTTACAAGTAGCCTTTACTACAAATATTCATTGTAATTTTTATACATTTTGTCATATAGAATCAAAGCTGTTCCGCCCCGGGCAAAGCCTTTGCCGCGCTGTTACAGAACACAAGGCTGCCCTGATACCGGACAGCCTTGCGGTTTGCAGTTTTCATGACATCTCTTCAATGATTTCTACCGCGTTGCGAACGCAGTCGTCGCAAGAGCACAAAACCCTTCCGGTTGTCACACCCTTGATGTCAATGCAGACAGTAGCTCCGCAGCGTGCCGCGAACTGAGCGTAGACGCTCCGGGATTTTGCGGCGATAGGTCTGCCGGTAAATTCCTTCATACCGAGCACCATCTGCGCTCCCACGAGAGCGCCGCAGTTTCCGCTCATATTGCCCATACCCATTCCGAACGCGGCGCCGAGCTTTTGTACCGTTTCAAGGTCAAATCCAAGCTCGTCAGCATAAACGGAAATCACTGCCTGGCAACAATTCATACCGTTGTGTTTGTTGATGATAGCTAATTCACTTTTTTTCATACAATCTCCCTGTTAAAGCTTACTCATAACCATTATAGTAACTTTTTTCTATATTATAACGCATAATTCGGCAAAGGTAAAGTAGTTTATTTGCATTTTGCGACATTTTGTATTATAATGAATTTATCTAAGAAAAAACACGGTGAATTTTTATGATTTTTAACTTACATACTCATACCTACAGATGCAACCACGCCTCGGGCAGCGACAGAGAATACGTTGAAGCGGCTGTTAAATCGGGCATAAAGGTTCTCGGATTCGCCGACCACTGTCCCCAGTTTTTCCCGGTTACCGATTACTACAGCCATTTCCGTATGCGTCCGGAGCTGTGTGAGGATTACGTTAACAGCGTGCGAAGCCTGCAAAAGGAATATGAAAAGGATATAAAGATTTTGCTCGGCTTTGAAACCGAGTATTATCCGCAAATGTTTCACAGGCTCATTGAGTTTATTGAGCCGTTTGAATTTGACTATATGATTATGGGGCAGCATTTTGTCGGCAATGAGTATGACGAGCAAAGCTATTATACTCCGCGCGGCGAACGGGGCGAGGATTTTCTCGCAAGCTATGTAAGCCAGGTTATTGAAGGGCTTGAAACAGGCAAGTTTACATATATCGCGCACCCCGACACCGTCAACTACAGCGGAAGCCCGGATTATTACAGGCAAAAGGTTCGCGAGCTTTGCCTTTACGCCAAAAAGCATGACATTCCGCTTGAGTACAATATTTTGGGACACACAAACCGCAAGTGTTACCCTAACCCCGAATTCTGGAAAATTGCCGCCGAAACCGGCAACAAAGCCGTGCTCGGCTTTGACGCGCACAGTCCCGAAGCTCTTAAAACGCTTGACGCTTATAACGAATGTCTCGACGAGCTCGGAAAGCTCGGAATTATTCCCGCGGAATTTGATGAAATAAAGATTGTTAAACCATAATTTGGGAGCGTATATGAAGATAAGAATTATTACGGCAGCGCTTTTGCTGTGTGCCGCGTTTTGCTCCTGCTCCGCGCAGGAAAGCCTGCGGCAGGAGTATTATCAGATTGTCACCGACCCTCCGACCGAGGCTGTTGAACCCGAATACAACGGAGCGGAAAAGTATGTAAAAGCCGCAAAGGAAGAAAGCTTTGAGCACGGGGAAAAATCCGGCTTGTCCGAAAAGGCGGTATATAAAATTCCAAAGCTCACCACAGGAGCGAAGGACGCCGAAGAAATCAACAGTGAAATTATAAAAAAATACGAAAAGGATTTTGACACGGCGCAGAACGAAATTGACAGCGGAAAAAACCTTAGCGTGAGCGAAATCAGCTATGAAAGCTACTTAAACGACATTGTTCTGTCAATAGTGATTACACGCACCTCCGCCGACCACACGGTTGATTACAGCGTGTATAACTACAACGTCGAAAAAAGCAAAAGGCTCGGCAACAAGGATTTCGCCGCGTATATGAAAAGAGACTACGGCGAAATTACCGCGGCAGTAAAAAGCTCGCTTGAAAACGATTATGTTTCAAAATTCAAGTACGACGACCTTAAAAACGACTATTATATTAATTACGAAAAAACACTCAGCGATGAAAATATAGAAAACAGCAGCCTGTTTTATGACAACAACGGAAATTTCTGCGCGATTTGCAAGGAATTTGCCAGCGTAAACAAGGGCGAGTTCAGTGTAAAAATCAATGTAAATCTTGAATAGAAAATTTATGCTTGCTAAAAGCTCCGTGATATAGTATAATAAAACGGTAGATATTTCCGCCCGTGGCGCAGCTGGATAACGCAACGGATTCCGATTCCGGAGAGCGGGGGTTCAAATCCCTTCGGGCGGGCCAAAATTTTAGGGATACCTTTTGGGTATCTCTAAAATTTTTGTCCGCTTAGTATCCGAAGGGATTTGAACGGGCGTTAAGAAAACAGTCCGGGGGACTGTTTTTAGCCCGGCGAGCAGATGATAACTTTTCCCTAAGAATGTGAAAACAACCGGCGATATTATAGTTTTGGCATAAGCATATGTACTTCGGGCGGGTCAAAATATTAGGGATACCTTTTCGGTATCCCTAATATTTTTGTCCGCTTATACTAATTCCTGATAGAAAGTAGACTTATATTTTTCGAGGATATTTTTCGCAAGACAAGGCGAAGGACGCGGCAAGGCTGGCGCCTTGCAAGGACGACAACGCAGTATTGCGGAAAATAGACCGCAAAGATTGG
>ONLA01000021.1 GCA_900318495.1 uncultured Eubacteriales bacterium
AGAGTTTTTGGTTCCTCATAGGCAACCCATTTTCCGTCGGCGGTGTAAATCATCTTTTGACCGGGCTTTATTTGTCCCGCGTCAAACTGCTGACCGCTGCCGTTGTTGAAGATTACGTTTCCGTAAGCGCTTGCAATCTCATACTCATACGGAAGCACAAGCTTGTAAACACCGTTGCCGAGCTTTTCCATCTCTACGCCCGGCCAGTTGGCGTTCTGAGCCGAACCCCAAACATAAGCGCAGCAGGTTTTCCAGTCGGGCTTTGCCGCCTGATCCATATAAATTACGGTGTTGTTCTGCTTTTCCCAGCCTGTGTAGGTCGCGGCTGTTTTCGCGAGCTGGTTGTTGCTTTCGTCGTAGCCTGTCAGGGTTACGACCGCTTTGTCAAGGTGACCTATGCTCAGCGCGATTTTATCGCCGTATGCAACTGTTCCCGAAACCGCGCTTTCCGCGTCGCCGTTAACAACTACCGTATATTCCGCGTGGTCGCAGTTTTTAACATATGCCGTTATATCCGCGTCGCTTGTAAGCAGATAACCTGTTTTCTTCGACAAAGAAACCGACGGCTTTGAGTATTCTTCCTCGGAATAAGCCTTCCACTGTCCGCTTGCGGTGTAAACCATCTGCTGACCGGGCTTTATTTGTCCTGCGTCAAACTGTTTTCCGCTGCCGTTGTTAAAGATAACGTTGCCGAGGCTGCCCTCCAGCTCATACTGATACGGAAGCACATAACGGAACAAGCCCTGCGCGGTTTTTTCCATCTTAACCCCCGGCCAGCTCGCGTTTTCGGATGTGCCCCAAATGTAGGTGTAACACTGGTTCCAGTCGGGCTGCGCCTCCTGCTCAAGATACACAACGGTGTTGTCCAGCTTAACCCACCTTGTGTATTCGCGGGTTACCGAGCAAAGCTCGTTGTTTTCGCTGTCGTAGCCTGTAAGAGTCAGGCTTGCTTTTTCGTTGCTGTTCAAGCCCTCGATTATAATCGAGTCGCCGCTTTTAACCGCCTTGGTTTCCGCTGCTTCCGCGTTGCCGTTGATAACAAGGGTGTATTCGGCGTGGTCACAGCTGCGAACGGTTGCGTCAACGGTGAGGGTGTCGGTCAGGAAATATCCGGACGCTGCCGAAAGGTTAACGGCGGGCTTGAATACCTCTTTGCTGTCCTCGCTGATTTCAGAATTATACACAACAGCAACCTTGCCTGCCTTAACGGTACCGGAAAGAATTCCGCCGCTTACGCTAAAGCTTCCCTTAAACGCCTGATCTGTGTATTCGCCGTCAGCCATTTCAGTAGCGGTGTTGATTGTTACGTCACTGTCGCTTGCGTTTATGATTACAGCGCCCTTGTTTTTGTCGCCGCGCTCAATCATTACAACCTGATTGTTACCCTCGACGGAATTTTTCGCGGTCTGAGGGGAATCGCCCATTTCGTTGCGGAAGAAGTTAACCGCGACAACCTGAGGATTCTTAAACATATCGCTGCCGGCAGGTCCTATTTTGTTGTCGCCCCACGGGTTAGACGAGGTACTGTTATTGGGACGGTCAAAGAACAGCGGTGTGCCGTCTTTTCTTGCCGCGATTGCCGCCCAAGCCTGAATTACCTGCTGGGTTTCGGTAAGCTCTTTATAAGAAGCGTCGTTGCAGTAGTTGTCGTGAGATTCAACCCATGTTACGGTTTGATCCGCCTTTGCGCCCGAGGGCAGCAAAGCGTCGGTAATAAAGTCCGCGTCAAGATTTTTATTGGCGATTGCGTCGCGGATTCTAAAGCCCGTGTATGAATTTGTTGTGTTCATATTATGGGTTTTGCCGTCCTTGTCGGTGTAAGTCTGGATGTGGTAAGCGTAAAGACGGCTGCTGTCGTTGTCGTCGTAACCCTGAGAATCTTTTTTATAGGTGTGTCTGCCGCCCTCCTGCAAAACCTCGCCGTACTGGAACGACGAACCGTTTTGAAGAATTGTCGGCCAAAAGTCGCTTGCGAAGTCGCTGCCGTATTTTTCAGACGTATCGTCGGGAAGCTCAATAAGCTTTGCCGCGTCATAACGGAAGCCGTCCGCGCCGTTTTCAACACAATCCTTCAAAAAGTCAAGAATATAATTTTGAACAGCCTTGTTCTGCGTGTTCAGCTCGTAAAGTCCGCTCAGGTCATACTGCGTTTCCTCGTAACGGTCAACCTCCGACCAGTTCTGACCGGGCTCTCTCTCGTCGCCCATGGGATGAAAAGCTCCGCCGGGCAGGTTCTTAATGCTGTCCGAAATTTTGTCGTAGTAAGCCGTGGTGTGGTTCAATACAGAATCAACGATAACCTTGATTCCGTACTGATGCGCGGTGTCGCACATCGCCTTGAACTCCTCCTTGGTGCCGAACTGATAGTTTCCGATTTTGTAATCGGTGGGCTGATAATGCCACCACCAGTTGTCGCCGCCACTGATTGTAAGCGAGCCGTCGCCGCCGTTGTTTACTTCGCAAACCGGCGATGTCTGAATCGCCGAAAAGCCTGCCGCCGCAATTTCGGGAATGTTTTCCTTAATTGTGTTGAAGTTCCAGCACCAGCAGTGCAGAATAGCGCCGCCCTCAACCGTTTGTGAAAGTCCTTTTTCGTTTATCTGCGCGCCGGTGTTTGCTTCGGCAGCCATTGCGGAAATCCCCCCTGTTAATGTTTGAGCGAGAATAATCGCCGCGGATACCGCCGAAACGCCTATCCTTTTTAATCCCTTTTTCATCTTCATAGCTCCTCTCGGTTTATTATTGGTTAACCGTTTAACTTGATTCTACTACTATTAATCCGAAATGTCAATATAATTTCAAAAAAATTTCAACTTAGGTGAGTTTTAACAAAATTTCATCAAATATTTATGCAATAAGTCAAGCTTTTGAATCGCGTATTTTAGTAAATCGTTTAACTTTATATAAGCAAGAAAAAAAGCGGCGCAGAAACGCCGCGAATATTGTAAAAAGCTGTATATTATTGAATTTTGCGCACGGAATCGCGCTCAACAAGCTTCACGGGACTTTTCTCAAAAACAGTAAGCTCTGTCTTTTCCTTCATCATCTTAAAAAGCAAGTCGCCCGATTTTCGCGCCTTGGTTTCAATATCCTGCGAAATTGTAGTCAGCTTTGGTACGGACAGCGAACAAATCGGAAGATTGTCAAAGCCGATTACGGAAATATCCTGCGGAACGCTCAGGCCGCACTGACGCAAGCCGTCAATAATTCCGCAGGCGGAAACATCCGACATAACTCCAACAGCCGTAAATTTTTTTGAGGACAGCGCAATATCATTTCCGGCAACAATGCTGTTGCTCTCAATTGAATCGACCTCGAAAATATCGCCTTTTTCAAGCTCCAGCCCCTTCTCGCGGCAGGCGTCGCGAAAGCCGCAAAAGCGCTCCCAAATTACACCCTCGCTGCCGAAAGCAGGCGCGGCAAAGGCAATGTTGCGGTGACCGTTGTTAAGCAGGTGCTGCGCCGCCAAAAAGCCGCCTCTGTAATCGTCGATGCCCACGCACGCAACGCCTTCGTCCTTGCAGTAGGAGTCAATAAACACGGCAGGGCACTTTAAGTTTTTGCGCACCTCGCGGATTTCTCCGGTTGAAGCACCGGCAAAAAAAGCACCGTCAACGTTCCACGACGAAAGCAGCGGAACAATATCGCGGCAGCGCTCAATACAGCGAATCATAAGGCAGTAATCATGGGCGCGGACGTATTTTTCGACCTCGGCAATCAGCTCGGCGTAATACGGGTTTGAGTTAAAGGTAAAATAATCGCCGATGTTTGGAATTACAAGCGCGACAATTCTGCTTTCCTGAGTGGCAAGACTGCGCGCCACGGCGTTTGGCTTGTAGTCGGTTTCTCTGATTATTCTCTCGATTTTCGCGCGTGTTTCGTTTGACACCTTGTGAAAGTTGCCGTTAATAACATTTGAAACCGAGGCAACGCTTACTCCGGCTTTTTCGGCGATTTGCTTTATTGTCATAACAAGATTTGCTCCTTAGGTTAAATTAAGTAAAACGTTTAACCTAATTATACGACCAACGATTTAGTTTGTCAATACCTTTGGGATTAGCGTTTGAGCATAAAAAGAGGACGGAGATGAATCCGTCCTCAAATTTATTATGCTTTTGTTTATCAGGTGGCGTCGTCGAAGCTTGCGAGTCTTTCGAGGTGAGCAAACTTGTTTTCGGCAATCTTTTCCGCCTCTGTGAAGAGCTTCTCGGCTCTTTCGGGGAAGGAACGTGTGAGAGCGTTGTAACGAACCTCGCCCATAATGAAGTCACGGTAAGAAGCTGTGGGAGCCTTGGAGTCAAGCTGGAAGGGATTCTTGCCTTCGTCGGCACGGCGCGGATCATAGCGGAAGAGGTTCCAGTAGCCTGCGTCAACAGCCTTTTTCTCTTCGAGCTGAGCGATGCCCATACCGCCCTTGATGCCGTGGTTGATACAGGGAGCGTAGCAGATTACAAGTGAAGGTCCGTTGTAGCTTTCAGCCTCAACAAGAGCCTTGAGAACCTGGTTGTTGTCGGCGCCCATTGCAACCTGAGCGGTGTATACATAGCCGTAGCTCATTGCGATTGCCGCAAGGTCTTTCTTCTTAACAGCCTTACCTGCTGCAGCGAACTGAGCAACAGAGCCGATCGGGGTAGCCTTTGATGACTGACCGCCTGTATTTGAGTAAACCTCGGTGTCGAATACGAGGATGTTTACATTTTCGCCGGAAGCGATAACGTGGTCAAGACCGCCGAAGCCGATGTCGTAAGCCCAGCCGTCGCCGCCGAAGATCCACATTGACTTCTTGGCAAGCTCGTCCTTGTCAACGAGAGTTTTCTTTGCGAGTTCGCCAACCTTAGCGTCGTCAACAGCCTTTTCGAGCTCAGCGATAAGAGCGTCGGTTGCGGGACGTGAGGATGTGGAGTCGGTGATTGTGTTGAGGTAGCCTTCGCAAGCAGCCTTGAGGTCTGCGTTGTCGGTAGCTTCCATAATTTCGGTTACATAGCCTGCAAGTCTGTTGCGGATTGCGTTCTGACCGAGAGCCATACCGAAGCCGAACTCGGCGTTGTCTTCAAACAGCGAGTTCTGCCAAGCAGGACCGAAGCCCTTCTTGTTGGTTGTGTAAGGAGTAGCAGGAGCCGAAGCACCCCAGATTGAAGAACAACCTGTTGCGTTAGCGATGAACATTCTGTCACCGAAGAGCTGGGTAACAAGCTTAGCGTAAGGAGTTTCGCCGCAGCCTGCGCACGCGCCCGAGAACTCGAGGAGGGGCTGCTTGAACTGGCTGCCCTTAACTGTAGTGAACTTGAACTTGTCGGCAACTTCGGGCTTCTCGTCAAGTGTGAGACCGTAATCGAATACTGCCTGCATAGGTCTTTGGGTGTCGATGGGCTTCATAACAAGAGCCTTTTCGCCCTTCTTGCCCGGGCAAACCTGAGCGCAAGCGCCGCAGCCTGTGCAGTCGAGGGTTGAAACGGTCATAGCGAACTTGAGTTCCTTGAGACCGATCATCGGGATACCTGTTGTTCCTTCGGGAGCAGCCTCAAGCTCGGCGTCTGTCATGGGAACAGGACGGATTACAGCGTGAGGACAAACAATTGCGCAGCGGTTACACTGGATACAATTCTGTGACTGCCATTCGGGAACGTCAACGGCGATTCCTCTCTTTTCAAAAGCGGAAGAACCGTTGGGGCAGGTGCCGTCGATGTGATCCTTGAACGCGGAAACGGGGAGCTTGTTGCCCTTGTAGGAGTTAACGGGCTTGAGGATGCCGTTTACATACTCAACGAGAGCGCCTTCGCCCTCTGCCTTGTCGGCAACGGCGTCATCAGCGGCGTTAGCCCAGTCGGCAGGAATTTCAACCTTTTTAAGGTCTTCCATACCGCGGTCGATAGCAGCGTAGTTCATATCTACGATTGCCTGACCCTTCTTCATATAGGACTTCTTGGCAGCGTCCTTCATAAACTGCTTTGCGTCCTCGGCAGGAATAATGTCGGCAATCTTGAAGAATGCTGACTGGAGCACGGTATTAACGCGTCCGCCGAGACCGATTTCCTTACCGATTTTGATAGCGTCGATTGTGTAGAAGTTAATCTTTCTTTCGGCGAGGATTCTCTTCATCTTACCGGGGAGACGCTTTGAAAGCTCGTCAACATCCCATGCGCAGTTGAGCAGGAATGAACCGCCTTCTTTAAGATCCTCAACGATTTCGTACTTGTCAACATATGAAGGATTGTGGCAGGCAACGAAGTCAGCCTTAGAAATGTAGTAGGTTGATTTGATCGGCTGGTTACCGAAGCGCAGGTGGGAAACTGTAAGACCGCCTGACTTTTTGGAGTCGTAAGCGAAGTAGCCCTGAGCGTACATATCGGTGTGGTTGCCGATGATTTTGATGGAGTTCTTGTTAGCGCCAACTGTACCGTCCGCGCCAAGTCCCCAGAACTTACAGCTGTGAGTGCCGGCAGGTGTTGTGTCGGGATTCTCAACAACGGGAAGTGAAAGATTTGTAACGTCGTCTACGATGCCGATTGTGAACTTCTTCTTGGGAGCATCGGACTGAGCGTTTCTGTAAACAGCGATGATGTCGCCGGGTGTTGTATCCTTTGAACCAAGGCCGTATCTGCCGCCGTAAACCTTAACGCCGGCGAACTTGCTGTCGTTAAGAGCAGCGAGAACGTCGAGGAACAGGGGTTCGCCGATTGAGCCGGGTTCTTTTGTTCTGTCAAGTACCGAAACGGTCTTTACTGTGTCGGGAAGCTGGCTTGTCATATAAGAACCAACGAACGGACGGTAGAGTCTTACCTTTAACAGACCAACCTTTTCGCCCGCGGCGTTGAGGTAATCAACAACTTCCTCCGCGCAGTCGCAAACCGAACCCATGGCAACGATAACGTGCTCCGCGTCGGCAGCGCCGTAATAGTTGAAGGGCTTGTAGTCTGTACCGATTTTTTCGTTAACCTTGTTCATATATTCAACCACAACTTCGGGAACAGCGTCGTAGTAGGGGTTGCAGGCTTCTCTTGCCTGGAAGAAGATATCGTCGTTCTGAGCGGTACCTCTTGTTACGGGATGCTCGGGGTTGAGCGAACGGCGGCGGAATTCTTCAACCGCGTCCCAGTCGAGCATATCGCCGAGGTCGGCGTAATCCCAGGCTTCAATTTTCTGAATCTCATGAGAAGTTCTGAAGCCGTCGAAGAAATGAAGGAAGGGAACTCTGCCCTTGATTGCCGTAAGGTGGGCAACAGCGGCGAGATCCATACACTCCTGGGGATTGTTTGAGCAGAGCATAGCGTAACCGGTCTGACGGCACGCGTATACGTCTGAGTGATCGCCGAAAATTGAAAGAGCGTGGCTTGTGAGCGCACGGGCTGAAACGTGAATTACGCTGGGAAGCAGCTCGCCTGCCATTTTGTACATATTGGGAATCATCAGGAGCAAGCCCTGTGAAGCTGTGTAAGTAGTTGTAAGCGCGCCTGCCGCGAGTGAGCCGTGAACAGCACCTGACGCACCGCCCTCTGACTGCATTTCAGTTACCTGAACTTCTCTTCCGAAAAGGTTTTTCTGTCCCTTTGCCGAAAACTGGTCGGTAAGGTCAGCCATAACGGAAGAAGGTGTGATAGGATAGATAGCCGCAACGTCTGTGAACGCGTAGGAAACATGAGCGACAGCGCTGTTACCATCCATTGTTTGCATTTGTCTTGCCATTGGAATTCGTCCTCCTTTTTTATGTAGCGGCTCAAGGAAATTAAAGCCGCCTGTGTAATTTAATACACAATTTGTTACTCTAAATTGTAACACTTTTTGCACCTTTTGTAAAGAGTTTTTTTAAATGAGGGGTTGGTTTTCGTTAATTTTATTAATAACAATGCAAAAAACACAATGCAAAAAACGCCGGAAAACAGCGTTTGACAAACAAACTGTTTTTCCGGCGTTGATTGTTAAATTTTAATTACAGGCTTCGCCATCCGTTGTCGTACAGCATTCCTGCCTGCAAATCAAGGTCGGGCGTTTTGCCGCTGTCGTCTCCCTTTGTAAAGATGACATGGTTAGCGCCGTCCGGAATATTCGCGCTGAAAATTCCGTTGCCCTCGTCTGTCATATCATTGCCCGGCCAGCTCATCATCTGAAGGTTGGAATCACTCCAGAAGTAAGCCTTTACGGGACTCCAGTTACCGTTGTTCTTAAAGTACACCTTATTGGAATCGCCTGACGGATTTACGGGCGCGGCGCCGGGAGTGTATTCGCTCCAGCTGCCGTTGCTGTAAATCTTGCCTGCCTGAAGCGTCAGGTCGGCGGTCTTTCCGCTGTCGTCGCCCTTGGTGAAGATTACCATTGTAGCTCCGTCGGGGATTTTCGCGCTGTAGACGTTTCCGCCCTCGCTCTGCATTTCGTTGCCCGGCCAGCTCATCATCTGCTGATTTGAATCGCTCCAGAAATAAGCCCTGACGGGACTCCAGTTGTTGGTATTTCTGAAGTAAACCTTGTTAGTGTCCGCGGCAGGTGATGTTGCGGGTTCTGTGGGTGTAGTGGGTGTGACGGGTGTAGTGGGCGATACCGTGCCGCCGCCCGTGTAAATATCGGTTTCACCGCAGTGTGATTTTGAATTTTTGATTCTGGCGATGAAGTACTGGATTGCGGTTGCGTCCTTGATGTTAACGTTGCTGTCCTTGTTAACGTCGCCTGCGAAGTATGCCGCGCCTGTGAGCTCGCGGATTGCCGCCGCGTGGTGCTGAATAAGAGTTGCGTCCTTAATGGTTACATTGCCGTCAAGGTTTGCGTCGCCCAAGAGCACTGTAAGGGAATCTCCGTCCGAGCCGCTTGTGGGAGATGTGGGTGTGGTTGCGGTCGTGGGAACCTCGGCGTCGGCATAAGCGCTCCAGCTGCCGTTGTTATAGATGTAATTGTTGCCGGGGATACTGAGGTCGCCGGTCTTGGTCTGCTCGTTGCCGTTGCTGAATATGCAGCAGTTGTACTGCTTGGGAATGGTGTACTTGTAGACATTGCCCTTGTACTTCTCCATGGGTACGCCCGGCCATGATACGCCGCCTTGCGACTGACCGCTTGCCCAGTAGTAAATTGTGGGTGTTGAGAAGTTGCTTGACGAATTGTCAAAGTAAACCGTTGTTGAGCTTGAGGGATCGGGCTGGGTTACAGGCTGTCCCTGCTGGCCGTCGTAAGGTTTCCACTGGTTGCCGCCGAGGAGGATTCTGCTTTCCTCGCCGATTGGAAGTCCGGTTTCCATTTCGCCGGGATATCTTCCGTTGCCGCCGCTGAAAATAACGTTGCCGTTTGTGAGGTCGTCGGGAACCTCGAGCACATAGAGTCCGAGGGATCTGTCAAGAGTCATTGACTGTCCCGGCCATGCCGCGTTTTCTTTTACGGAGCTGCCGGACTCGTCATAGATGTAGGCGTTGATGGGAGTACCCCAGTTGTAGCCGCTGTTGTCAAAGTATACCTTTACTACGGCGTCGGGATCCTTCTTCTTGAAGCTAAAGCTCTTTTTGAGCGTTTCTTCGCTGTTTGTCGCGGTCATTTCTACCTCGAACACTGTGCCGACGTCAATGCCGTCACCGATTTCAAAGGTCTGACCGTTGGTTACGCGGAACGGTGAGCCGCCGTTGATGCTTGCCATTGCGTAGTCAGCGCCGCGCAGAGAAACCGTTACGGTTTCGTTGTCGTAGAATGAGTAGTTGCCGCGCAGGCTCATACTGATTGTGGACTGAGGTCCTTCGATAAGGATTGTGCCCTGTGAGCCCGAGTTAAACTTAACCTTGCCGTTTGCTACAACCGCAGTTGTGCCGTCGTAGGCGTTGGTTACGGTTGTGCCGTTGCCCCACATTGAGGAAACGTTTACCTCAACGCTTGTGTTCTTGTTTGCGCCGATTACCGCGATGATTCCGTCGGTGGTTACGCCGTCGTCATAGCTTCTTGAGAACGCGTAGCCGGACGACGCCGAAACGGTGGCGTGCTGACCCGCGCCGACAGCCACGTGATTTTTACGGAAGGTGCCGACCTTTTGCCAGTGCGTGAGAAGCGCCGTGTTCATACTGTTCCAGTTCATGTCGCTTCGCAGCGAGTGACCGGAACCGCCGTCGCCGTCAAAGCTTACTCCGGAGGCAAAGTCTCTGCCCGATTCGTCGCCGTAGTAGGGCTGGATTGCGCCGGGCATAAGCTGGAACGCCGAGCCCTGCCAGAACATATCGGCTCTGCCCTTTGCGAGGTTGGAGTCGTGCGACGAGATGTATGTAAGCGCGTTAAAGTTTTGGTCGTTGTTGATTGATGAAGCGTAGTTTTGATAGATTCCGCCGATGCCGTCCTTGCCGGGTACGCCCGAACCGGAGAAGCTGAAGTTGATCATTGAGTCGAAGCCGTTGTTGTAGTAATCGCTCTTTCCGAGACCGTGTCCCCAGGCTTCGCCTGTCATCCAGAAATCCTCGTCCCAGCTTGCGCCGACAGCGGAGGGATTATTTTGACGCCATTTTTTGAGAGCTGCCGAGCACTTTGTTTTGAGCTTTTTCCATGAAGCCATTTCAACGTGCTTTGCGGTGTCGCAGCGGAAGCCGTCAACGCCGTAGGTTTCAACCCAGTCGGCAAGCCATGATGAGATATAGTCGGAAACGGTGTTGGAGCTTCCGAATTTGCTGATTTTGGTGTTATAGGTGCCCTCTTTCTTCCATTTTTCCTGAAGGAAGGTGGGAACCGACACACGGTTTGATGACTCGGTGCGGAAGTCGGGCAAGCCTGCAAGGCAGCTTGTAAGGTCTCCGCCGCCGTCCTCGGAGTATCCGGGGAGTCCGCTTCTTACCCAGCTTGAGCCCCACCATCTGCCCCAGTCGGAGGCTGAGGATTCGTAGTTTACATAATCGTGGAGCGAGTTTACGCCGTTGATTTTGTAAAGGAATGACTGCGCGGCTGACTTGTTCTTAAACGTACCGAAGTTGAACTCGATCATATCCTTGATTGTGTTGTAGCCGGCGTGGTTCATTACGATGTCCATTACAACACGAACGCCGTGCTTGTGCGCGGTGTCAACCAGGGTTTTGAATTCCTGTCTTGTACCGAAGTTAGCGTCGGTTTCGGTGTAGTCAAGAACATAATAGCCGTGGTAGGAATAGTGCGCGAAGTCGTTGTTGCCGCCGGGGGTAACGTAGCCGTGAATTTGCTCGTAGGGAGCGGAAATCCAGATTGCGTTAACGCCGAGCTTGTCGAAGTAGCCTTCCTCGAGCTTTTTGGTTATGCCGGCAAAGTCACCGCCGTGGAAGGTACCGGGTGATGTGTTCCAGCCGGAAATAGGCTTGCCGCTTTGGTCAAGCGTTCTTCCGTAGCTGTGGTCGTTTGATGTGTTGCCGTTGTAAAAACGGTCGGTCAGCAGAAAGTAGACGTTCGCGTTATCCCACGAAAAATCGTCGGGACTTTCTACTGTGCGGATACCTGTTGGATCGGCTTCTGTTGTTGCGGCGTTCGCGGGCATCATCGCGAACATTGACAGAAGCATTGCCAGACAGAGCACCACTGAGAGAGTTTTCTTGTGCATTTCAAAACTTCCTTTCTGATATAAAATTAATCTATACCGGAGTTGTCCTCCTACTCCATTTTTATTATAATAAAAAATAATTCAATGTTCAATACATTTTTGTAATTTTTTAGAAAAATTTTACACAGTTTTAATATTTCCTTTTCCGCTTATGAAAATATGCACAAAACAAACTTGAATGTTTACCATAATATAGAAAAGCCCTTCCGCGTTGGGAAGGGGCTTGTTACACGCCGTCAAAGTTGACGCCCTGAGCCAGGTTTTCGTAGCTTTCCTGTTCGCCGCGGCTTTTTGGCGCGGCAGGCACGGCGCCTGTCATTTCATTCATTAGGGCGGCTTCGGCAAAGGGATCGTATTCGGGATCGTAAACGCCGTTGTAGCGCTTTGTTTTCTTTATCTTTTTTGCTGTATTTTTAACAGCTCCTCGTTTTTTCAATAAAAACACCTCCAAGGCTATTTTGCCACGGAGGTGTGTTTTTATTCTATTCCTGCTATATTTCTTATGACCTCTCCGGCTATTATCAGCCCGGCGGCGGACGGCACAAACGCCGTTGAACCGGGGATGTCGCGCCGCACGGTTTCTTCTCCGCTTTTTTTCAGCGGACGGACCGGCGGTTCCTTTGAGTAAACCACCTTTAGCTTTTTTATTCCGCGCTTGCGAAGCTCGGCGCGCATTACACGCGCGAGCGGACACACCGAGGTTTGGTAAATGTCGGCAAGCTCGAAAAGCTCGGGATGAAGCTTGTTGCCTGCTCCCATTGAGCTGATTACCGGAACTCCTGCCTGCTGTGCTTTTTCAACAAGCGCAAGCTTGCCCTTTACGGTGTCGATAGCGTCAACCACATAGTCATATTGTGAAAAGTCAAATTCACTTTCGGTTTCGGGCATAAAAAAGATGTTGTACGCCGTGACAACACAGTCGGGATTGATGTCGCGGATTCTCTGCTTTGCCGCGTCGGTTTTGTACATTCCGAGCGTGCTGTGAGTTGCGATAATTTGCCTGTTAAGGTTTGACAGAGCTACAGTGTCGTTGTCGATAATGTCAAGACTGCCTATGCCGGAACGCGCGAGCGCTTCGACGACATAGCCGCCTACTCCTCCTATTCCGAAAACCGCGACACGGGCGTTTTTCAGTCTTTGCATTGCCTCGTCTCCGAGTAAAATTTCCGTTCGTGAAAACTGATTCATATTCTTCCCCCTGTTTTCTGCTTTATTATCCGATAACGATTTCGTAAAGATTTTCGAGCCGCTCGCCTTTGGTTGAACGGTTAAAGCGTCCGCCGTGGGTTTCAACATAGGTCATACCGAGCTTTTCCATTACCCGGACAGACGCTTGGTTTTCGGCGTCACAGTGAGCTATGAAGCGTTTGAGGTTCATTTTTTCAGCGAAGAAATCAATCAGTCCCTGCGCGGCTTCAACAGCGTAGCCGTGTCCCCAGTAATCGCGGTGCACAATCCAGCCCAGCTCGCCGCGCGTGTAGTCGCCCTCAAAGTACATTGTCATTCCGCCGATGTGCCTGCCGTCAAGCAGCATCGCGAATTCGCAGACGTCGGGCTGAGGGAGCTTCCACTGCGCCTCGGCTTTTTTTATAAAGTCCGCTGTTTCTTCTTTGCTTTGATTCGGAAGATATACCATCAGCCTTGCGTTTTCCGCGCTCATCGCGTAGCCGCAGGTTGTGTCAAAATATTTCATACTCAGCGGCACAAGGGTAAGCCGCTTGGTGCGGACGGTAAAATCTGTTCTCATATAAAATCCCTCTGATTGAAAAGCCGCCCGTTAAGGCAGCTTTTTATAATGCTATCGACGGTTTTGGTTGGAATAAACATCGCCGTAAAACATAAACGAGGCGATTATATTGACTATCGAAAGAGAAAGGACGGATGAAATAATCATCACTATCCATAACGCTTTTGGCTTTTTTCCGAAAGTAAAAATAACCATCATAGCCGCTGTTACAAGCATTGCCGTTATTATTACAATAAGAATAGCCTGAGGCTTTACCCATTGGTTTGCTTTGGTAACCACAATGCCCAATACCTCAAGAACTATTCCGATCCAGCCGAGAATAATCGCGGCGGTTGAGTTTCCGGTTTTCGATTCACGGTTATTTTGTATATTTCCGTACTGCCCCATATAATTATAATTATCCTTGTAGGGACCGTAGGCGCCGCCTGTGTTCCACGGGTTTGGATTGCTGTTGTTCACCTGAGCCTCATTATAAGGCTGAACGCCGGGAATCTGCACGCAGGGCTGAACCGGGGGATTATTCACGGCGTTGCCGCCGGAGTATTGTGCCGGAGAGCCGGGATATCCGCTTGCGGCGGTTTGTGTAACCTCTTCCGAATAACCGGGATTTGACTTCACACGCAAAATCGCCTGTTTAAATTCCGCCGCGTTAAAATAACGGTCGTTTGCGCTGTACTCGCAAGCCTTCATTATTACCCCTGCCAAGGCGCCGCCCGCGTTTGACGGAGGATTAAAGCGTTCGCCGCTCATTCTTCTTATAAGCGCGTTGTTTTTGTCGCTGTACTTTACATTAACCGGAGGCATTGGCAAAAACGGTTCGCGGTTATGGTTAAGAAGCCTGTACATTACCATTCCGAGGGAATAGATGTCGGCTCTGCTGCCGTATTCCTCGCCCTTGTAAACCTCGGGCGCCATATAGGTGTAGGTGCCTTTTTTTGAAAGCCCCGCGGCGGTTTTGTCGATTGTTCTGGCAACACCGAAGTCGCCCAGCTTATAGAAGCCTGTGTCGGTGACAAAAATATTGTCGATTTTTATATCGCGGTGTATTATTTTATTTTGGTGGCAAACCGAAAGCGCGTCGCAAAGGCTGATTCCGAGGTCGATTACCTCGCCTTCGGTCAGCTCGCGCGCTGCGAGCACCTTTGAAAGCGGAGTTAACAGCTCCATACGGATTATTATGTCCCAGCCGAAATCATCCTTGTGCTCAATAACGGAATAATCCTCGCACTCTACGATTCCCGGGTTGCTTTTGAGTTTTACCATAAGGGCTATTTCCTGAGAAAAATCCTCGACCAGTCCCATATAATACTCTTTAAGACTGCCCGAATCCATTCCCTCGCTTTTCAGGCTTTGAATTTCGGCGGTTGAGTTTGGTATCTTGACTACCTTCATAGCGCTGTGTTCTTCGATTCCAAACCGGTTTCTTTCGATTTCGTAAACCTTGCCGAAGCTGCCCTCGCCGATAAGCCTGATTATCTTCCAGTCTTTCCAGACGCTTCCTATATCATACAAAAGAATCTCTCCTCTGCCCCATACAATTACTGACTCTTTTAATTATTGCCTTTAGTATTCGTTTTGATAATCGTTTTCTTCTACATTATTATCTTCGGTAACAGGCGTTGTTGCTTCCGCGGCAGGCGGCGTTTCTCCGGTAATATCTACAATGATTCCGTTGACATCATCCGCTGCCTTCGAAAACTTATCCATAATATCATCAAGCTGTTTGCTGTATGCCGAAGTGCTGCTTTGAGATTGCGTTGAGGACGGAGCCGCGGCAGCCGGCTGAGCTTCGCCGCCTGAATTGCCGATGAGCCTGAACACCAGAATTCCGCTGATAATGACGGCAATTGTAACAAGCACCGCCGCAATTATGATTAGCGGAGTTCGTCCGGTTTTTCCGCCGGCTTGTCCGGGAGCCGGGCTGTTTTGAGCATAGTTATATGACGGAGCCTGCGAAGAAAAGGTACCGGGAGCGCTCATTTGCGGATTATCCGCTGAGGTGTTGTAAGCCGGAGCAGTTTGTTCGGTCTGATTCATCGCCGGCGGATTAAAATTTGTTTTGGGAACTTCTCCGTTGATTTCGCCGAGGATTATTGTGATGTTGTCCCTTCCGCCGTTGTCAAGCGCGGTATTCAAAAGCCGCTCCGCCGCTTCTTCCGCAGAATCCGCCGACATTATTATGCCGCGTATTTCTTCGTCGGAAATCATATCGGTAACGCCGTCGCTGCATATTAAGAACCTGTCGCCTGTTTCAATATTTTCACGGCTGTTGTAGGGCGAAAGCTCCATTTCGTTCGGGAAAATTCCTAAGTGCTGTGTGAGTCTGAACTTCTTGTTTTTGTCGTAATTATCACCAAAAATCTGCTCGTAATTCCGGCGTTCGGTGTGTTCGCAGGAAACACGGCGAAGCTTGCCGCGGTGAAGCAAAAAAACCGGACTGTCGCCGAGGTTGCACACAAACATTCCGCCCTGCTCAAACAGCAGCATCGACGCGGTTGAGCCCATTCTGCCCTTAACAACGTTTTCCATTTCGTCACAAATCAGCTTGTTTGCGGCAAAGCAGATTTCGTTCATAGCGCCGAACGGATCACCGCCTTTATATTTTGAAAAAAGCGCTTCGCAGGTTTGAACGGCGTAAAGCGACGCGCGTTCGCCGTAAAGGTGGCCGCCCATTCCGTCAAAAACGCCGAACAGCAGCGGAGAAGAAGCGTCAAAGCTTCCGCCGTATTTAAAATTCCGGCTTTCGGTGCCCGGCATTATTCCGTTACAGTAAAAGTTATCCTGATTTTTTTCCCTGATTTTGCCGATGTGGCAAACAGAATAAACCTTAATTTCCATAGCTTCAGTCCTTATAATTTGGTACTGCTTTTTAGGTTATATACATTTTTATTTTACACTTTGTTTCACATTATGTCAACAACCGTATGTTGTATATTTACCGGTATAATACTACTATCTAATAAAACAGAAAAAGAATCGCAGGACAATGCCGGCGATTCCTTTTGTTGTTAATAAAGATTTATCGGTATCATAGTAATAATGAATGTACTAATTTCGGCTATGCAACAGCAGAGTGTTTTTGCCTCTGCTGCTTTCTTTAACCTAAAACAACTTTTTATTTTTTCCGCAGCACAAAAAATACGGACAAGCTTTATTGTCTGCTTAAATAGTCAAGCAAGCTTAGGATTATTATAAAAAAACAAAAAGGAAATTTCATTAGTGTATATCTGATAATGATTTTTATTGATTTTTTACGGCTGTAATTTATAATGATTGTTTTATAATAAAAAATTAATGATATTATAATACTTATCAAAAGCCAAATAATAACAAAGGTTGCTATTCCTGCCCAACACTGATTGACACTTAAATGGATTGGCGGAATCTTGAACACTCCGTAAGAAGTGATAAAAATTTTATATTCTTCATTACGCAATAACATACACCAACACATATATGATAAAATTTCATTTAACAAATCACATAGGCAAAATAATACATTCTTCTTTTTATTAATGCTCTTGATATGATTTTTAGCAAAAAACATATCAACAATCATTGTGCGCAAGAAAGAAAAGGCAAAAGCGATAATTAACAAAGAAGTACAATATACGTTAATTAATGATATTTCTTCATTGGTATACATAGAAATTACCTCGCTTGTAAATAATCTCTTTGTCAATATAATATGAACTCATTATAGGGTGTATTTGGGTAGAAAAAATGCGCATTTCTCAGCTCGGTTTGATAACCGTGAAAAACACTTTATTGAATTATTCAACCTTGTGAAGTTTAATCTTATCTCCTTCGTTATATACATGCCAATTCATGCCACTGCCTGTAACAGTAAAAACAATTGTTTGATTATCATTATTAACTTTATGTGTAGCATCAAATAACAGTTCATAACTATTGTTATCTTTAATCCAAAACGAATCTTTTGAGGTAGTCGGTGTATTAGGGTTTTCCGAATCATAGCTGACAGTGGCATATAACGGATACTCTTTTTTATTATAATTGAACGTTCCTTCAAATATCCCTGTACTGTTTAAACCATCGGTTCCGTCATTCACAACAATAATATTGTTGTCAGAGCTATGCAATTTAATTTTGCTGACATCTGATTTCGGTGTAAAAGTCGGATAGTTATATTCAATATCTTTGTTAAAAAGCGTACCAAACATATTTTTGTCAAAAAGGATAAGATAAGCTAAGCAAACTATTGTTATTGAAGCAGCTGTAATGACAATTATTTTTGTTTTCATTATTTCTCACCCTTATTTTTAATAATATGTTTATCATTGTTAAGCGAAAGGTATCATAGTAATAATGATTATTTATTTTGGATAGAGAAAACGACTTCTACATTTTTTGTGTCATTTTTTATTCGATAAAGATTTTCGTCAAAGTCTGTGAAATATACATATTCATCATCAAGAATATAAATACTGCAAACTCCCTTATCGTATATTTTTTCCGCTTTACCCATTTTACTGCAATCGACTCTGTACAGTCCCGAATTCTTTTCGTGCATAACACCATAATACAGCGTATTATTATAATAATTCATACACAAAGTGCTGTCCGGCAATGCTATTGCCAAAGAGTAAATATATTTAACGTATTTATTAAAAAAGACAGCGCTAAGATTGCAAAGATTATTATTCTTGAAACAGAGTAATCTTTTTTCACTATAAAAATATATATAAAACAAAAGATTAAACCAAATAAAAACACGAATTCTAAAAATATTGGTATAAACTTCAATATGTAACACTCCGCTTCAAATTGTATATTCTTATTGACTTCGCTTTTAATCTTATCTAATTCTCAAAATTGAAGAATATTTTTTATTTAGATTTTTTAAACCTCATTATATTACTGTCAAGATATCTTTTAAACACACGGGAATTTTATTCCGTATTTAATCAAAATACTATCAAGTGTTTTTCTTTCTGTCTCTGTCAAAGTGAAATATTTATTTCCGCTTTTGACTATTCCGCAACCATCACATGCAGGCAAAAATTTATTTATTCCGATCTGTATGTATACATTATCATCAAAGCCGCAAGACGGGCTATCTAAACAGCACCATTTGCCCGCAAACATTTCTACGCATTTTTGGGTATCGTCATCGCTTAACTGACAAATGATATTTTTATCATCATACATTTGCCCTGCCGTAGCTTGTCCGGGAAAAATTATATTTGGGGTCGGGATAAAAAACAATAGAATAATGGCAACTGCCAAAAATGCAATAATTCCGATAATTAAGTTTGACCTTTTTTTCATGCCGCATCCTCCATATAAAATATTACGTTGATAATGATGTTTAAATATTTAGGCATAGTTGTATATCAGAAAAGGCTACTCTCTCAACACACACCCATCACAATACAAAGCTTTTCGGTATTAATTTGACTGCGGAGCGGAATTTACCTATGCTTCTCCGGCAGAATTCAATTAATGTATTCCATGATAAACACCAAAGGAAACCAGAATATTATTTAAAATAGGAATGAACATAATGTACGGACTACAGCTTAACGTAATTTTCAAAGCTTCTTTTAGGTATCCCTTTTGTTTTTGAAAAACCGCAAAATACAATAGACATAGAGTTAAAACATCAGATATAAAAAAACTCAGCAGGGGGTAAAAATAACTATCAAATGAATTAGATATAAAAATACGATAGTTCCCAAAAAAGACAAATACAATAAATCCTATAAAATTGGAAAAAGCAACACTAAGTAAAACCTTTTTCCGATAATCAAAATCAGTCTTGCTTTTCTTGTTTCTAAAATATATAAGGTTTATAAAAAGAATCCACAAAAGGCAATGGAAAGCCATTATAAGTATAAATAGGATTATTAACATATAAAATTTCTCTTTGTTTTAACCTTTTTCTTTAATCAATCTTTTTCATCTCGAAGGTATCGCCGACAGAATAACCGCACAATTCGGGTTTTCTAATTGAATCCACAGTATAGTAATACTTGTTTAAATACCAATTATAATCATAGGTTCCGGTGAAGATAATACCGTCTGAACTGTTAGGCGTAGTGGTTACATGAAACAAGCCGTAGCCAACGCACAAAGCCACCTTTATTTCTTTGCCGTTGCATTTATATATTCCGTTTTCAAATATGCTGGCAGCTAACAAATCGTGACTGCAATTGACTTCTACACTTAATGCTTTATCGTCACTTTCCCATTGATGTTTATATTTATCTTCGTATTCCACACTTATAAAAGTAAATCTGTAAGCGTTAATAAGCAAAGGTGATAGCGCAGCCAAAGCGATAACTATTACTGCAATTATTATAATCCTCTTTTTCATAATGTTCTCCTACTTTCTGCTTTGTAATCTTATTATAGTATGTCTAATACATTATGTCAATAATACTATAATAAATAATTAAATAAGTTCGACCGGTTGTATTCTATACCCTCTACAACAAAAGTACCGGTTTCCATTATTGCACTTCAAATTGGGATACCTTTCATACTATTCTCTGTTAGAAAGCAAAAAGTCTACTTTTTAATGAAGATTGGTATAACATCCTTCCTCATAAACAAAACCCGGAACACCAATGCTCCGGGTTTTTTCAGCTTTCCGCGCTTACAATATTGACAATATGGGCTATTGAGGGTATGGTTCTTTTTTGCCCTACCGA
>ONLA01000040.1 GCA_900318495.1 uncultured Eubacteriales bacterium
CAAAAAGAAGGAAGGCTACAAGCGCAGCATTGTTCTTTCAAAGGAACACAATCTTTACCGCCAAAACTACTGCGGCTGTATTTTTACGTCGCGTTTTTCAGGTCGCGTACTTGACGTTTGATTAACGTTGACGTTTGGCATTTCGCGAGAAAACAAAATCTATCGGAAGCTGTGAGGGTAATTTTCAGGTCGCGTACTTAACGTTTGATTTATGGTAACGTTTAGTGTTTCGCGAGAAAGAATAGAAATATCGGAAGCTGTGATGGCAATGAAAACGACGTTTTGTTGTTTTGCTTTCTGACTAAACTTCCTGCTAAGCAACGGAAACAACGTTTGTTATTATATGTTCTCCCTGTAAAATACATCAAAGGCTGCAAATAATCAAACCATCCATATTAATACAGCTGGGAACAAGAGTGTTTTTCCAAACGGCGCTCTCTGCCTGACCGAAATTATTCTTTATTATTTATTCTTTTGTTCCGTCTGCCCGACCGAAGCTCTGAACTTCAAACGCCAAACTAAATATAGTGCCTTTGCTTTTGCGTACACAATATATAGTGCCAATGCTGTAACAAAAATATTTATTCTGTAACTTGACATAGTGAATAAAATTCCCGCCCCTGTTTGTAAAAGTGCCCGGAAGGCGCATAAAATCTGACTTTCCACGATGTGTTAAAGCTGTCCGTAATGGTAGTGTATAATATATCTCGCACGGCAAAAACAGTCGTACTCACAAAACAATAACGGAATTTTGAGATAATGAAAAACGCAAAAGGGGAAGGCAATAATGAAAATTATTAAAAGAAACGGCTCGGAAGAGGATTTTAACGTTGTTAAAATTATTAACGCCGTAAAAAAGGCGAATAATTCCAACGACACGCCGTTTTTAACAGACGAACAAATCAACGATATCGCGGATTACGTTGAGTATAAATGCAACAAAATGAACCGCGCCGTGTCCGTTGAGGAAATTCAGGACATGGTAGAGGATCAGCTTATGGCAAAGGGCGCGTTTGAGCTTGCGAGACGCTATGTGCGCTACCGCTACAACCGTTCGCTTATCCGCAAGGCGAACACCACCGACAACCGTATTTTGTCGCTTATCGAGTGCAATAACGAGGAGGTTAAGCAGGAAAACTCCAACAAAAACCCCACCGTTAACAGCGTTCAGCGCGACTATATGGCGGGCGAGGTGAGCCGCGACCTTACCAAGAGAATGCTTTTGCCGCCCGACATTGTCGAGGCCGACAAGCAGGGCATTATTCACTTTCACGACTCCGATTACTTTGCCCAGCATATGCACAACTGCGACCTTGTAAACCTTGAGGATATGCTTCAAAACGGCACGGTAATCAGCGACACGCTCATTGAGAAGCCCCACAGCTTTTCGACCGCGTGCAACATCGCCACTCAAATTATCGCTCAGGTTGCCAGCAACCAGTACGGCGGTCAGAGCATAAGCTTAACCCACCTTGCGCCGTTTGTTCAGATTTCGCGCGAGAAAATCCGCAAGGAAACCATCGCCGAATTTGAGGAAATCGGCATTGACACAACCGAGGAAAAGATTAACGAGGTTGTCGAGCGCCGTCTGCGCCTTGAGGTAAACCGCGGCGTTCAGACCATTCAGTATCAGGTTGTAACCCTGCTTACAACAAACGGCCAGGCTCCGTTTGTAACCGTATATATGTACCTCAACGAAGCCGAGGACGAACAGCAAAAGGCCGACCTCGCGATGATTATCGAGGAAACCCTTAAGCAGCGTTATCAGGGCGTAAAGAACGAGGCAGGTGTGTGGATTACTCCCGCGTTTCCGAAGCTTATTTACGTGCTCGAGGAGGACAACGTAACCGAGGACAGCAAGTACTGGTACCTTACCGAGCTTGCCGCCAAGTGCACCGCAAAGCGTATGGTTCCCGACTACATCTCCGAAAAGGTAATGCTCGAGCTCAAGGGCGACGTTTACACCTGTATGGGCTGCCGCAGCTTCCTTACTCCCGACCGCTTCACCGACGCCGGAATCGGCAACGTGGCTAACGCCAAGAACTATGTCGAGGGCAAGCACAAATATTACGGCAGATTCAACCAGGGCGTTGTAACCGTAAATCTGGTTGACATCGGACTCAGCGCCAACCGCGACATGAAAAAGTTTTGGGAGATTTTCGACGAGCGTATGGAGCTTTGCCACCGCGCGCTTCAGGCGCGTCACGAGCGCTTAAAGGGCACGTTGTCCGACGCCGCGCCCATTCTTTGGCAGTACGGCGCGCTCGCAAGACTTGAAAAGGGCGAAAAAATCGACAAGCTTCTGTTTAACGGCTACTCAACAATTTCGCTGGGCTACGCCGGACTTTGGGAGTGCGTATACAGCCTTATCGGCAAAAAGCTGACCGAGGAGGAAGGTAAACAGCTCGGTCTTGAAATTATGAAGAAGCTCAACGCGGCGTGCGCAAAGTGGAAGGCTGAGGAAAACATCGACTACAGCATCTACGGCACTCCGCTCGAGAGCACAACCTATAAATTCGCCAAATGCCTGCAAAAGCGCTTTGGCATAATCAAGGGCGTAACCGACCGCAACTACATCACCAACAGCTACCACGTTCACGTAACCGAGGAAATCAGCGCGTTTGACAAGCTGAAGCTTGAAAGTGAGTTCCAGGCGCTTTCGCCCGGCGGCGCAATCAGCTATGTTGAGGTTCCCAATATGCAGGATAACCTCCCGGCGGTGCTCAGCGTAATGAAGTTTATTTACGACAATATTATGTACGCCGAGCTGAACACCAAGAGCGACTACTGCCAGGTTTGCGGCTACGACGGCGAAATCGCAATCGTTGAGGACGAGGGCAAGCTTGTTTGGGAATGCCCCAACTGTCACAACCGCGACCAGGATAAGATGAACGTTGCAAGAAGAACCTGCGGCTACATCGGCACACAGTTCTGGAATCAGGGCAGAACCCAGGAAATTCAGGAAAGGGTGCTTCACCTGTAATGAATTACGCGGAAATTAAAACCTGCGATATAGCAAACGGCGAGGGCGTAAGGGTCTCGCTGTTTGTTTCGGGCTGCACCCACCACTGCAAAAACTGCTTTAATAAGGAAACGTGGTCGTTTGACTTCGGCAAGCCTTTTACCCGGGAAGTTGAGGATTATATAATCAGCGAGCTTGCGCCTGGTTATATCGAAGGCTTAACCCTGCTTGGCGGCGAACCCTTTGAGCCGCAAAACCAGCGCGCTCTGCTGCCGTTTTTAAAGCGGGTGCGCGGCATTTATCCTGACAAGAGCATTTGGTGCTACACCGGTTATCTTTTTGACAGCGAGCTTTTAAGCGAAAGCCGGGCGCGGTGCGAGGTCACCGACGAAATGCTCAGCCTTTTCGACGTGCTTGTTGACGGCGAATTTGTGCAGGAGCTTTATAACATCAGCCTGCAGTTCCGCGGCTCGTCAAATCAGAGGATTATCGACGTAAAAAAATCCCTCAGCTCAAAAACCGTTGAGGAATACAAGCCCATGAGCGGCAGATTAAAATTATAGTCAATACCGGGCAGACACGCCGCAAGGGAAGTGTCCGCCCGTTTTTTATATTCCTATAATAATGCAAAAATAGACATACAAGACAAATAAAAGTATAGAATAAACAGCCGCGACAGCCAAGGTCAGAAGTATCTTAACAATAATTTCCCATTTTGAATATCCCAAATAAGATTCGCCGCGAGAGGCTAAGATACGCGCAATAATAACGCTGTGCGTAATTATTATCACTGACACAAACATCAGTAACAAAAACAGCGCCAAAATCTCCGCACTGTCGAAAACCAAGCCGAAGTCCGTGTGACCGGCATTGTTATAGCTTAGGTCAAACCTCCTTTTCAAACAGGAAGCTATGCCAAACGACAGACAAACTCCGAGCGGGACGGTAAAGCCGAGCTGAATAAACCTGGAAATGTTGTTAAGTAAAAAATCTTTGGTTTGCCGCTTCATAACATTCCTCCTTGTGTTGATACAGATATGACTTAATTATATTATATCGTAATAATTAAACTATGTCAATAATTAAATTCAACTGTAATCATGTTTTTTCGCTGTTGACTTTTGCCGTGATTTTAGCTACAATATCTGTATAAATTACAGGAGAAGGTCGGAAATTAATTCCGTAAATTTAGTATATGAATTTCAGACGGGAATTTTACATTCAGCCGTTTTTTATGGTTGTAACCGAGATGATACTGATGTATGTCATCTGGACATTCGGCATAATGCTTTTTAAGGGCAGACAGCGGCGGATTATCGGCGTGTGCTTTTTTGCGCTATCGCTGGGCGTAATTGCTCTGTTCACAATTTTCGGACGGTCTAACAGCGCAGGCTTAAGCCTTGTTCCGTTCGTAACCTTTCAAAGGGCAAAGCTTAACGCCGAGTTTTACCGTTCAATGTTTATGAACGTGTTTTTGTTTGTGCCGTTCGGGCTCAGTCTGCCAAACGCGCTGCCGCGAAAAATCAAACATAAGGTGATAATAACCGTGCTTGCCGGGCTTCTGGTTTCGGCAGGAATAGAAGCCTGCCAGTATTATTTCAGGCTGGGCTTGTGCGAAACAGACGACGTTATTATGAACACGCTCGGCGCGTTTATCGGCGCAACCTCATATTTGCTCGGGAACGCGGTTTTACGGCTAAACCAAAGGATAAGGAAAAATGATTGACGAAACGCAGAAAAAGCTGCTTGAAATTGTAAGATTTAAGCTGTTCGGCGGCGAAAAACCGCAGGTTGATAACAATTTAATATCCGCGATAATGGACGAGGCAAGGGCTCAAACGGTGAATTTAACCGTCTTTCCGTTTTTGAAGGACGATTTGAAAAAGCATTGCCCCGAAAAGTTTGCTCAGGCTAACGAGATGTTTTATTCAAATGTAATGCTGAACACCAACAATTTTTTGGAGCATGACGAGCTGCACAGGCTGATGACCGCTAAAGGCGTTCCTTACACAGCCATAAAAGGCTTGGCTTCGGCGTATTATTATCCCGAGCCTGCGCTCAGAAATATGGGCGACGTCGATTTTTTGGTTAATCAGACGTATTTTGAAAAGGCGAAGCAGGCGGTGCTCGGCGCGGGCTTCCAAATTGACCACGGCGAGGACGACGACGGCGTGCACATTGCCTTTAAGCGCGAGCCCTTGAGCGTGTGGGAGCAGCACCGCACGGTTAACGGAGTGCCCGGCGGCGAGGCAGGCGTGCTTATCAGCAGCGAAATATCCAAAACGGTTGAAACAGCGGTTACTGTTACCCTTGACGGAGCACGGTGCAAAATCCCTGACGCGCTTCACCACGGACTGATTATGCTGCTTCATATGGTTGCGCATATGACAAGCGAGGGAATAGGGCTGAGGCACCTGTGCGACTGGGCGGTGTTTGCCGAAAGCCTTGACAGCGACGGATTTTCCGCTGTTTTTGAAGCAAAGCTGAAAAGCTTCGGGCTTTGGAGGTTCGCCCAAATTATGACGCTTGTTTCGGAAAAGTACCTCGGAATAAGCAAAAAGGACTGGGCGCAAGGCTGCGGCGCGGACGATGACCTGATTGAGGATGTAATGGCGGACATCCTCAGCGGCGGCAACTTCGGAAAAAAGGATATGAACCGCTACCGTGAAATAAAGTATATCTCAAACCGCGGCGAACGTACGGTAGACGGCAAAAATATGGCGTCGCAGGTTTTTTCAACCCTCAACAAAAAGGTGCGCGAAGAACATAAGGTTATCGGAAAGCACACCGCGCTGCTGCCGCTGGGCTGGGTTGCCGAGGGCGGAAAATATGTGGGGTATTTGGCGTCAGGCAGACGGAAAAACTCCGGCACCGCAAAAATGCTTGCCGAAGCCTCAAAACGAAAAAGCATCTACAGCAAAATGGAACTGTTTAAAAATTCAGACGGCAGGGATTAACCTTGCCGTTGCTTTTTGCCTTGCTAATGCCAAAAACTTACATAATATTTGCTGATACCATTGAAAATACTGTAAAAGTGGTATATAATAAAAGCAGATATTTTAATTTTTTCACGGGAGGAATGAATAATATGAGAAAAACAAAAATTGTGTGCACAGTCGGCCCCGCCTGCAATACAAAGGAAATGCTCTTAAAGATGATTGACGCCGGAATGAACGTTGCGCGCGTCAATATGTCGCACGGCGACCACGACTCGCTTAAAAATACCTTTTCTACAATCCGCAAGGCAATTAAGGAAAGCGGTAAAAACGTTTCGATTTTGCTCGATACAAAAGGTCCCGAGGTTCGCGTTACAACCTTCCGCAACGGCTCGGTCGTTTTGGGCGAGGGCGCTGAGTTTACCCTGTTCAAAAACCGTGACGAGGGCGATGTTGACGGCGTAGGTCTTTCGTACCCCAAGCTTGTTGATTTGTTTTTCAACGAGGGTCACAGGGCGATTGGAAGGGAGCTTTTGCTTGACGACGGTATGATTTCGCTTATCGTCAAGGAGGTTCGCCCTGACAGCATTGTTTGCGCTGTCAACAAGGGCGGCGAGCTTAAAAACCGCAAAAGCCTGAACATCCCGGGCTACCACATCAGTATGCCGTATGTAAGCGCTCAGGACAGGCGCGACATCGAATTCGGACTTTCCCAGGGAGCTAACGTTGTTGCCGCTTCGTTTGTACGCAATCACGAGGACGTCCGCACGCTGCGCGATTTTATTGACAGCCTCGGTTATGAGCATGTTGAAATTATCGCGAAAATCGAAAACCAAAGCGGCGTTGACGATATGGATTTAATTATGGACTACGCCGACGGAATTATGGTTGCGCGCGGCGATATGGGCGTTGAAATTCCGTTTATCAAGCTTCCCGAAATTCAGAAAACGCTCATCCGCAAGTGTGTGGCAAAGGGAAAATATGTAATCACAGCCACACAGATGCTCGAAAGTATGACAACCTCTCCGCGCCCCACGCGTGCCGAAATCAGCGACGTTGCCAACGCGGTTTACGACGGTACAAGCGCCGTTATGCTGTCCGGAGAATCCGCCGCGGGCAAATATCCGCTTGAAAGCGTCCGCGCGCTCGACGCAATCTGCACCGAGGCTGAAAACAACGGCGAATTTGCCGCGCTTCACGAATATGTTGAAACTCACGGGATTGAGGATCAGAACGTGTTCAGGGGAAGCATTTGCCGCGCCGCCAAGGACATAGCCAAAAAAGTAAACGCCAAGGCTATTATTGTTGAAAGCGCCACGGGAAAGGTTGCAAGGGCTATGGTTCACTTCCGTCCGGACGTTCCCGTAATAGCGGTTGTAACCAGCGAGGTTGTGTGCAGAAAGCTTTGCCTTAACTGGGGAATCACCGCGCTTGTCGGCGAGGAAAAAACTACCTCCGACGATATCACCTCTCAGGCAATGGAAAAGGCGCTCAGCACGGGACTTGTAAGCAAGGGCGACACCGTTGTTGTGCTTTCGTCAAACAAAACCGTGCCCACCTCAAGCACCGATTCTCTCAACATAAGAATACTGTAATATGAACAACGTTATTTTAATCGGAATGCCCGGCTCGGGCAAAAGCACGCTCGGCGTTTTGCTTGCGAAGGCGCTCGGCTATTCGTTTATCGACACCGACCTTATAATAAGCCGCAAGGCGGAAAAACCGCTTCAAAAAATACTCGATACCGACGGACTTGAATTTTTTCTCAAGCTTGAAGCCCAAACCGGCTGCGAGCTTGAATGTGACCACACCGTTGTAGCCACAGGCGGCTCAATGGTGCTCAGCGAGCAAGCGATGGCTCATTTAAAGCAGATGGGCAAGATTGTTTACATCGACGTTCCGTTTGACGAAATCGAGCGCCGCGTTACTAACATCACCACGCGCGGAATCGCGTTCCGTAAGGATGAAACTCTTGAAAAAGTATACAAAAACCGTGTTCCGCTTTATGAACGCTATGCCGACGCGACGGTAAAGGTTTCAAGCCGGGGCAACATTGAGGACACCGTAAGCAGACTGCTTGAACAGCTTATATTTGGTTAAAAATAATTACAACAACCTGCATATATTCTATCCTGTAATGTAGCATAAAATATGTGAAAAATTTAGAGCTTTCTCTTGAAATCAGCACTTGCTGTATGATACAATTAAAGCGAAAGCAACTTACCGTTTCGGCGAATACTCTTGGTAATTGCTTTAAATAAATAAAAGGAGCGGTAACAATGATGAAAACTATTGCGGCGGTTCTGTCCGCTGTTATTATGCTTACACCCGCGGCAGCCTTGTGCGCTTCGGCGGAAGAAAACACCCCTGACAAAGGCGCTCCAACGGCGTTTACCAACAAGGATGCGCTGTATGTTCACGCGGTTTCAAACTCAGCCGACGCGGATGCGTGGCAGGAATGGCAGAGTGTGCACGATGAGTATTATTATGAGAGAGATACGGGAACAAAGTACTTTTTCCTGCCTTCCTCAGCCGGAGATACTTCTGTTGATATCTACAACGGCTTTTCGGCAAACGTTACGGTCAACGGTGTGCAGATTGCGCCGCATACCACCGAAAGCGTACCTTACTCGGTTAACGCGAATTACAGCGTGCCTGCGGGCGGCAGAACCTATACGCTAAAATTTATGAAGTCAAGTGCCGAGGCGGCGCTATACATAAACAATTCCAATGCCGACGGCAACGGAACAGATTTGATGTCGTATCTCAACTCCGACAAAAGCAACAGCGCCCCTGCTACCGGAGCCATTGTGGATTCCGACGGCAAAATTGACAACACCGCAATCAAGAAAATTAAGGGCAGGGGAAACACAACCTGGGGCAAACCCAAGAAGGCGTACAACATTACATACGATAAAAAGGTTTCCGTTGCCGGTATGGAAAAAAACAAGAAGTTTTCGCTGCTGGCAAACTATCAGGATGATTCCCTGACAAGAAACCGTTTTCTCTATGACCTGTCTGATGCCGTGGGACTTCCGTACGCGTCGGATTCACGCTATGTGGACTTTTATGTGAACGGCAATTACCGTGGTTCATACCAGATGTGCGAAAAGGTAGGAGCAGGCAGTCTTGTCAACGATATTGACGCCGAGTCTTACCTTAACGCCGACGGTACCGTTAACGCGGACTTTCCGTTTATTGCCGAGGTTGACGCAAGCGCGGGCAGCGACGACTATTATGTAACGCTCAACAACGGCGTAAACATTACAGTAAAGGATCCCGAAATCGATCCCGGACAGCCCGGTTACTACGAGGTTTTGTCGTATGTTAAGCAAAAGTTTGAAAACTTCACCGCGATTGCCTCAAACAAAAACGGCAGGGTTTCCGATGTTGCGGATCTCGATTCGGTTACCAAGCTTTACCTGATTAACGAGCTGGGAAAAAACTGGGACAGCGGAGCTTCATCCACCTTCTTTACTTATAAGCAGGACGAAAACGGCGTTTACAAATTCTACGGATCGCCTGTCTGGGATTACGATAACTCGCTGGGCAACGCGGTAGGCGTAGGCAGCGACCTCAACAGTATGGGTGTAAGCGATTACACCTCCTTTTCCGGCTGGTGGTGCCGTTACAAGGGAAAATGGGCGTCGCAGAGCACCGCAACCAACAATATCATCAACAACCTTGCTTGGAACAACGAGGTGCTTGCCGCGGCAGACGATATTTGGTTTGATGATTTTGTTCCCGCGCTTAATCATTTCTCGGGCAAGACCGACAATCCGCTGATTGCGGATGAAATGTATACCTCGGAGCAGTATTACAGCCTGCTTTCAGGCAGCGCCGAAATGAACTACCGCAGCGGCTGGCTGCTCAACACCGGAAGCTGGATTGCCAATCATTCATCCGTAGCGGTTGCCGAATATGACCTGAACAAAAATATCTATCAGGTGAAATCCGGCGTAAAAACCTTTGCGAATAATTTTAAGGGTATGTATGATTTTACCGTACAGTGGATGCTCAGCCGCGCGGCGTGGCTGTCAAGCCAAATGGCGGCAGGCTACGGCAAAACACAGCTGAAGGGCGACGTAAACCGCGACGGTGAACTCACGATTTCCGACGTTACCGAAATTCAGAAATACCTTGCCAAGATGGTTGACTTCAAGCCTCTGCAATACGAGCTCGGCAATGTTTTAAACGGTATGCTCAACATCAACGACTCTACCGCAATTCAGCGCAAGCTGGCAGGCATTGCCGACTTTCCTTCAGACGAGCCGGAGCCGCAGCCCGATCCTGACACTTACACCGTTACCTTTACCAACACTCTTGACTGGAGCGGTGATATTTACTGCTACTATTATTACGCGGATCAAAACGGAACGGTTGTTCAGCCGTACTTGTGGCCGGGCGCAATGATGACCTATTTACGCACCGACTCCGACGGCAAGCGTGTTTACTCAGTGAACGTTCCTGCCGAGGCGCAGTATATTATTTTTGACAACGGCGTCGGTAATTACCAGACAGAAAACATTCCGTTTGACGGTTCCGCTCTCAACTACTACGCTCTTAATGAGACAAGCGGCAGGGGACGCTACTATTGCGGCACATATTAATTTTCTTAGCGCGCGTCACACGCGTTTCAAAGTAAATAAGTTAATATAAACGGTACAATATGAATAATAAACCGCGCCTGAATCCTGCACAGGACTCAGGCGCGGTGCTTTGCGCGGCAAAGGGTTTTCCGTTATTGATTCGATTCTTCAATAAAGCCTTCTTTTTCCGCTACGTTATAAATTCCGTAAAAGCCGAGCGTTGAGCCGAGCGAAGGCTTCAGCCTGCGAACCCATTCAAGGTAGGGCTCCGGAAGCTCCGAAACAGGAGCGCCGGGGGTGTAAACAAGCAGCTCCCGGGCTTCGTCAAGACCGTAAGGGGTTGAATACATAAATTTTCTTTGCTCCTTGATTTCCTCGGTGCCGGGTTCGTTGGCGTATTCTATGTTCAGAATTTTCATAGAGTATGTGTAATCGTTAACCTTTTCAACATCTCCGAACTGACCTGTAAAATTACACAAGTGAACAGTGCCGCCGGGATAATCCTCTCCGCGCACACCCATATCCGAATCATGAAAGTTTCCGTCAAAGCTGCCGTCGGAGCTAATATTCAGCCGGGTTGACCAAGCTCCGGCACCGCTTGTGAAGATAAACGGATTAGACAGGCTGCCGAACAATTCCGAACCGTAGTCGATGGGAACGGTTGTTTCCTCGGGAATTGTTGTAGGCTCTTCGGTTGTGGGTTCTTCGGTTGTCGGAACCGCTGTGGTGACCTCGGCGGTTGTCTGAGCCGGGGTTGTTGCCGCTTCGGACGGCGCTGTTGCGTAAGCGGGCTTTGAAGCGGTGTTTTGTTGACCTGAGCAAGCCGCAAGAGCCAAAACCATAGCCGCGGCTATCGCTGTAAGCATTATTTTTTTCATACACATTCTCCTCAATATTTTGGCGTTTTGTCTGTTATTGAACAAGCCGTATTTTATAGGATTATATCATACCACATTATTTAAGTTTTTTAAATACATATTTCGACATTTTTCAAAAAATCGTATTTTCTGCCAATTAAAATAATGCTTAACGGCGTAAGCGTTAATATCAGAAAACACCAATTGCCGGGGGAAAGTACGCGACCTGTCAGCGGCGTCACGCCGCCGGATGATGTATTGTAAATTTTATGATGAATTTTTCTCTCGAAACACCAAACGTTATCATTAATTACAAACGTTAAGTACGCGACTTGTCAGCGGTGACACGCCGCCGGATGATGTATTGTAAATTTTATGATGAATTTTTCTCGCGAAACACCAAACGTTACCATTAATTATAAACGTTAAGTACGCGACCTGTCAGCGGCGACACGCCGCCGGATGATGTGTTGTAAATTATATGATGAATTTTTCTCGCGAAACACCAAACGTTATCATTAATTACAAACGTTAAGTACGCGACCTGTCAGCGGCGTCACGCCGCCGGATGATGTGTTGTGTGTTCAAGCTTAACGCTGTTCTCGCCGGATGAGTTCACTTTCTATGGGAAAAGATATCATCAGCGCGGTCCGCTAAAAACGCTCCCCCGGAGCGTTTTCTTAACGCGGACATTCGATTCCCAATCCGCTTAGCCAAAAATAAAAGCACCCTTTACGGGTGCTTTTATTTTTGGAGCGGATGATGGGAATCGAACCCACACGATCAGCTTGGAAGGCTGAAGTTCTACCACTAAACTACATCCGCGTTTCTCAACTATGATTATTATATCACTTAAATGTTGGTTTGTCAAGAAAAAATTTGAGGCGGTTTTTGCCGCCTCAAAATTATCAGCCGTTATTCATACTAATACCTAATAAAAAGTAGCCAATCTTTGCGGTCTATTTTCCGCAATACTGCGTTGTCGTCCTTGCAAGGCGTCAGCCTTGCCGCGTCCTTCGCCTTGTCTTGCGAAAAATATCCTCGCGGAAACAGGAATTATTATTCCTCGCCTTTGTCTGTTTTGCTTTCAAGCTTTTTAACAACAACCCTCATAATGCGCTGGTTTTCAACCTCCATAACGGTAAAGCGGAAGCCGTCCGCTTCAATGCTTTCGCGCTTTTTGGGAATGTTGCCGGCGTGCTCCAAAATAAAGCCGCCCACGGTTATTGAATCGCTTTCAATCGCGTCCTCGTCCATACCGAAAAGTTCAAGCACATTGCCGAATTCGATGTCGCCGTTAACCAAATACTCGTCCTTGCCGATTTTGTAGTAGCTGCGCTCGATTTCCTCGTCCTCGTCCCAAATGTCGCCTACGATTTCCTCAAGCAAGTCCTCCATTGTAACAATGCCCAGCGTTCCTCCGTATTCGTCGGTAACAATGGCAATGTGGTCGCGCGTGCGCTTAAAGGTGCTCAAAATTTTGGAGAGCTGCTGCGTTTTAAACACAAAATAAGGCTTTGCCATAATGTCGCGCACGTTTGGAATTTTTCCGTCGGCAAGCAGCTCAAGGTAATCGCGCGTGTGCAAAATTCCGATAATGTTGTCGGTTGTGTTTTCGTAAACGGGAATTCTTGAATATCGGTTTTCAATGATGATTTCCTTGATTTTTTCAATGCTGTCATCAATGTTGATAAATACAACGTCAACGCGCGGAGTCAATATTTCCTCGGCGGTTGTTTCGTCAAAGTCAAGCGCCGAGCGAACCATTTCGCTTTCGCTTTCCTCGAGCACGCCTTCTTCCTCGATGCTCTCTACAATGTATTTAAGCTCGTTTTCGGTCACGCTCGGAGTGTCGCCGCTGCTTCCGGCAATTTTAAGCGCGATTGATTTCAGCTTCATAAACACAAAAACCAACGGAGAGAGCAGGATAGTCAGACCTTTTAAAAAGCCTGCCGCGGCAATTGAAAAGTTGTCGCAGTGCTCCTTGGCAAGACATTTCGGGATTACCTCGCCGAAGGTAAGCACCAAAAGCGTTGTCGCGCCGGTGGCGATTGCCGAACCTACGTCGCCGAAAAGCCTAAGGCACAGAACCGTGGCGATTGACGAACAGCCGAGGTTTACAACGTTGTTGCAAATCAAAATGGCGGTCAGCGCGTTGTCAAAGTGTTCGATAACATAAAGAGCTTTTTTTGCCTTTTTGTTGCCGTTTTCAACGCTTTTCTGAATACGTATTTTATTGACAAAGGAAAAAGCGGTTTCCATCGCGGAGAATAACGCCGACAAAATAATCAGGATTCCTATGCTTATTCCCATAACAATTTCAGAATTCAAAAGAATATCAACTCCGGTTAATGAATATAATAATTATATTGCTGTTCTTCTATACTACATTAATTCTTTAAAATAATTATTACTTTTTAGAAATATACCGCTAAAATCTTGAAAAATTTAAAGTGTGCTGATATAATATATAATGTATCTCAATACGCATTTTACGGTTAACAGCGGATACACTAACCGTGGAGGTGCGTAAAATTATGCGAAAATTCAAAAACCGTCAGTCTTTTTACAGCCAAAGGGACGAATTTGTCAGGAATCCCTGCGAGGAAGAAACGCCGAAAACCACCGAACCGGACGAACAGGATTCGCTTTCTGCAGAGCTTGGCTCGGTGTTTATCAACCACAAGGGCATGGTGATTTACTGCCTTACGGTTATCGGGCAGGTTGAGGGGCACTACATTCTTCCCGGTTCAAACAAAACCACCAAATACGAGCACGTTATACCGATGCTTGTGTCGGCGGACAGCGACGACCGTGTTGACGGCGTACTGATAATGATTAACACCGTCGGCGGCGACGTTGAAGCCGGGCTGGCGATTGCCGAGGTTATCGCCGGGCTGAAAAAGCCCACGGTTTCGATAGTTCTCGGAGGAGGTCATTCAATCGGAATACCGCTTGCGGTTGCCGCGAAAAAAAGCTTTATCGCCAAAAGCGCGTCAATGACAGTTCACGCGGTGCGAACCTCGGGGCTTACGGTCGGGGTGTCGCAGACCTTCGAGTATTTTAAGAGGATTCAGGACAGAATAACCGGATTTATTGTTGAAAACTCGGCGATTGACTACACGCGCTATAACGAGCTTGTCCTTAACACAGGGCAACTGGCGATGGACGTCGGAACTATTCTTGACGGCGAGGACGCTGTTGACGAAGGACTGATTGACTCAACCGGAACGGTTTCCGAAGCCGTTGAAGCGCTTTGCGATATGATTGAGGCAAAAAAGCTTTAAGGCAATACCGCGTAATTCAGGTGTGCGGATTGCCTTAATAATATCAGAGTCCGGAGCTGAGGGCTGAATTCAGCTTTTGTTAATTCAGCTTTAAGCTCCGCGCTCAGGCTTTTAATTAATAAAAAGGAGTACATATTATGACAATTATCGACGCCATTATTCAGGGCATAGTTCAGGGCTTAACCGAATTTTTGCCGGTATCAAGCAGCGGACATCTTGCCATAACCCAGCACATCACAGGCACGGCAGGCGAGGGAAACCTGTTTTTTAACGTTATGCTTCACGTGGGAACGCTTGTCGCGGTAATCGCGTTTTATCACAAGCTTGTGTGGAGCCTTATCAAGGAATTTTTCCTGATGATTAAGGACATTTTCACAGGCAAATTCAAGTGGAGCCAAATGAACTACGAGCGCAATATGATTGTAATGCTTGTTATCGCGCTGCTTCCGCTGTTTTTGATGTTTATTCCGGTTCCCGGCACCGACCTCAAGGTCAAGGATTTGGCGGACATCTTTGCAGGCGCTCAGATTCTTATTGTTACGGCGTGTTCGCTGCTGCTCACAAGCGTTTTGCTCAGCCTGGGCATTTACTTTAACAGCAAAAACACGCGCGCGGGCTTTAAGCATATGCGCGGCAGTACAAACGGCACAAGGGGCAAGGACACCTACACCGTTGTTGACGCTCTGTGCGTCGGTTTAATGCAGGTTGCCGCGGCGCTGCTTCCGGGCGTTTCGCGTTCGGGTTCAACGCTTGCCGTGGGCGAAATGCGCGGAATCAACAAGCAAAAAGCACTTGACTTTACCTTTGTAATGGCAATTCCGTCAATTTTGGCGGCGGCGCTGCTCGAAGGTCTTGACGCGGTTAAAAATCCCGAATTAATAAATGTTGATTTGCCTGTAATCATTGTCGGAGTGGTTGTTTCGGCGGTTGTCGGCTACCTTGCTATTGTAATCTTTAAGTGGTTCCTAAAGTCCGACAAAATGATAATATTTGTTATTTATACCGCGGTAGTGGGCATTGCCTTTATCGTAATTTCGGTTATCGAAATCAATACCGGGCACAACCTGTTCACCGGCGCTCCGGCGGCGTTGTAATAAACCGGTAATAATGTATATTGTATAATCCCGGCAGGGAATAAAGCTTCGTTTAATACTAATTCCTGATAGAAAGTAGACTTATATTTTGCGAGGATATTTTTCGCAAGACAAGGCGAAGGACGCGGCAAGGCTGGCGCCTTGCAAGATTAGGTATTAGTATAAGAACGGCTTTGTTAAAGCCTGCGTTTGAAACGGGATAAAAGGAAGGTGAAAGGATTGTCAGCAAAAAAGCAGACAACCAAAAAACATACGGCGAAAAAGAAAGCTTCAACAGGCGCAAGGGCTTCAAGGTCAGCTTCCGCGCGCGCCGCAGCGGCTCCTGCGGGGCTTAGTCCGCGCGTAAAATCAATACTGTTCGCCGCGCTTGCGTTTCTGTCCGTAATTCTGGTGTTTGTACCCGGCAGCAACGTTTGGCGCACGTCAATACGTCCGTTTTTCTTCGGGCTTTTCGGCTTGGGAATGCTGCTGATGCCGGCGCTGTTTATCTACCTTTGCGTGATGAACGAAAAGGAAAAGCAAATTGCTCACTTCGGCGCAAAAATCGCGCTGTGCGTACTGACGATTATGCTGGCAGGCGCGGTTGTTTATATGTTGGGAGGAGCAAGGCACCAAAGCGTAAATTACCTTGCCTGCATAGGCAACCTTTACCTTGACGGCTTTAACAGCACCACCTACATTCCGTCCGCCTGCGGAGTAATCGGCGGCATTTTGGGCTATCCGATTACCGCGATTTGCGGCACAGCCGTGGGTGTTATCGTCAGCCTGATACTGCTTGCGGTAAATATTTTTCTGATTGCTAACCTCAGCGTGAAGGATGTAGCAAGGGCGGCGGCAAAAACCTACAACCGCGCTCGTCAGGCACACGACCGCCACCGCGAGCGCGTTAACGAGCGCCGTTACGAAAGGGAAGCGCAGCGCGCGCGCGGCACCGCCGTACCCGAACGCCAACGTGTTCAGCCGGCGACGCAGCGCACGGAACGTGCTGAACAGCAGCGCGTCCAAAAGCCCAAGCGCCGCCGCAGCGCCGCTTATGAGGAAGCAGGCAGAATTGACATCCCGGTTTATACCGGCGGAGAGCGTCAGGGCAGTATTGACGTTCCGTTTGACGAGCCGGAGACCGCGAAAAAGACCGCAAAAGCGGTTAAAAACGGACTTGACACCGACGTTGCGGATCCAAATGAGAAAAACGCCACAGACCTCAGTCAGTCCGAGGATTTGCTTAATATAATCAACAAGGCTACAAAGCCGATGGGCGAAAACGCCGGAACAACAATCGGTCAAATTGCCGACGATATCACAAAGGGCAAGCGCTCGGGTAAGTATATTGACGGCAGCAAGGAAGCCGTCAGAGCGCAAAAGCCCGCGGCGTCCGTAAAGCAGGCGGCGCCCAAGCCTCAGGAGATTAACGGCGCCGAAGAAGAAAAAGAGGAAAAGCCGCAGTCCGAATTTGACAGCGCGGGATACAACCCGAGTAATTCTTTTGAAGAATCAAAGCAGGAAAAGGTTTATCATTATCCTCCGGTTCAGCTTTTAAACCTCAGCCAAAACAATAACGACGAAAGCGCTCGCGCCGAGCTTACGCAAAATTCGCACAAGCTTATTGAAACGCTTAAAAGCTTCGGCGTAAACGCGAGCATTACCAATATTTGCCGCGGACCATCCGTAACGCGCTACGAGCTGCAGCCCGCGCCGGGCGTAAAAATCAGCAAGATAACCAATCTTTCCGACGATATCGCGCTTAACCTTGCCGCCAACGGCGTAAGAATCGAAGCTCCCATCCCCGGCAAGGCGGCTGTGGGAATCGAGGTTCCGAACAAGGTTGTCAGTATGGTTTCAATGCGCGAGCTGATTGACTCCGATATTTTCCGTTCGCAAAAAAGCAAGCTCGCAACGGTTTTGGGCAGGGACATCGAAGGCGAAATCGTGGTTGCCGACATAGCGAAAATGCCCCACCTTTTGGTTGCCGGCACAACCGGCTCGGGTAAGTCGGTGTGCGTAAACTCAATGCTTATAAGCATACTCTACAAGGCAAATCCCGACGAAGTAAAGCTTTTGTTAATCGACCCGAAAATGGTTGAGTTTTCAAAGTACAAGGGAATTCCGCACCTGCTTGTGCCGATAGTTTCCGATGCCAAAAAGGCGGCAGGCGCGCTTGCCTGGGCGGTTAACGAAATGCTGCAAAGATACAAGATTTTTTCGGAATTCGATGTAAAGGATATTGACTCTTATAATTCCTTAGTAGAAAAAAATCTTAAATACATAGAAAACAATCCTCCCGTTGAAAACGAGGAGGGAGAGCTTTACCAGCCTGTAATGGAGGTCAACGGACTGCCGGTTGCAAAGGAAAAAATGTGCCGCGTGGTAATCGCGATTGACGAGCTTGCCGATTTGATGATGGCGGCTCCGGGCGAGGTCGAGGACAGTATATGCCGTCTTGCCCAGATGGCGCGTGCCGCGGGTATGCACCTTATTCTGGCAACCCAGCGTCCGACCGTTAACGTAATCACGGGCTTGATTAAAGCCAACGTCCCCAGCCGAATCGCGCTTAAGGTAAGCTCCAATATGGACAGCCGCACGATTCTTGACGCGGGCGGCGGCGAAAAGCTTATCGGACGCGGCGATATGCTGTTTTCACCGGTAGGCGCGCCCAAGCCGATGCGTGTTCAGGGCGCTTACGCCTCAGACGAGGAAATCGACAGGGTGACGTCGTTCATCAAAAAGTCCTTCAAGGCTGAATACAACAGGGAAGCCGAGGAGGAAATCAAGCGTATTGCCGCCGAGGAAATCGCTCAGGGCAAAAAGGGCAAGCAGGATTCGGGCAGCGACGACGGACTTGACGTCGATTCCAAAATGGACGAGGCGATTCAGTGCGTAATCGAGGCAGGACAGGCTTCAACCTCGCTTATTCAGCGCCGCCTTAAGGTAGGCTACGCCCGCGCCGGACGAATGATAGACGATATGGAGCAGCTCGGTGTTGTGGGACCTCACCAGGGTTCAAAGCCGCGCGACGTGCTTATGACCTATAACGAGTGGCTCGAACGCAGGAACGTGCTGCAAAACAAAAGCGAATAATCACAATACAGCCGGGTAAAAAGCGATATTAAAACCCCTTTTGCCCGGCTGACATTTTAAAACTACTTATAAATTATTATGTACTTACCAATGAACGCCGCCGAGGTGCGGCAAAGAAACTGGGACTATGTTGATTTTGTATATGTGTGCGGCGACAGCTACGTTGACCACCCTTCCTTCGGCGCGGCAATAATAACGCGCGTGCTCGAGGACTGCGGCTTTCGCGTGGCTTTTCTTGCCCAGCCAAACGTAAAAAACGACCGCGACTTTACACAGTTCGGCAAGCCGAGGCTGGGATTTATGGTGTCCGCAGGCAACATCGACAGTATGGTTGCCCACTACACCGTGGCAAAGCGCAAAAGACACGACGACGCCTACACCGCCGGCGGCAAAAACGGCAGGCGTCCCGACCGCGCGGTAACGGTTTACTGCAACATAATACGCAGGCTGTTTCCGGACAGTCCGGTTATTATCGGAGGTCTGGAGGCTTCGCTGCGCCGTTTCGCGCATTACGACTACTGGAGCGATTCCGTTATGCCGTCGGTTTTGTTCGACAGCAAGGCGGACATTTTGGTTTACGGAATGGGCGAGCTTCAAACCGCCGAAATCGCGAAACGCCTTAATGAAGGCTATCCGGTGGAAGCCTTGCAGGACATCCGCGGCATTTGCTACGCGGTAAAAACAGACGGTTATGTGCCAAAAAGCGCGGTAGATTTGCCAAGCTTTGAACGCGTGAGACAAAGCAAGCGCGATTACGCGATCGCCGCGCGAAAGGAGCTTGACGAAGCCGACGCGGTGCGCGGAAGAACGGTAATTCAGCGCCACGGCAATTACATTCTCGTGCAAAATCCGCCTATGCCGCCGCTTACCACCGAACAGCTCGATTGGGTTTACTCGCTGCCGTATATGCGCGGCTATCCCGAGTGTTACGAAAAGCAGGGCGGCGTTCCGGGAATTTCGGAGGTAACCTTTTCAATCACCCACAACCGTGGCTGCTTCGGCGGCTGCAACTTCTGTTCGCTTGCCTTTCACCAGGGGCGCGCGGTCACGGTGCGCAGCGAGGAAAGCATAATTAACGAAGCCAAAGGCTTTTTAAAGGACAAGCGCTTTAAGGGAATAATCAGCGACGTCGGCGGCCCCACGGCGAACTTCCGCCTGCCTTCCTGCGAAAAGCAAAAGAAGCTCGGTCTGTGTAAGGGTAAACACTGCCTCGCTCCCGAGCCGTGCAAAAATATGCAGGTATCGCATGAGGAGTATTTGAATATTCTGCGAAAGCTCAGGGGACTTGACGGCGTAAAAAAGGTGTTTATCCGCAGCGGAATCCGCTTTGATTATCTTATGGAGGACGAAAGCGACGAGTTTTTGTCCGAGCTTGTGCGCTATCACATCAGCGGCCAGCTTCGCGTCGCGCCCGAGCACTGTTCGGCGGCGGTGCTCGACAAAATGGGCAAGCCGCACATAGAAACCTACAAAAAATTCTGCGACAGGTTTTACAGCCTCACGGGCAGGGAAAACAAGGAGCAGTATGTTGTGCCCTACTTAATGAGCTCGCACCCGGGCTGCCGCCTTAAAGACGCGGTTGAGCTTGCGGTTTTCTGCAGGGAAAACGGAATCCACCCCAAGCAGGCTCAGGATTTTTATCCCACTCCCGGCACAATCTCGACCGCGATGTATTACACCGGGCTTGACCCTTACACCCTGAATGAGGTTTATGTGCCGAAAACCGCCGAGGAAAAGGCGATGCAGCGCGCCCTTTTGCAGTACTTTATCCCCGAAAACAAGCCGCTTGTAATCAAGGCGCTGAACAAGGCAGGCAGGCGCGACCTTATCGGCAGCGGCAAAAAATGCCTTGTAACTCCGCTTCCCGGACAAAAGCCGCCGCAAAAAAAAGGCGGAAAAAAGGACAGGTTCGCAAGGTACAGAAGAAAATAGAGCTTTTAAGCTTGCCGTTCCGCAGCGTGGGAATTTGATAAAAAATTCAATGATAAAATAAAAACCTTGACGTTTTAAACAAAAAATTATATAATAATAAAGTCAATGATGTAAAAAAGAAAGGATTAGATAGATGGGCGTATATGAAGAACTCACCGCGCGCGGACTTATCGCGCAGGTAACAGACGAAAAAGAAATCAGGGAGCTTGTAAACAGCGGCAAGGCTGTTTTCTACATCGGCTTTGACCCCACCGCCGACAGCCTTCATGTAGGTCACTTTATGGCTCTTTGCCTTATGAAGCGCCTGCAAATGGCAGGCAACAAGCCGATCGCGCTCCTCGGCGGCGGCACAGGTATGATCGGCGACCCCTCGGGACGTACCGATATGCGTCAGGTGCTTACAAAGGAGACAATTCAGCACAACGTAAACTGCTTTAAGGAGCAGATGAGCAAGTTTATCGACTTTTCCGACGGCAAGGCGCTTATGGTTGACAACGCCGAATGGCTGCTCGAGCTCAATTACGTTGACCTGCTCCGCGAGGTTGGCGCGTGCTTCAGCGTTAACCGTATGCTTTCGGCGGAGTGCTATAAGCAGCGCTGGGAAAAGGGACTTTCGTTCCTCGAATTTAACTATATGATAATGCAGTCCTACGACTTCTACGCTCTTTATCAAAAATACGGCTGCAATATGCAGTTCGGCGGCGACGACCAGTGGAGCAATATGCTCGGCGGCACCGAGCTTATCCGCCGCAAGCTGGGCAAGGACGCTTACGCTATGACAATCAACCTGCTGCTCAATTCCGAGGGCAAGAAGATGGGCAAAACCCAGTCGGGCGCGGTTTGGCTTTCCGCCGAAAAAACCAGCCCGTACGAGTTTTATCAGTACTGGCGCAACATCGACGACGCCGATGTTGTTAAGTGCCTTAAAATGCTCACCTTCCTTTCTCTTGAGGAAATCGACGAGCTTGCCAAGCTTCAGGGCAGCGAAATCAACAAGGCAAAGGAAATTCTCGCTTACGAGCTTACCCAAATGATTCACGGCAAGGAAGAAGCCGACAAGGCTCAGGAGGCCGCAAGGGCGCTGTTCGGCAGCAAGACCGACACCGCCAATATGCCTTCAACCGAGCTTTCGGAGTCCGACTTCACCGACGGCGAAATCTCAATTCTTGAGCTGCTGTCAAAATGCGGTCTTATTCCGTCAAACAAAGAGGGCAGAAGACTTATTCAGCAGGGCGGCGTTTCGGTTGACGACCAAAAAATTGACGACGTGTTCAAAAAGTTCACAAAGGCTGACTTTGAAAAGGGCTACGTTGTAATTAAAAAGGGAAAGAAAAAGTTCCATAAAGCTGTAATCTAAGTGACGCGTGTCCTGCGCGCAGGGTCAGGCTCAGCAAACGCCGCGGGTTAAAATCAGCCTGCCGTGCCAAAGCCGCCTGCCGCCGTATGCCGGTCGCTAAAAAATAAGAAAGAGGGATTAATCATGAAAAAACTAATGGGCGAATTCAAGGAATTTATTATGCGCGGTAATGTAATGGATCTTGCTGTCGGCGTTATCATCGGCGCGGCGTTCGGCGCAATCGTTACATCATTGTGCGAAGATATCATCACTCCTTTAATTCAGCTTATCATCGGTAAGATTCTCGGAGTTGACTCAATCGACGAAATGACCAAGGTTCTCAACGTCGGCCCCATCGCTTTCGGCAACTTTATTTCAGCGGTAATCAACTTCCTGATTATGGCTCTCATCATCTTCCTTATGGTTAAGGCTATCAACAAGCTTATGAACCTCCGCAAAAAGGAAGAAGAGGAGGAAGAAGAGGCCACAACAAAGGTTTGCCCCTTCTGCTGCAGCGAAATCGACCTCAAGGCTACACGCTGCCCGCACTGCACAAGCGAGCTTAAAAAATAATTTCTTTAAAAGAAAATTTCAGCCCGGAGCTTTTATGTTGGCTTCGGGCTGTTTTGTGCGAAAAATCTACAATAAAATTCCATAATACTCTTGAAATTTATTTAATATATGTTACAATATAAGCAAGGAGATGATTTTATGTTAAAATCCAAATTTAAAAAGTCAACGGCAATTATACTTGCGGTTTTAACCGCGCTCAGCGTGCTTGCGTTTGCTCCGGTAACGGCAGACGCGGCGGCAACCGTTTCAACAGCAAAGTCCCTGAGTTACAACGGAATTACTTATTATATGCCGCAAATCAATTTTAACAGCACCGATGTAAGACAAATTAACAGCGAAATCAAAAGCGTGTGCAACCCTGTTTTCACCGACATCCAAAACGCGGCGCGGTACGGTTACAGCACCGGCTGCAACCAAATGGATTATTCGAGTATGACTAAAAATAACATACTCAGCGTAGTAATCAAAATTCGTTACGACGGCGGACACACCCGGTATTACGTATACAACATTAACCCATACAGCGGCAAAAGGCTGAGCTACGATCAGGTTGCTTCCGCTTTCGGCACATCGTATTCTAACGCCAAAAAGGTTGTCAAGTGGACAATTAAAGACAAATTCTATCATCTGGATTCAAACACCAAGAAAAACACAAGATGGCAATACAGCCGCAGCAGAAGCATTACCGATTCCAATATCAACAAAACCAAGCTTTTTGTAGGTCAAAACGGTCTTTATGCCGCTTATGACATTTACTGGATTGCCGGTCCCGAACTGAATTCCGATTTGGCGTTGGTTTACAATTCCTCTAACCCGGCGGTGAACGCGCACGGCACCAACAACGGCGCTCAGGTAACCTGGGGCAAGGTTTCGGGCGTTCCGAAGTATCGTGTTTATAAAAAAGTAAACGGAAGCTGGAAAAAGCTCGGCGACTCAACCGGCTCAAGCTATGTTGACAAAAGCGCCAAGCCGGGCAACAATTATGTATACACAGTTCGCGGAATAGCGGCGGACGGCAGCGCCTTTATGTCGGGCTATAACACAAGCGGCAAATCGCTTAAATTTGTTTCAAGCCCCGTTATTTCAAAAATGGAAACCACGCCGGACGGTCTTAAGCTTACGTGGAACAAAACTTCGGGCGTAAATAAATATCGTGTGTATTTTAAGCAAAACGGAAGCTGGAGAAACCTCGGCGACGTAACGGGCAACACCTGCGGACTTTATTGCTACGGCTCGGGCGGAACCTTCATCTACACAATCCGAGCGCTTTCGGACGACGCCAAGCAGTTCCTCAGCGGATACACAAACGGCAAGGGCGCGAAGTACGTTTATACACCCGAAATCACCGGTATTTCAAATACCTCAGGCGGCGTAAGGCTTTCGTGGGATAAACCCACCGGAACCGAAAAATTCCGCCTTTACCGCAAAACAGGCAGCGGCTCCTGGCAGAAAATCACCGACACAACCGCAACCTCATACACCGACACATCGGCATGGAACGGAACGAAATATACATACACCGTAAGGTGCATTTCATCAAACGGCAAAACCTTCCAAAGCTACTACGACACCACCGGAAAAACAATAATCTGCAGAAGATAAAATTAAGGCGTACCAAAGCGGTACGCCTTAAAACATAATCAATATTCAAATCTTAGCCGATCTGTCTGTTTTCGGACAGTTTGCAGAACAGTCGTCTATATTCGGACAATTGACAATAAAAATGTCTGTAGCTTGCAATCCGCCGGGAAATTTGATATGATTATAGCATACCGAAGGAGCGTGGATATGATGAGTGAAAGCAAGCACAACCGCAGGACGCAAAGAACCAAAAGGGCGATCTATACCGCGTTTTCCGAGCTGTTGTCCGAAAAGGAGCTTCACAAGATTACCGTGCAGGAGCTGGTTGACAGAGCGGATATCGGGCGCGCGACGTTTTACACGCATTATCTTGATATATACGATCTCAATGAAAAAATCGAGGGAGAGACCATGACCGAGATCGCTTATATCGCGCTGGAGCTCGGTGAACAGCCCGCGGAGGCATTTTTCAAGAGTCTGCTTGATTATATGTCTGATAACCGCGCGGTGTTCAAAATGATTTTCAGTCCCAACAACACCGGACAGCTTCACGCCGACCTCACACAAATGATAGAGGGCGTGTTCCGTCAGGTGGAGAGCGAGAAAACCGGCTCAAAGCTTGACGACAAACGCCTTGCCTATATGAGCCGCTACCGTGCGCAGGGCTGTCTGGCGGTGATTTCGATGTGGGTCGAGGGCGGCTTTGCCGAACCGAAGGAGTTTATCGTTGAAACTATCACCAAGCTTGACAACAGCATAGAAGGAATAACAGCATAAAAACACCGCCCTTTCGGTTCTATCCAAAAGGGCGGTTTCTGTTGCTATGTGGTTATTTATACTAATACCTAATAAAAAGTAGCCAATCTTTGCGGTCTATTTTCCGCAATACTGCGTTGTCGTCCTTGCAAGGCGCCAGCCTTGCCGCGTCATTAGTATTACGCGAGCTTGAATACGCAGGCGTTGCCGCTGTACGCGTAGTTCCATCTATCATTCTTCCAAATGTTGACGCCGCAGTCGATCAGTTGGATCGTGCGCTCGCTCGCGCCTACTTGGTCGATATTGATCCCCTTGTAGCAGGATCTTTGATAGTTGTAGCCGACGAGCTCTGACAAGCTGCTGACAGAATCGTTACGTGCGCCCTCAGTAACGAGGTTGGTGTTTTGAGGAAGGTTGGATGTATCGAATCCGTTTTGATCGAGCAGCGTGCGCAGGGTGATTCCCTTGCTGCTTGCGTCGTTAGCAAGCGCTTTGATCTTGTCACCGTTGAGCGCGTCGCCGGCGAGGGTGTTGTTGAACCAGTCTGCGGTGTTTTTACCCGCGTTATCAGACCATTTTCCGTTTGCGTGGGGATTATTTGTGTGATCCAGCACGTTGAGCTTATTTCTCATAGCTATGTTTGAGTTGCCCTTGTCCAAATATATGCAGCGTGAAATATCAAAGGTCTTTTGATATGATCTCATAAAGGTGTTGGGATCGAGGACTGTTTTGTAGACAGGAGTCACCTTTATCATTTTTACTCCGCCGCTCATGATGATGCCGAGAAAATGGATGGAAGTGGTTAAGTATTTATAATACACGCCATTGATTTGCGTATCAGCGCGATCATAAAAGTTGCCGTCATTATCACGAAAGCCGCTTATTTCGGTCGAGGTTTTAACAGAATACTCAGAAACTTCTTTTATCTCGGCGGCAACGTCGTCCGCGTCCCGGCAGATATGCGCTGAAAAGTCCTTGTTGATCGCCGCCTGCGTTTTTTCGGGCAGAGCGTTTACGTAAAGCTGCGCGGAAAGGCTTTCCAAGATTGTGGCGCAACCTGCGGAGTAAGCAGACATAACGTAATCGCATACGGGCTTAGCCTTGTCTATAGCTTCGCCGCTGAGCAGGCTGGTGTTGGTGTAGTGGTTGTATGAAAGTTCAAAAATGTTATTGTTTCTGGTCATGACAGGCTGCTTGAACAGCTCGTTGAGCGAGCCGAGGACGTCCTCAAATTTAGCTCTCCATTCGCTGTAGTTACCGGTCAGGCTTGCAATCTTAGCCATCTTGTCGGCGTTGCTGAGCTTGGTGTTTACGAGCGTCTCGTCGATCTTCTTTTGCATCGCCCTTGTCTGCGACTTGAATTCGATGAACTTGTTGTAGAAGCTGTTGATGCCGAGCTCTGTGGTGAACGCCGTTTTCATCGAGCTTTCAAGGCTGTCGATCCTGTCAAACAGCTTGTCGATCTTGTCGCTGATCTCGTCTAACTTCTGAGCGGTCTGATCTTCGGTGCCGACAAAGGAATCGAGCAGTCCGCCGAGCGCCGGGGTAACGAACTTGCCCCAGCCGGTGCACTCTTCAAGCACCTTGAAGATGGTCGATGAGGTGAGGTTCTTTACCGCGTTCAAATCGCTGTCGAGTTTGATACTGTAGTCGTCGGTGATCGTCGTGCCGGCAGAAACGGTGTTTGAAGCCGCCGAAGCGCTTGTCAGCGCAACGGTGCCGACCGAACAAACGGTGATGACCGATAATACTGTTGATATGATCCTGGTTTTGATTTTATTAGTCTTTTTCATGGTGTTGGCTCCTTTTCTTTGGTTTTGTTTTGGGATTTTGTTTTCGTGTCCCCTTGACTATGGCTATATCATAACACCGGTTTCAGGCAAATACAATCTTCAAAAAAGCCGCTGTTTGTCTACATTTAGACGTTTTTTGGGTCAAGTGTCTGCTTTTAGACGGATGACCGATTAATTGTCCGGCAGCGTCAAATCTTTGCTAAAAAAATAAGGATTCCCGGCAGCGTGACGCTGCACTCAATCCCGCCTTTGGAAAGCCTTTCTTGTCAGGAAAACTCAATTAACGGCGGGGTCAAATCTTTGCTAAAAAAATAAGGATTCCCGTTCACATCGGAAATCCCTGTTTGATATAACGCAGTATTATTTGATTTTCAGTACCTTGTACATTCCCGTAACGGTAAAGACGTTTTTGATGCTGTCGTTTACGCCCGTTATTTCAACGCCTCCTTTTTTCATCAGCTCGCGCTGCGCGTACACCAGCACGCGCAAGCCTGCCGAGGTGATATAGTCTGCATTGGTAAAGTCAAAAATCATTTTTTCGCATTTGGGAAGATTTGATTTTACTGCTTCTTCCAACTCGGGAGCGGTTATCGTGTCGATTTTTCCTTCAACGGTCAGTGTGCAGGTGCTGCCGTTTTTTGATGATGTAACCTTCATAGTTCATTCTCCGTTTAGTTTTTACTGCTTATAGGCAATACCGCATAATTCAGGTGTGCGGTGTTGCCTATAGTATAACACAGCGTTTTTGATTTGTCATTATATCCGCGCAAAATTTTTTTGTTGTTGGTGACAACCGCCTCGGAATATTGTATAATAATGATAATCGGGAGGGGTGCGTATGAAATCTTCTATATTCAAAAAGGTAGCGCTTTGGCTGCT
>ONLA01000026.1 GCA_900318495.1 uncultured Eubacteriales bacterium
CTTTTCAGAACGTTATCCCCCTCTCAAAGGCAGGTTACTCACGCGTTACTCACCCGTCCGCCACTAAGTTATATTTCTGTCCCCCCGAAGGGTTCCGTCATTATAACTCCGTTCGACTTGCATGTGTTAGGCACGCCGCCAGCGTTCGTCCTGAGCCAGGATCAAACTCTCTAAAATTTGTATCTCAACAGCTTTCGCTGTTCAAATCTTTTTTCAGAGCTTTAATCTCTTTATTCAGTAACATATCTTGCTGACACGTTCGTGAATTTACTGTACTTTTTAGTGTGTACTCACTGTAATTTCCTTGAGTCTTTCCTCAAAGTTATTACGGGTTTCTTCTTTCTCTTATTGTTCAATTTTCAAGGTTCTGCGCGTCTGTTTCCGTAACAGCGCAAGAGCTATTATATAGCAAATTCAGACTTTTGTCAACACCTTTTTTGAAATTTTTTCAAAAAAATTTTTAAAGTCACTTTTCTGTTCATTCTGTTCCGCTATTATTGTTCCGTTTTTTATTTAAAAATATTCATTAATCGAGGAGCTGTCCGTCCGCGGAAATCCTTTTTTCTACAGCGCCGGACTTATAAATCCTTACAAAAAGCCGTATAAAATGTGGGGAAAGCAATAACTGCGCAGCAAATTCAGCTTAAAATATTGACTTCCGTTGTTTGGTAATATTATAATTTTATAAACGTAATACGGAGGCGATAGTATGACATTCGGTCAAAGACTTAAAGCTTACAGAAAAGAAAAAGGAATGTCACAGGACAAGCTGGCATCCATATTGTATGTAACGCGTCAAAGCGTCAGCCAATGGGAAAACGACAAAACTATGCCGTCGGTTGACCTGCTGCTAAAGCTCAGCGAGGTTTTCGGCGTCAGCGTTGACGTATTGCTCGGAAAAAACGAGGAATTAACCGAACGCGTACCGTTTGCCTCGGTTAAAATAATAACGGATAAAAAAAGGCTTGCGCAGTGCAGGAATCATATTTTGCTTTCTTCCGCCGTGATTTTGCTTACAGTTGCTTTAGGTCTGGGTTTGTATATATTTCTTCAAACCTCGATTTACCCTAAAGCGCTGGAGGGCATAAGATATAGCTTTGATATGACTTTGTTCCGGATCATCGGGATTACCGGCGTTGCGCTGATTGCTGTTGCCTGCTCATTTTTTATTTACCGCAACATTATCTTCCGCGCTGACCTGAAGTACTATTCGATGCTGAGCGAAACTCCTGTTATTGAATTTTATGACGATTGTTTTTCGATTTCGGACGGCAGTGATTCACCGCTTTCTATTAATTATCTAAACATAAAACGGGTTTTTGAAACCGATAATTTTATTATGATTCATACGGGAAACAACCGCAGGATTTATTTTGATAAGCAGGAAGCTGACGGAGACATTGAGAAGCTTTTTCAAACCCTGCGCGGATGCAAAAAATTCCGCCGCAAGCTGCTTGTTTTCCGCGGAAAAAGAAAAATCGGTGAAAAAGCCGCGAATACGGTTGTATGTGTTTCTAACATATTATTTATTTTGTCGCTGTTCACCGTTGAGTTTGAAGTTCTGCTGGAAGCGAGAATTATGACCGATCCGGACATAACTTACGTAATTAAATGGATTATGATAATTTCGCAATACGCCGTTGCGGCTGCCGCTCTGATTCTTGGAATTTTGCTTATCAAAAGAAAAATTAAAGCGCTGAGGCTTGTTATCGCAGGTACGGTTATGCTTGCGGTAATTCCGCTTATGACTGTTATTCGTATGCCGTTTTACACATTTCAGCAGCACCGCGTTATGCCGGATGAATTTGTGAGCTATATGGAAAGCCATAATATGGAAGTTAATGCAACCAACAAGGGACGCACAGAGCTGCTGCTTATGGACTGTTACACAGCAACCTCAAAGGATTACGGATTTGATATTGTATACTTTAATTTTAATGATGAAATAGAACAGGACGGACATGTGTATGCCGCCGAGCTGTATAACAAATGCGTTACCGACACCAAGATGTTTGCGCGGAAAACAATTAACTCAAATTATCTGAATGTGGCTTATAACTGTTATTATACAGCCGAATCTGAGGATAAATACTGCTATGTTTCGCTAAACAAGTACAGCGTAATTTATATTTTAACCGACGCGGAAAACAAGGATAATGTGGGTAAGGTTTTAGACGGCTATAAAATGCCGCTGCCTTATTAATTTTTAGATATAGTTACAGAAAGGCAATGGATGTAGAATGGAGAATAAAACTATTAATAAACAAATTCGCAGCACTTCTAACCGAAGCTCGTTGCTTTTGCTCTTGTTTTTTGTTATTGCCGTACCATTTCGGACATTACTTAGGTTTGTATACCGCTATGCCGAATACGGCTCTGTTTGGCAAAATGAAAAGCTGATACTGTTGTTGGGAGATATCGGATTGTACATTGTAGTATATCCGATTCTGTTTACAGTGTATTATAAAAGAATGAACCGCAAAAACGGACTGCGACTTAAAGATACATTTCAAAAGTCGCGGCGCTCCAAAGGATGGCTGTTAAAATGGACTGTGATTGCCGTTGGCGTTTCACAACTGTTCAGCATTATAGCAAATAATTTAATTATGCTGATATTTCATATTGATTTGACAAATGATTCGGCTTTAGTTGCTGTTACAGGCAAAGATGACGTCTTAGGCTGGCTGCTTTACATAGTACCTACCGTCCTGTGTGCTCCTGTGTTTGAGGAAATCCTGTTCCGTGCAACGATTTTCCGCAACAACGAACCGACGGGTCAGCTGTTTGCCGCTGTAGTCACCGGCATCGCTTTCGGTTTGTGGCACATTAACCCCGGCCAGACAGTTTTCGCATCCGTTTTTGGTGTTTTTCTCTGCCTGATCTACATCAAAACACGCTCGATTGTTTCTGTAATGTTCATACATTTTGTGAACAATCTGTTACACTGTGCCTTAACTTTTGTCAAAGTGCAGCTCGGAACCATACTCTCGGCAGAAGATAAAATGTTTATGATTGAAGCAATGTTCGATACACAAACAGTACCGGCGATTGCGCTGACATTGTTGATACTGATAACAATAGCAGCTTTAATTGCCGGAGTTGTCCTTTTGATTGTAGAATTGGTAAAGAGAAAAGGCAAATTCGGACTTGGCAAGGGCACACTCCCCTACGGAGTGTGTAAAAAATCGTTGATTTTCTTCTCCGCTCCGCTGACTATAATAGCTTTTGTTTTGATGATTGTGCTGACGTTTGCCGGATAATTTTGAAGGATTATAAATGCCGCTGCATTTTGCAACAGATAATAGTGACGAAATTCAGCAGTATGATGCTTTTCCGCAAAACGCCAAACGGCACCACGAGATGAAATGTTAAGTACGCTAAGCAAAAACTCAAAGCTTCCGATATTTCTATTCTGTCTCGCGAAACACCAAACAATATCATGAAATGAAATGTTAAGTACGCGAAATAAAATACTTGACATTTTGCGCTTGCGACTATATAATAGTATATACAATTAAAATCCCCTTTTAAAGACTGTGACGGGAACAAGATACAAGCTTTGAGGCACAGAGAGCCGTTGGTTGGTGTAAAACGGCGCGAGGACTTGTATGTATAGCTCATCCCCGAGTTGTCCGCGCGAAGGTTTGAGCGCGGAACGCCGGACAGCGTTATTCGTCAGGACTTTGTTGGAAGTCTGTAAGGGCTATGCGGTGACGTATGGCTGAATTTGGGTGGTACCACGATTTTTTCGTCCCTTAACGCAACCTTTTGGTTGCCTTAGGGGACTTTATTTGTGAATATTTTACAGGAGGAAAAGAGTATGAAGCCGTCTTTTCAAAAGTACATTCCGTTCACACAAATAAACATTCCCGACCGCACATGGCCGGATAAGACTATTACAAAAGCACCCGTTTGGTGCAGCGTTGACCTTCGCGACGGCAACCAGGCTTTGGTTGACCCGATGAACCTTGAAGAAAAGCTCGAATTTTTCCACGCGTTGTGCGACATGGGCTTTAAGGAAATTGAGATTGGTTTTCCGAGTGCTTCCGAAACCGAATATGAAATTTGCCGGGAGCTGATTGAGAAGAACCACATTCCCGACGACGTTACCATTCAGGTTCTTGTTCAGGCGCGCGAACACCTGATTCGCAAAACCTTTGAGGCGATTAAGGGCGCAAAGAATGTTATTGTTCACTTTTATAATTCTACCTCTACTTTGCAGCGCAAGGTTGTTTTCAAGACGGATATGCAGGGCGTTATTGACATTGCCGTTGACGGCGCAAGGCTGATTAAAAAGCTGACCGACGAATACACAGGCGACACAAACATCCGCTTTGAGTATTCTCCCGAAAGCTTCAGCGGCACCGAGCCAGACAACGCGGTCGCGATTTGCGACAGGGTTATGGAGGAGCTTGGAGCAACTAAGGAAAATCCTGTTATTCTTAACCTGCCGAACACTGTTGAGATGTGCACGCCCAACACCTTTGCGGATCAGATTGAATATTTTATCAGGCATATGAAAAACCGCGAGGCGGCTATTATCAGCGTTCATCCCCACAACGACCGCGGCTGTGGCGTTGCCGCCGGCGAGCTTGCGCTTATGGCAGGCGCCGACCGTGTTGAGGGAACGCTGTTTGGCAACGGTGAGCGCACCGGTAATATGGATATAGTTACTATGGGACTTAATATGTACACCCAAGGCGTTGACCCCGAGCTTGATTTTTCACAGCTTCCAAAGCTCCGAGATATTTACGAGCGCTGCACGGGTATGAAGATTGATCCGCGCCAGCCGTATATCGGCGAGCTGGTATTCACAGCTTTTTCGGGCTCGCATCAGGACGCTATCAACAAGGGCTTCCGGTATATGAAGGACAGCGGCACAGAGTATTGGGAAATCCCGTATTTGCCGATTAACCCCGCCGACGTAGGCCGCGAGTATGAACCGATTATCAGAATTAACTCGCAGTCGGGCAAGGGCGGCGCCGCGTTTGTTATGAGCAATAACTTTGGTTACGACCTGCCCAAGAGAATGCATCCTGAATTCTCGCGCCTGGTTCAGGCAAAGTGCGAGGAGCTTGAACGCGAGCTGATTCCCAAGGAGCTGTTTGAAGTGTTTGAGCAGAACTACCTTAACCACCCGATGAAATACAAGCTGACCAGCCGCAAGATTTATGAGGAAAGCGAAAACGGCAGGGATTATGTTCACTTCAAGGGCAAAATGCTTATTGACGGAGTTAACGAGGTAAGACTGCGCGGAACCGGCAACGGCCCGATTGACGCTTTCTTTAACGCTATAAAAAAGGTCGGTCTTGACAAATACCAGTTTGTAAACTACAGTCAGCACGCTATTTCGGAAGGCTCGGACGCCAAGGCTGTTTCGTATATCGAGCTGAGAAAGCCCGACGGGAACACCATTTTCGGTATCGGCGTTGACTCTAACGTAAATATCGCTTCCGTTCTCGGCGTATTAAACGCAATTAACCGCGCTGAAGCGTAATACTATAATATACTATTCTCTGATAAAATCTTAGGGGCGGCTCAATGAGTCCGCCCCTGATTTTTGCAATATCAAGGGGAGGCGTCGGACGCCTCCCCTAAAATTTTTGTTTGGAATACAAAGAAGCTCAGCGATGCCGGCATAATCATTCAAGCCGGCATAAAATACCCGGCGTAAATTATGCCCAGTTGAGGGTGTCGCTGTAAACGTTGATGTAATCCTGAGCCGAACGCTCCCAGCTGTTGTCGCTCATCATCGCGCGCCACATAAGCTGGTGCCAGCCTTCGTTGTCCTGAATACCCCACAGAGCGCGGCGAACAGCGTGCTGCATATCCGCGGTGTAGTAGTTCTTGAAGGTAAAGCCGTTGCCGTAGTTGTCGGCTGAATCGAATACGGAGTCTTTGAGGCCGCCGACTTCGCGTACTACGGGGATTGTGCCGTAGCGCAAAGCAATCATCTGTGAAAGGCCGCAGGGCTCCTGAGCCGAAGGCATAAGGAAGATATCGGCGCCCGAGTAAATCTTTCTTGCAAGCTCGGGCACAAAGCCGTGGCAGAAAATGAGTCTGCCGGGATACTTGCCCTGCATATAGTTAAAGTAATCCTCATACTCCTTGTCGCCCGAACCGAGGATAACAAACTGCATATTCTCGGTGTCCATAAGCTCCTCAAGTCCCATGCGGACAAGATCGAGTCCCTTGTGGGATACAAGACGGGTTACCATAGCGACGATCGGAATGCTCCAGTTAACCTCAAGCGTGAGTCTTTCCTGGAGTCTGCGCTTACATTCGCCCTTGCCGCTCATATCTTCCTTGGTGTAGTTGGCATAAAGCTGATAGTCGGTGGCAGGGTCGTAGCTTGCGAGGTCGATGCCGTTCTTGATACCGCAGAGCTTGTAGTGGCGGAGGTTGAGCTCGTCGTGGAGTCCCCAGCTGTACCACGGATCTTTGATTTCGGCGGCGTAGCTCGGAGAAACGGTTGAAACACGGGTTGAGGTTTCAATCGCGCCCTTCATCATATTGAGCTTGCCGTTCATTTCAAGAATTCCGCACTCGTTTGCCGGAATGCCTACGCACTCGGTGTTAACTTCCCAGCCGTATTCGCCCTGATACTGGATGTTGTGAATTGTGAACAGGCTCTTGATGTTGTAATACCAAGGTCTGTGCGAATAGAACAGATAGTAGTAAACCGGAACAAGAGCGGTCTGCCAGTCGTTGCAGTGGATGATGTCGGGATGGAAGTCGATATAAGGCAGCATCTCGAGGATCGCGCGCGAGAAGAACGCGAATCTTTCGGCGTCGTCGTAGTGACCGTAGAGCGTGCCGCGCTTAAAGTAGTATTCGTTGTCGATGAAGTAATAGGTGCAGTCGTTCCAGCGTGCCCAGAAAAGTCCGCAGTACTGATGTCTCCACGCAACGGGAACAGTAAAGTTTGTGATGAAGTTCATCTGATTTTTAAGATCCTGCGGAATGGTGCCGTAAAGCGGAACAACAATTCTTGCATCCTGGCCTTTTCTGCACAGGGTGTGCGGAAGGCTGCCGGCTACGTCGGCAAGACCGCCGCTGCCGCAGAAAGGATTGGCTTCGGACGCGCAGTATAAAATTCTCATGGGTTTTTCCTCCTAATAATTGTTATACTTCTGATTTTTTAGCTATATAAATCGGATAAGAACCAAAGCCCATCAGCGAACGTCCGTCCTTAATGGTTACATCCTTATCAATGATTACATAATTCAAGTTGGTGTCCTTGCCGATTACGGTGTCCTGCATAACGATGCAGTTTGAAAGCTTGGCACCCTTGCCAACGTAAACGCCCTTTGAAATTACGCAGTTTTCAACCTCACCGTCGATTACGCAGCCCTGGGCGATGATTGAGTTTTTAACCTTGCTTTCAAGACCGTAGCGTGAAGGAGCGTCGTCTCTGACCTTAGTATAGATCGGACGCTTGGGATTAAACAGCTCGTCTCTTACCTCTTTTTTCATCAGATCCATATTGAAGTCAAAATAGGAGTTGATTGAGCTGATAATGGCTGTATAGCCGGTGTTTTCATAAGCGCAAACCTTGTATCTGTCCAAAATCTGCTGCAAAATCTTTTTTATGTCAAGCTCATTAACGCTGAGCGCCTTGCGGATTTCTTCCATAAGCAGGCTCTTTTTAACCAGCGCGGAACCGTAGAAGTGGTTAACCTCCTCGTCGGTGTTTTCGGGCTTGATGAACACCTGGGAAACTTTTCCGTCAGCGTCAACCTCAAGCGTTACCGGACGGTCGTAGCCCGCCGGAACAATACCCTTTTTGTAAATGAGGGTGATGTCGGCGTCGTGCTTTGAGTGATAATCAAACAATGCGTTATAGTCAAAGTTTGTAACCACGTTGCCCGGAGAAAGCAGGATGTATTCCTCGCGGCAGTGCTCGATATAGCCGTGCATATTGTAAACTGTTTCTACATAATTTGAGAAAACCTTTCCGCCGTAGGGTGTGAGCAGGGTAAGGTTGCTTCTTCTTTTTGAAAGGTCATAGGCGCTGCCCGAGCCGACGTGGTCGGTTAATGAAAGGAAGTTGCTTTTTGCGACGATTCCTACATTGTTAACGCCTGAGTTTGACATATTTGAAAGCACAAAGTCGATTAGTCTGTACTTTCCGCCGATTGGGATGCTTGCGGTTGTGCGCGACGCGGCAAGCTCGGGAATTTTGTCATCAAGTGTGCCGGCAAAAATAAAGCCTAAAACATCATTACTTCTCACTTGCAGCCACCTCACTGTCTATCATTTCTTTTGCCTTAATGAAGGCGTTTTCGGGAATTACGGTGTTTTCGCCGATTACCGCGATACCCCAGTTATCTCTATCCTCAACTTCTTCGGGCTTCTGACCTACCCTTGCGCCCTTTTTAATTACGGTGTTTTCGGCAACAATCGCGAATTTAACGGTTGCGCCTTCCTCGATAACCGCGCCGGGCATAATGATTGAAGAATTAACCGTCGCGCCCTTGCCTACGGTTACGCCCGAGAACAAAATTGAGAATTCAAGGTCGCCCTCAACGTTGCAGCCGTCGGCAACCAGGGAATTCTGGATGTTGGCGTCGGGTGAAACATAATGCGGCGGCATCATGGGATTGCGCGAATAAACGTCCTTGAGGTCAAGGGTTACGTTCGGGTCGAGCAAGTCCATATTTGCTTCCCAAAGGCTGTCGATTGTTCCTACGTCTTTCCAGTATCCCTCAAACGGATAAGCGAACATTCTCTCGCCCGCGTTGAGCATTGCGGGGAGCACGTCCTTGCCGAAGTCGTGGCTTGAATCCTCAAGCGCGGCGTCGTCGGTAAGGTATTTTCTGAGCTCCTTCCAGCTGAAAATGTAGATGCCCATTGAAGCGTTGGTGCTCTTGGGATGCTCGGGTTTTTCGTCGAACTCGTAAATTTCGCCGCTTTCGTAGGTGTTAAGAATACCAAAACGCGAGGCTTCTTCCATTGGAACGTCGATTACCGCGATTGTACAGGCGGCGTTCTTTTCCTTGTGGTATTCCAGCATCTTATTGTAGTCCATCTTGTAGATATGGTCGCCCGAAAGAATTACAACATAATCGGGATCATAACGCTCAATATAGTTAATATTCTGATAAATCGCGTTGGCTGTGCCGGAATACCAGTCGGCGCCCTTGATAGCCTGATAAGGGCTGAGACAGTTAACGCCCGAATGCATTCCGTCCAAATCCCACGGCTGACCGTTTCCGATATACTCATTGAGGATAAGCGGCTGATACTGTGTAAGGATACCCACTGCTTCGATGCCTGAGTTTACACAGTTTGAAAGCGGAAAGTCGATGATTCTGTATTTTCCGCCAAAAGGTACGGCAGGCTTTGCAAGCTTTTTTGTAAGCACGCCAAGACGCGAGCCCTGACCGCCTGCAAGAAGCATAGCTACAACCTCCTGTTTAGGGAACATTTGCATGCAATTACCTCCTATTGAAAATGTATTTTTTTTCGATTTGATTTAGGCAATACCGCTTAATTCAGGTGTGCGGCGTTGCCTTTATTTTTATAAAAACGTATACCGTTTTTAGCCTGTGATTTTATTCGTCCTTAGCCAGCCTGAGATACATTACGCTCATGGGCGGAATCGTTAACGATACGCCCTGATTGCAGCCGTGAATTTTAACCGGCTTGGTTTCAATGTGATGACCGTTGCTTACGCCGGTGCCGCCGAAGCGGGCGTCATCCGAGTTAAAAAACTCGTTGTAAACGCCTTCCTTTGAAACGCCGATAACGTAGTTTTCGTGTTTAACCGGACGAAAGTTGCACACGGCGATAATTTCGTTGCCGTCCTCGTCGCTGCGCTTAAACGCGATTACCGAATTTGTGTAGTCATCGTGGTGAATCCAGTCAAAGCCTTTCCAAATTGTGTCGCGTTCATAGAACGGCTTGGTTTCAAGATAGAGCGCGTTAAGCTCCTTGAAAAAGCTGTGAAGCTGAGCGTTTTCGGGATGGTCGGTCATACTCCAGTCCAGCACGGTTTCCTCGTTCCATTCGCTGTTCTGACCTGTTTCAATGCCCATAAACACAAGCTTTTTGCCCGGATGGGCGTACATATATGTCAAAAACGCGCGCAAATCGGCGAAGCCGTTTTTGTTTCCGCCGGGCATACGGCTTAAAAGCGAGCCTTTGCCGCCGGACGCCTCGTCGTGAGAAAGCGGAAGCAAAAAGTGTTCCGAAAACGCGTAGAAAAAGCTGTAGGTCAGGTTGTCGTGATTAAACGGCCGCCACTTTGAATCGAGCGTCATATAGTGAAGCATATCGTTCATCCAGCCCATATTCCACTTGTAGTCAAAGCCGAGTCCGCCTTCAGAGATGTCGTGGGTGAGCTTAGGCCACGAGGTGACCTCCTCAACACACATTATCGCGCCCTTGTGAAGCGTGTGAACGGTTGTATTAAGCTTCTTTACAAAATCGATTGCCTCAAGGTTTTCCTTGCCGCCGAGCTCGTTGGGAATCCATTCGCCGCGCTGCTTGGCGTAATCGAGGTAAAGCATTGACGAAAGCGCGCCGAGACGTATTCCGTCGGCATGATAAACCTCAAGCCAGAAGTTGGCGCTGGAGATTAAAAAGCTTACGACCTGCGGCTTTGAATAGTCAAACAGACAGGTGTCCCACGACGGGCGTTCGCCCTTGCGCGGATCCTCGTCCTCATAAAGCGCGGTGCCGTCGAACTTTGCCAGCGCAAAGCTGTCCTTGGGGAAGTTTGAGGGAACCCAGTCAAGGATAATCCCGACGCCTGCCTGATGAAGCTTGTCAACCAAATACATAAACTCCTTGGGCGTGCCGTAGCGCGCTGTCGGAGCGAAGTAGCCGGTGGTCTGGTAACCCCAGCTTCCGTCAAACGGATTCTCCATTATAGGCATAAGCTGAACGTGGGTATAGTGCATTTCACGCATATACGGCACAAGCTCGTCGGCAAGCTGGGTGTAGGTGTAAAAGCTGCCGTCCGGATTGCGTTTCCACGTGCCGGCGTGAAGCTCATAGATATTAACCGGAGCTTTGGTTAGGTCGGTGCAGGCGCGGCGCTCAAGCCAGTCGGAGTCGTGCCATTCATAGCCGTCGATGTCATAAACGCGCGAGGCATTGTCGGGACGTTTTTCGGCGTAAAACGCGTAGGGGTCGGATTTCAGGATTTTTTCGAACCACGGAGTTTCAATACAGTATTTGTAAAGTCCGAGCTGCGGCATATCCTCAACGAACAGCTCCCAAATTCCTTCGCCGTCGGTGTTTTTCATATAGTCGGCATTTTTGTTCCAGTCGTTAAAATCGCCCACAACCGAAACACTCACGGCGTGCGGCGCCCAAACTCTGAACAGCACGCCCTGTTTGTCTTTTCTTACGGCTTTATGCGCGCCGAAAAACTCGTAGGCGCGAAGATTTTCTCCGCTGTTGAAAAGCTCTGCCGCTGTGCGGTTGTCATCAAGGCGGTTATCCATAGGTTCAACTCCATTCAATCGCCCGTTACCGGATGATATATCTATATCTAATATATATCATACCAAAAAATTATGTGGATTTCAAGCAAATTCAAAAAATTAAAGCCGAAATTTTAGTGTATTTTTTATAAATTATGAACAAAAAAGGGAGCGTTTATCAATAAAAATGCTCCTTGGGATTCTTTTTTCGGCAAATTTCGACGTTATTTTTCTATATTCGAAAAAAGGGCTGCCCGCACGGACAGCCCTAAAAGCATCTTAACTTTTAAACGAAGCAATTAGCCAAGCTCAGCGAAGTACTTAATTGTTCTTACCATCTGGCTTGTGTAAGAGTTCTCGTTGTCGTACCATGAAACAACCTGAACCTCATAGAGGTCGTCGGCAATCTTGGAAACCATTGTCTGAGTAGCGTCGAAGAGTGAGCCGAAGCGCATACCGATAACGTCGGAAGAAACGATGGGATCCTCGTTGTAGCCAAAGCTTTCGGAAGCGGCAGCCTTCATTGCGGCGTTGATGCCTTCAACAGTAACGTCTGTGCCCTTAACAACAGCTGTAAGGATAGTTGTTGAACCTGTGGGAACAGGAACACGCTGAGCGGAACCGATGAGCTTGCCGTCGAGTTCGGGAATTACAAGACCGATAGCCTTTGCAGCGCCTGTTGAGTTGGGAACGATGTTAGCGGCACCTGCTCTTGCGCGGCGGAGGTCACCCTTTCTGTGAGGACCGTCAAGAATCATCTGATCGCCTGTGTAAGCGTGGATTGTGCTCATAATACCGCTCTGGATAGGAGCGTACTTGTTGAGTGTGTCAGCCATGGGAGCAAGGCAGTTTGTTGTGCAGGAAGCGGCAGAGATGATTTTGTCGTCAGCTGTGAGGATGTCCTCGTTAACGCTGAATACAACTGTGGGAAGGTCTTTGCCCGCGGGAGCGGAGATAACAACCTTCTTAGCGCCTGCGTCGATGTGAGCCTGGCTCTTAGCCTTTGAGCAGTAGAAGCCTGTGCATTCGAGAACAACGTCTACGCCGATTTCGCCCCAGGGAAGCTCGGCAGCGTTGGGCTTAGCGTAGATTGTGATTTCCTTGCCGTCTACGATGATTGAGTTTTCGCCTGCTTCAACAGTGTGAAGGTTTTCGCCGATAGTACCGCAGTAGCCCTTCTGAGCTGTGTCGTACTTAAGAAGGTTAGCGAGCATCTTGGGATCTGTAAGATCGTTAATAGCTACTACTTCATAACCTTCAGCGCCGAACATCTGTCTGAAAGCAAGACGACCGATACGGCCGAAACCGTTAATTGCAACTTTTACTGACATAATAATATATCCTCCTAAAATTAAGATACAACTATTATATTACATTTTCTTAAATACTTCAAGAGTTTGTCAAAAATTTAACGGGAATTTTTTAAATTTTTTCACACAAATTTTGTTATTACGCCCGTTTTGCCCGTCATTCTTACGAAGGTGACATCCATAATTCTAAATAACAATTATTTTTTGTAAAAAACTTTTTATTCGTCTTGACAAGGCATTGATTTTATATTAAAATTAAGTAGAATCCATTAATATGTGATTTTATACTATTAAAGAATCGCATTTTTTGAGATTTTCCTTTTAATCAGACTCTTTTATGAGCCGTTATATATAGATATTTTTTATTAATTTAATGGCGGAAGCCGTTCGACAATATAAAAAGTATTTACGAATTTATTAAAATTGAATATCTTGTTAACGGCACCTTAAAGTGTTTGGTTGTTAATTAAATTATGAAACAAAACAAATCAATCGAAGGAGGTGTCAGGGAGATGGACATGCCAATTGTGATACTCCTTATTGCGGTTGCGCTTATTGCCGGAGGAGTTGCCGGTGTACTTATCGGAATCAGGATTCGCAAGAATACCGCCGAAAAGGAAATCGGAAGCGCCGAGGACGAGGCAAAGCGTATTGTTGAGGACGCCATCAAAACAAGCGAAGCTAAAAAGAAAGAGATTGTTTTGGAGGGTAAGGAAGAAGTTCACAAGTTCCGCAGCGAAAGCGAAAAAGAGATTGCGGACCGCAGACGCGAGGTTCAGCGGCAGGAGAGAAGAATTCAGCAAAAGGAAGAATCACTTGACCGAAAGCTCGACAATGTTGAGAAGAAAGAGGACAGGGTTCAGAAAAAGCTGAAGGACGCCGACGCCAAGCTTGAGGAGATTGAAACCCTCAAGAAAAGCCAGTTTGAAATGCTCGAAAAGATTTCGGGTTACACCGCTGACCAGGCAAAAGCCCATTTGTTATCCCAGCTTGAAAGCGAGCTGACTCATGAAAAATCAGTTAAAATTCTGGAATATCAGGAGCAGCTTAAGGAAGAAGCAGACGAAAAGGCAAGAAATATTATTTCGCTTGCCATTCAAAGACTTGCAGCCGAGCAGGTTGCCGAGGCCACTATTTCTGTAGTGCCTCTCCCCAATGACGAAATGAAAGGCCGTATTATCGGCCGCGAAGGACGCAATATACGCGCCATTGAAACACTTACGGGTGTTGACCTTATTATTGACGACACGCCCGAAGCAATTACACTTTCGTGCTTTGAGCCCGTAAGACGCGAGGTTGCGCGCCTTGCGCTTGAAAAGCTTATCGCGGACGGAAGAATTCACCCCGCGAGAATTGAAGAAACTATTGAAAAGGCACGCCGCGAGGTTGACGCCACCATTAAGCGCGACGGCGAAAGAGCGGTGCTTGACCTTGGAATTCACCACATTCATCCCGAGCTTGTTAAGCTTTTGGGACGCTTGCGTTACCGCACCAGCTACGGACAAAACGTGCTTAATCACAGCATTGAGGTCGCTTACCTTGCCGGTATGATGGCAAGCGAGCTCGGACTTGACCCGACTCAGGCAAAGCGTGCCGGACTGCTGCACGACATCGGTAAGTCGATTGACCACGAGGTTGAGGGCACACATATTCAAATCGGCGTAGACCTTGCGAGAAAGTACAAGGAAAGCGACGCGGTAATCCACGCGATTCACGCGCACCACGGCGATGTTGAAGCAAAAACAATTGTTGCTTGTTTGGTTCAGGCGGCTGACGCGCTGTCGGCGGCAAGACCCGGAGCAAGACGCGAAAACGTTGAAAATTACATCAAGCGCCTGCAGAAGCTTGAGGAGGTTGCCTCCGGCTTTAACGGCGTAGAACGTTCCTTTGCCATTCAGGCAGGCCGTGAGGTCAGGGTTATGGTTAAGCCCGAGGTTGTCAAGGACGAGCGTATGATTCCGCTCGCGAGAGAAATCTGTAAGAAGATTGAGGAAGAGCTCGAATATCCCGGACAAATCAAGGTTAACATTATCCGCGAAAGCCGCGCGGCAGATTACGCGAAATAGATGTTTAAAGCCGACTCTTAACGGAGTCGGCTTTTTGTTTACGAATCAGTATATGAAACTTAGGTTTATTTATACAATTGTACAATCATACTTTTGTGTAATGTTTACATTGCATACATTATTATGTTAATATATAATATAATATGTAGAAATAGTTCTGAATGATGAAAGGATGATTTTTATGAAAAAAGCATTAATATTCCTGCTTACGGCAGCTATAAGCTTAAGCTTAGGTATAATACCGGCGTCGGCAGTCGCGTTTCCTTATCTTGTATACGGCGATGTTGACTATAATTGCCGGGTTGAAATTAACGACGCTACGCTTTTGCAAAAATACCTTGCCGGCACCGCCGAGCTTTATTATAACCAACTGCTGATGTCGGATTATGACCATAACGGCAAGATAACAATCGCGGACGTGACCGGTATTCAAAAGGAAATTGCGGGAGCAAGACCGGAGGGCTGCGGCGGATTTGCGGATACTTATGTAGATTACCATGACTTTTACGCAGAGCTTGATTCCGGCGCCGCGACGAAGGGCAGAGAAGTAACGTTTGTCGCGGTGGTAGGCGACGGCACAACCTGTGAATTTTTCGTAAACGACGAGCTTGTTCAGGCTCGAAGCGAAAACAATAAGCTTAACTATGTGTTTGAGGAAGCCGGGGATTACCGGGTATCTCTCAAAGCTTATAATAAAGACGGAGTTTATCATTCAGCAGATATATTTTATCAGGTTGTCGAGTCTATTCCGGACGATGTGGTAAGAGTGAGCTATTCACACTTTGATGAAAGCAACACCGGCCTTTCGTTTAACGTAAAAGCCGAGGGAGGTTCGGGAGAATACACCTATTCATTTAAAATCACGCAGGAATTCGCTGATTTTTACGGAGAAGGTTTTCCGGCTTCGGACATAGAGGTATATAAAAAAATCGGCGAAAGCAAGGATAACGATTGGGAATTCACTTACGACGAACGGGGCTTGGCTTGTCTTTATATCGACTATTCCGAAAACAGCTCGCTTTATATTGACAAGGATTTGTTTGACTGGGACATAAACAGCTTGGGCGATTACCCGCTGGAGCTTACAATTACCGCAAAGGATTCCAACGGAAAGGTTTCGAAGCCGAAGGTTGTGGAATTGATGCGCGGACTTATATGCGGATGATATTTTCAGCCGGCTCTTAACGGAGCCGGCTTTTTTGTTAGGCTTTCCCGCGAAACACCGATGTCATCAAAATAACCGACACCAAGAACGCGACGTAAAAATGTCGCTTGAGAAGCGACCACTTAGGGCTGGCTCTGTTTTATAATATAACCGTAAGATAAAACAAAACAACAAAACATTTTACGGAGGTATTATTATGAAACACAATAAAGAGAAAATGAACAACATCACAGAGCTGGTATTTATTCTTGACAGAAGCGGATCGATGGGCGGCCTTGAGGCTGACACAATAGGCGGTTTTAACTCGATGCTCACCAAGCAGAAAAAGCAGGAAAGCAAGGCGTATGTGACAACCGTGCTGTTTGACCACGAGATTGAGACGCTGCACGACAGAATTCCGCTTAACAAGGTTAAGCCGCTTACAGACAAAGACTACACGGTTCGCGGCTGCACAGCGCTGCTCGACGCAATCGGCGACACAATTAAGCACATTGCTTCAATCCACAAATACGCGCGCAAGCAGGATGTGCCGGCGAACACGATGTTTGTAATCACAACAGACGGTATGGAGAACGCCAGCCGCCGCTACAGCAGCAAAGATATTAAAAGGATGATTGAGAAAGAAAAGTCGAAGTACGGCTGGGAGTTTCTGTTCATCGGAGCGAACATTGACGCGGTTGAGACGGCGAGAACCTACGGTATAGGCAAGGACAGAGCGGTTAATTATCATGCCGATTCACAGGGCACCGGGGTTGTATATGAGGCGGTAAGCGAGGCTGTGGGAAATATGAGATGTTCTGCTCCGCTGGCGCCAAACTGGAGCGATAAGATAAACAATGATTATAATAACAGAAAAAGATAATCCGGCTGCGCAGCGTAAGCTTTCGGCAAAAATTTTCGCAAATTTAAAACCACCCGTTGACTCCGGGTGGTTTTGCCTTTACTGAATTTTTACGTGCATCCAATCGGCGCCGGGCGAAATTCCGCCCTTGTAGTTAACGTCGGTGTTTTCGTCGTAGCTGAGAGCAAAGTAGCTGAATTCGTTGTGGTGCATACTCCATTCGGGATCATAAACCTTGCCTTCAACCTCTGCCCAGCCGTGACCGCCGCTGTTGCAGGCGTAACATTCGTCGCAGCCTATCGCTCTTGCCATATAGGCAAACGCCGCGCCGTAGCTGTAACAGTCGCCGGCTCCGTCAACAAGAATGTCGTTAGCGTATTTAACTTCCCAGCCGGGATTATGATCGGCAGGGGTTCTGGGTACTCTTTCTATATAGTCGGACTTGATGTGTTCAAAGCAGGCTTTAAGCTTTTCTTCCTTTGACATTTCGGGGGTAATGTAGGCTGACACCGCCTTGATTGCCTCCGAAAGGGTTTTGTCGGAATCGGTAACAACCTTTGACGCCTTGCCGTTGATAATGTTCCAGCCCACACCGTCGGCGTTTACGGTTCCGGTGTATTTGTCGTCAATTACGCCGTCGCCGTTAACATAAAAATAGCCCTCGGAGTCGCTTCCGGCAACAGTATTCTTCATAAGCTCGCCCTTGTCGCTGTAGTAATAGGTTTTGCCGTTTTCCTCAACCTTGCCGCGAAGTATCTTTTTAAGATTGATTGTCATTCCGTCATCAAGGTAAGCTGACTTGTCGGCGTCCGGCTCGTAGTCCTCTGTGGCGAAGCCTGCCTTTTTCACAGCCTGATCAACGGTTCCGTCAAAAAGCTCAACTGTTTTGGTTTGACCGTCGCACACAATGTTGACCTTGGCATAACGCTTGATTGTAATTGAGTCCGCCTTTGTTTCCTTCCACTTTTTTTCGCGCGGAGGATCGGTTTCGTCCTTGTCGCTGATTGTAAGTCCCGATTCGTCAACGAGCTTTTCAACAGTCATTTCGTCAAAGCCTTCGCACTTGTAGTGCTTGCCCTTGTCGTGAATAACAAGAGAAACCTCTTTGCCCTGATTGCCGCATGAGGACAGCACAGACGCCGCCGCAATCGTCATAACAGCGGCGAGAACACCGGATATGATTTTTTTCGCTATCATTAAATACATTCCTTTACTAACATCAACTTGTTAAAATTTTTATCACACAAATTTATTTTACAACAACAAAAACGCAATGTCAACAAAATGTATTTTTATTTTTGAAAAACAGCAGTATAAACAAGATTAAAGAAAAAGAGCAGTTCAGAGTGTGCTTTATACTAATTCCTGATAGAAAGTAGACTTATATTTTGCGAGGATATTTTTCGCAAGACAAGGCGAAGGACGCGGCAAGGCTGGCGCCTTGCAAGGGCTACTTTTTATTAGGTATTAGTATTATATATTATTGACGACAACAGCGAACAGCAAAAACCGGCTCATACCGATAAAATGAGCCGGTGAAATTATTACTTTAGCAGCTTTTTTATTCTTTCAACCGCTTCAACGGTGCTGTCCCGGTCGCCGAAGGAGGTAAGGCGGAAGTAGCCCTTTCCGTTTTCGCCGAAGCCTTCGCCCGGTGTGCCGACAACGTTTGCGTTTTCGAGAAGATAGTCGAAAAATTCCCAGCTTCCCATACCGTTCGGACATTCAAGCCAAATGTAAGGCGAATTTTTGCCGCCGGTGTAATAGATTCCGAGTTCGTCGAGAGCCGAGGAGATGATGCGCGCGTTTTCCTGATAATAAGAGATGTTTTCGCGGATTTGGCGCTGACCTTCCGCGCTGAACACCGCAGCCGCCGCGCACTGGACAGGCCACGAAACGCCGTTGAATTTAGTCGCCTGACGGCGGTACCAGGTTTGGTAGATGTTGTGCCCGTCGCGCTCAAGCTCGTGCGGAATTACAGTGTAGCCGCAGCGTGTGCCGGTGAAGCCGGCGGTTTTTGACAGCGAACACATTTCAATCGCGCACTGCCTTGCGCCGTCAATCGCATAGATAGAACGCGGCAAATCCTCGGTGATGAACGCTTCGTAAGCGCTGTCGTAGAGGATAACGGCGTCGTTTTCGAGCGCGTAGTCAACCCACGCTTTAAGCTGCCGCGCGGTGTATGCCGAGCCTGTGGGATTGTTCGGAGAACAAAGGTAGATTATGTCGGCTTTTACGCTGCTATCAGGCATTGCGGCAAATCCGTTGCTTCGGTTTGACGCGGCGTATACGATTTTTCTGCCTGCCATAATGTTTGAGTCCACATACACGGGATATACCGGGTCGGTGACAAGCACGGTGTTGTCCTGCGAGAAGATGTCGCCGATGTTGCCGCAGTCGGACTTGGCGCCGTCGGAAACAAAGATTTCGTCAGCCGCGACGCTTACGCCGAAGCTTTTGTAATAGTCCGAAATTGCCTGACGCAAAAACTCGTAGCCCTCGTAATCGGGATAACCCCTGAAGCTTTCCTTGTGAGCCAAATCGTCCGCGCCGCGCTTCATTGCTTCGGTTACAACCGGCGCTAAAGGCAGCGTGACGTCGCCGATTCCCAGACGGATAATTTTTTTGTCCGGATTTGCGGCGGCATAATTCGCTGTCTTTTTTGCTACGTCGGCAAAAAGATAGTTTGGAACAAGGTTGTCAAAATTTTTGTTGATTTTCAATTTTATTCATTCCTTATATTAGATTTTTCCCTAATATCTAATATATCCATACCCAATAATTTCAGGGAGGCCGCGAGAGCCTCCCTTGCTGTAGTTTAAATTAAATTTCTACTTCGCCCTCGAAAACTGTTTCCGCGTTGCCCGTCATATATACGGTGTCGTCGGTGTAATTGATAATAAGGTCGCCGCCCTTGAGCTTAACCTTGATGTCCTCGCCCTTTTTGCAGAAGCCGTTTTCGCAAGCCGCAACCGCAACCGCGCACGCGCCTGTGCCGCAAGCCCAGGTTTCGCCTGAACCGCGCTCCCATACGCGCATCTTGATTGTGTGTTCGTCAAGCACGGTGACAAACTCGGTGTTGACGCGCTCGGGGAACAGCTCGTTTGTTTCGAATTCGGTTCCGATTGATTCGATGTCCATATAATCAACGCCGTCCGTGAACACGACGCAGTGCGGATTACCCATTGATACGCAGGTAATGTTGTATTCCCTGCCGCCGATTGTAACCGCGCGGTTAACTACCTTGTCGCCGTCGAGCGCAACGGGGATTTCGGCAGGGTTAAGGATAGCCTTGCCCATATCTACACGAAGCCTTGTAACAACGCCGTCGCTGGTGAACGCCTTCAGGGTTTTTATTCCGCTGAGGGTTTCGATTGTGAACTCGTCCTTTTCCCTGATGTCGAGCATATGGTGGTCATAGAGGAACTTGCCAACACAGCGGATTCCGTTGCCGCACATTTTGCCCTCGGAGCCGTCGCGGTTATACATCTTCATTTGAGCGTCGGCAACCTTTGACGGACAAACAAGGATTACACCGTCGCCGCCGATTCCGAAGTGCTGTTCGGAAAGACGAACCGCGAGCGCCTCGGGGTTGTTGATTTCCTGGTCGAAGGTGCTGAAATAGATGTAGTCGTTGCCTATTCCCTGCATTTTGGTGAATTTGAGCTTTTTCTTTGAGTCGCGCATATTATTGATGTCAACAAGCTCGGTGCTTAACTGCGAGTAGCGTGAACGCAGGCAGTCCGCCAAAGCGTTGGCTGTGTCAAGCGAGGTAAGGCAGGGGATGTTTCTTTCAACGGTTTTTCTGCGGATTTTAACAGAGTCACGCGAGGGGATTCTTCCCTTTGCAGAGGTTGAGATTACGTACTGGATTTTTCCGGATTCGATAAGCGTGAGTGTGTTGTTGGATTCGGATTCGTGAATCTTCTTAACGCTTACCGCGTCGATGCCGTACTTGCCGAGCACCGCGGCTGTGCCCTCGGTTGCGTAAATCTTAAAGCCGAGGTCGTAATACTTCTTGGCGATTTCGCCGATTTCGCCCTTGTCGGAATTGCGGACGGTGATAAATACGCCGCCCTTTTTCTTCATTTTATAGCCTGCGGCGATAAGTCCCTTGTACAGAGCTTCCTCAAGGTTTCCCGCAATGCCGAGAACCTCGCCGGTTGACTTCATTTCGGGGCCCAAGTGGTTGTCAACGTTAATGAGTTTTTCAAAGCTGAATACGGGAACCTTTACGGCAATGTAGGGGCTCTTTCTGTAAAGTCCTGTGCCGTAGCCCATATCGCTGAGCTTTTCGCCGAGCATTGCGCGTGTCGCGAGGTCAACCATGGGAACTCCCGTAACCTTGCTGATGTAGGGGATTGTACGCGATGAACGCGGATTTACCTCGATAACGTAAAGCTCGTTGTTATAGATAAGATACTGAATATTTACAAGACCCTTTGTTCTGAGCTCGATTGCGAGATTGCGTGAGCTTTCAACAATAATTTGAGTCATTTCGTCGCTGATGTTCCACGCCGGATAAACGGCGATTGAGTCGCCTGAGTGAACGCCCGCGCGCTCGATGTGCTCCATAATGCCGGGAATGAGGATGTCATCGCCGTCGCAGATTGCGTCAACCTCGATTTCGGTACCCTGGAGGTATTTGTCGATAAGGATCGGGTTTTCGATATCCTGCGCAAGAATGATCGCCATATATTCCTTAACATCGGCTTCATTGAACGCGATAATCATATTTTGACCGCCGAGAACATATGACGGACGCAGAAGCACGGGATAGCCGATTGTTTCGGCAACGTTTAAGGCTTCCTCGGTTGTCATAACCGTTACGCCGCGGGGACGCTTGATGTGGTATTTTTCGAGAAGCTCGTCAAAGCGTTCTCTGTCCTCAGCCATATCAATCGCGTCGTAGGAGGTTCCGAGGATGTTAACTCCGCTTTCGGAGAGGAACTTTGTGAGCTTGATAGCGGTCTGACCGCCGAACGCCACAACAACGCCGTAGGGGTTCTCGGTTTTGATAATGCCCATTACGTCCTCGGCTGTAAGCGGCTCAAAGTAGAGTCTGTCGGAGGTGTCGAAGTCTGTTGATACGGTTTCGGGGTTATTATTTACGATAACTACGTCGTAGCCTGCCTTTTTAAGCGCCCAAACGCAGTGAACCGAAGCGTAGTCGAACTCGATACCCTGACCGATACGGATAGGACCTGAACCGAATACGATGATTGTCTTTTTGTCGCTGTTTTTATTCCTGATAAACTGAGCCGCCTCGTTTTCTTTGTCGTAGGTCGAGTAGAAGTAAGGAGTTTGAGCCTCGAACTCAGCGGCGCAGGTGTCAACCATTTTGTAAACCGGAAGAAGCGGATTTTCAATTTTTTGTCCCGAAAACTCCTCGATTGTCTTGTCGAGGAAGCCTGTCTTTTTAGCTTTTTCGTAAAGCTCGTCAGTAAGGTTTCCGGCTTTAAGCTCATTGCTTACGGCAATGATATTTTTAAGCTTTTCAAGGAACCATTCGTCAATCATAGTGATTTCGTGGATTTGCTCAACGCTTACTCCGCGCTTTAGCGCCTCGTAAACACAGAAAATTCTTCTGTCGTCGCAGGTGCCGAGCTGGTGAACCACCGAAGCGTTTGACAGCTCCTCAAAATGCTTGTCGTCGAGCGTGTTGTGTGAAATTTCGGCGCCGCGTACCGCCTTCATAATTGCCTGCTCAAAGGTGGGCGCGATAGCCATAACCTCACCGGTGGCTTTCATCTGTGTGCCGAGGTCGCGCTTTGCGTATACGAATTTATCGAAAGGCCATTTGGGAAACTTTACAACAACGTAGTCGATTGCAGGCTCGAAGCAGGCGTAGGTTGTGCCTGTAACGGCGTTTTTGATTTCGCCGAGGGTGTAGCCGATAGCGATTTTTGCCGCAACCTTGGCGATCGGATAACCGGTTGCCTTTGACGCGAGCGCCGAAGAACGCGAAACACGGGGGTTAACCTCGATTACCGCGTATTCAAAGCTTTCGGGATCGAGCGCGAACTGACAGTTGCAGCCGCCTTCTACCTTTAACGCGTTAACAATGCTCAGCGCGGCGGTGCGGAGCATTTGGTACTCCTTGTCCGCAAGCGTAACGGCAGGCGCGATAACGATTGAATCGCCGGTGTGAACGCCGACGGGATCCATATTCTCCATGGAACAGATTGTGATTACGTTTCCGGAGCTGTCGCGCATAACCTCGAACTCGATTTCCTTCCAGCCGGAAATGCACTTTTCGACCAAAACCTGTGTAATGGGCGAAAGCTCAAGACCGTTGGAGGTGATTTCGCGGAGCTCCTCCTCGTCGTTTACAATGCCGCCGCCTGTGCCGCCCAGTGTAAAGGCAGGACGGATGATTACGGGATAGCCGATTTCTTCGGCGAACTGAACGGCGGTTTCAACGTCGTTTACGACCATTGAAGGGATAACCGGCTGGTTGATTTCCAGCATTGTATCCTTGAACATTTGGCGATCCTCCGCCTTGTCAATGGTTTCGGGATTAGCGCCTAAAAGCTGAACGCCGTATTTGTCAAGGAAGCCTTCCTTTGCAAGCTGCATTGAAAGCGTAAGACCTGTTTGTCCGCCGAGGGTTGACAGCAGACTGTCGGGACGCTCCTTTTTAATAATTCGCTTAACGGTTTCAAGCGTAAGAGGCTCGATGTATATTTTATCCGCCATTGCGTTGTCTGTCATAATTGTAGCGGGGTTTGAGTTTACAAGGATAACCTCAAGTCCCTCTTCCTTTAAGGCGCGGCACGCCTGAGTGCCGGCGTAGTCAAACTCGGCAGCCTGTCCGATTACTATGGGGCCTGAGCCGATTACCATTACTCTTTTAATATCCTTTTTCAGTGGCATATTATCATCCTTATCTTAATAATATAGAGGAATATCAGAGCCAAACTCTGTAAAAATCAGCGTACTTCCGGGAGACCTAAGCTGCGTCTCCGCAAAAAGCGGAAATTACGCCTTGTTATCCTTCATAAGCTTAATGAAACGGTCGAACAGGAACGCTGTGTCCTGGGGGCCGCCGCAGGCTTCGGGGTGGAACTGAACCGAAAACGCCGGCATATTGCTGTAATCCACGCCTTCGCAGGTGCCGTCGTTGCCGTTTTCAAAGCTGGTTTCAGCGGTTTCGGGCAGAGATTGGGAAACAACCGCGTAGCCGTGGTTCTGGGAAGTGATATAAATTTTGCCTGTGGCAAGCTCCTTAACCGGCTGGTTTGCTCCTCTGTGACCGTAGTGCAGCTTGGTTGTTTTCGCGCCCTGGGAAAGCGCCATAAGCTGGTGGCCGAGACAGATGCCGAACATTGGTATTTTATTTTCGGCAAGCGCTGTGAGCTGTTTGATGACCTCGGTGTTTTTGCAGGGGTCTCCCGGACCGTTTGAAAGCATTACGCCGTCGGGGTTCATCGCCATAATTTCCCCGGCGGTGGTGTGAGCCGGAACAACGGTGACCTCGCAGCCGCGGCTGAGAAGCTCGCGCTCGATGTTGTGCTTTGCGCCGAAGTCCATAAGAACAACCTTAAGCTCAGGATTTTCCGGCTTGAAGTCCTCGCAGTGCTGAACGGTGGTTTTTTCAACCGCTTCGGTGATTACGTACTTTTTAATCTCGTCCAAATCAGCCTGTGTTACCTCGGGGGTGTACTGAATTTTGCAGTTCATAACACCGTATTCACGCACAATTCGGGTGAGAGCGCGGGTGTCGATTCCGCAAACTCCGGGAATTCCGGATTCTTTTAAAAAGGTGTCAAGATCGCCCTCGCTGCGAAAGTTAGAGGGTACTTGGCACCATTCTCTTACAATATAGCCTTTGAGGGCAGGCGAGTTGCTCTCGAAATCGGAGGGAATAACCCCGTAGTTACCGATTAAAGGAAATGTTTGAATAACCACCTGACCGAAATAGCTGGGGTCGGTGAGTGTTTCAAGATAGCCTGTCATCGCTGTGGTAAAAACAAGCTCTCCCGTGGTTTCTTTTTCGGCACCGAATGCCTTGCCCCCGAAAACAGTTCCGTTTTCAAGAACTAAGTATGCATCACGACTCATATAAACATCCTTTCGTTGAATATTGCGAATATAAGAATAAGATTAATAACTAATTTTCATAGGTTTGAATAACCTGCTTTGCGACGTTGAGCCTGCTTGTGCGCAAGTCCATCGCCTGCTTTTCAAGGTAGCGGTGCGCCTGTTCCTCGCTCATACCGAGGCAGGTTACAAGCAAAAGCTTTGCGCGGTCAATGATTTTAATGTCCTCGACCATACCCTTCAGCCGCTTGTTTTCCTGCTCGACGCGGAGCATTCTGGTGCGGAAGCAGTCGGTAAACTGCAAATAGTGGTGGAACAAATGCTTGTTTATGGGCTTGGCAATTACCAAAACGCCGTATTGGGTAAGCATATCGTTGACCTCGTCGGCGCTTTTTTGCGGAACGATAATCACGACGGACGACCGCGTTGTTTCGGCAAAGTGACGCGAAAGCTCGATGCCGTTTTCGTCGATAAGCGGAGCGTTTATACAGATTAAGTCAAACTCGCTGTTTTCCGCCGCTTCCTTTGCGCTGTAGGCGGCGTAAAACACATTGATTTTGTCATAGCCCTCTGTTTTTAACAGCTTAGCAAGCGGCGACGCGCTTTGTTCGGAGCGTGAAACAAGTAACGCTTTTTTCAAGCCTTCACCTCCGCAACGTCTTTCTTCAACATATTATTGTACAAGATTTACGGCAAATAATTTTTACATAAAGGAATTAAAACAATATTTTTGATTGATTTATCGGCGCAGCAGCAATTATTACGCTGCGTAAAATACAAATTGTGTTGACATTTTGTATTAATTAAGCTATAATAATGATGAAATTAATGATAAGGCGGTGCTGTTATGGAAAAAGTCTTTGCGTCTAAACGGAGAATACCTTTGATTATACTGCAATTTTTTCCGCTGATTACGCTTGGTTTGTCAATAGCGATGCGATCTTTCGTTGATGTGGATATGTATTTTTATTTAGGCGATTTGGTTTATTTGGATATAATAGGTGAATGGAGTATGACCGCCGCCTCGCTCGGAGAGCTTATGCTTTTGGCTTCGCAGTTTTATTTGCTGCCTGTGTTTGTTCTTACGGCGGTTTTCTCGGAAAGCGCAAAACAGCACGGTATTCTTGTTTTGATACGAACCGGAGTTGCCGCGTTGAGCTTTCAGGTGCTAAAGTATTTTTTCCGGGACTTTAATAAATCAGACCAAGATTTTTTCAGCGCGGTTATGCTGTTTATAATTGTGTTTACAGTAACTTGCGACGCTGCGGTTATATGCGTCAAAAAGCGGCGCGGGCTGCTGAGCCGTTGGGGTGTTGCCGGGACAGAGGAAGACAAACTGATACCGTATCCCGACGGCAACACGGTAAAATTAATAAACGGCTTGCCTTATGTTATTAATATTGTATTACCGGTAGCTGTTGCAGCTTCTGCTCTTCTTTATGCCCCAAGCCTTGAAAGTTTGTATTCGAGGATATATCTTTTTCTTTGTTTTATCTTAGCGGCGGTTGTCACAAACAGTATTCTGGCGCGAAAGCGATTACAGCTTTTGATTTTTCACGCGATTACATTTGCGTTTTTTCTGCATTTTATCTCTATAGCTGTTACGATAAACAAAACGGCTGCTTATTTGTATGTTCTGCTTGCGGTTACCGCGGCTCAGGGTATTTCAATTGCCGCAAGGCTGTTATACGACAGGATAATGAAGAAAGCATAAAACAACAGGGTTCGGTTTTCCGAGCCCTGTATTGTTTTTAAACGCCGAAAAGCAAATCGTAATATGACGGATAAGGCCAGAAATCGGACGCTGTTTCGGTTTCCATTGAGTCGCCTACAGCCCGGAGTTCCTGCATTTTCGCGAAAACTACCTCGCGGAAATATTTGGCGTACTCAAGCTCGTCAAATTTGTGTTCGCTCGCGCCCATAACCGCTTCCTCAAGCTCGGTTGTTTTGTTTACGAAGCAAACAAGCTTGTTGGAAAGGCTTTTAACAAGGTTTTCCTCAACCGATGTGGGAATGTCTGCGGAAAGCGCCTTTTTTGCCAAAGCCGCGTCGGTCATTTGGCGTACAAAAGCGGTGACCGCCGGAGTGATTTTCTTTCTTGCCATATCAATCATGGTAAGCGCTTCTATATTAATTTGTTTGCAGTAGGTTTCAAGCTCAATTTCGTATCTTGCCCGGTATTCAGCCTGGGTGACGATTTTGTTTTTGACAAACAACTCGACGTTCTTTCTGTCGAGGAAATGGCTGAAGGCTTCGGGCATTGACTTCAAGTTGAGCAAGCCTCTTCTCTTTGCCTCCTGAACCCACTCGTCGGTGTAGTTGTCGCCGTTGAATATAATTCTTTTGTGCTCGGAAAGGACGTTTTTAACGAGGGATCTTACAGCCTTTTCGATGTTGTTCTCCTCGTCCTTAAGCTCAACGTAGAACTGGCTTAGCTCCTCGGCAACCATGGTATTGAGCATATAGTTCGGACAGCCGATGTTGAGCGCCGAACCGAGCGCGCGGAACTCGAACTTGTTGCCGGTGAAGGCGAAGGGTGAGGTTCTGTTTCTGTCGGAGGTGTCCTTTTTGAAATCGGCGAGAACGTCAACGCCTGTCTGCATTCTTTCCTTGCCGTGGCTTACATATTCCTCGCCGTTGATGATTGAGTCAACCATTTCGCCCAAATCATCGCCGAGGTACATCGAGATAATAGCAGGCGGAGCTTCGTGAGCGCCCAGACGGTGGTCGTTGCCGGCGGAGGCTACTGTAGCTCTGAGCAAATCCTGATATTCGTCAACAGCCTTTACGACCGCCGCGAGGAAAATTTGGAACACAAGGTTGTTTTCGGGATGCTTGCCGGGGCTTAAAAGGTTTTCGCCGGTGTTGGTGGAAAGCGACCAGTTGTTGTGCTTGCCCGAGCCGTTTACTCCGGCAAAGGGCTTTTCGTGAAGCAGGCAGACCATTCCGTGCTTTTCGGCAGTCTTTTTCATAATTTCCATTGTGAGCTCGTTGTGGTCGTTCGCGATATTTGAAGTGGTGAAAATAGGCGCGAGCTCGTGCTGTGAGGGCGCAACCTCGTTGTGCTTGGTTTTTGCGAGGATGCCGAGCTTCCACAGCTCCTCGTCAAGATCCTTCATATATGCCGAAACTCTGGTTTTGATAGCGCCGAAGTAATGGTCGTCAAGCTCCTGACCCTTGGGAGCCTTTGCGCCGAACAGGGTTCTGCCGGTGAGCTTTAAATCCTCGCGCTGTTCATAGAGATCGCGGTCAATCAGGAAGTACTCCTGCTCGGGACCTACGGTTGTTATTACTCTGGTTACGTCGGTTTTTCCGAGAAGATGCAGAATTCTTACCGCCTCGCTGCTGATTTTTTCCATCGAGCGCAGCAGGGGTGTTTTTTTATCGAGAACCTCGCCTGTGTAGGAACAGAACGCTGTGGGAATATACAGTGAGCCGTCGCGTACAAACGCCGGAGATGTGGGGTCCCAGGTTGTGTAGCCGCGCGCTTCAAAGGTGGCGCGGATTCCGCCGCTGGGGAATGACGAAGCGTCGGGTTCGCCCTTGATGAGCTCCTTGCCCGAAAATTCCATAATTACGCCGTCGCCGTTGGGCTGGATAAAGCTGTCGTGCTTTTCGGCGGTAACGCCTGTCATTGGCTGAAACCAGTGGGTGTAGTGGGTACAGCCCATTTCTATTGCCCAGTCCTTCATTGCGGTGGCAACAACATTAGCCACGCTGAGGTCAAGCGGTTCGCCGTCCTGAATGGTTTTTTTCAAGGCTTTATAGGTTGACTTAGGAAGTCTTTCCTGCATTTTTTTGTCGTTAAATACATTCATTCCGAACATTTCGGGAACTTTACTCATAAAAATATCTCCAGTTCAGTAACATATAAATTACGGCACTGCGGGTATTACCCCACAGCGCCGTTGCTGTTTATGTTGTAAGTATATTCTTTAAAATTCAAAATGTCAATACCAAACGGCATTTTCATCTCAAAACACAAAAACGGCTAAATTACAATTTACAAAATGTGCAAATTTTTTACTGCCGCGCTTGCTAATTTACGCGCCAAATGATAGAATAGGCTAAAGGAATGATGAAAATGAAACAAGCTGAAAACACAATTTGTCCGGTACACAAAAAATGCGGAGGCTGCCAGCTTCAGAATATGAGCTATGCCGAACAGCTTGCTTTTAAGCAAAACAAGGTAAACAGATTTCTTAAAAAGTTTGCCAAGCCGCTGCCGGTTATAGGGATGGACAACCCGTACCACTACCGCAACAAGGTTCAGGCGGCGTTTTACACAAGCCGCAGCGGAAAGATTATTTCCGGCGTTTATCAGTCGGGCAGCCACAATGTTGTCGGAATTGACAGCTGTCAGATTGAGGACGTGACCGCCGACAAAATCATTACCGCGGTGCGCAGACTTATGCCGTCGTTCAAAATGACTACCTACAACGAGGACACGCACAAGGGCTTTTTGCGCCACATTCTGGTGAAGCGCGGCTTTGCCACAAATCAGGTTATGCTTGTGATGGTTACGGGCACGGCGATGTTTCCTTCAAAAAACAATTTTGTTAAGGCAATACGTCAAAAATTCCCCGAAATCACTACCGTTATACAAAACATTAATCCATATGACACAAACCTTGTGCTCGGCAAAAAACAGAACGTTTTATACGGAAAGGGATATATCGAGGACGTGCTGTGCGGCTGTAAATTCAGAATTTCTCCCAAAAGCTTTTACCAGATTAACCCCGTACAAACCGAGGTGCTTTACGGCAAGGCGATTGAATACGCAGATTTGAAGGGCAGCGAAACAGTGCTTGACGCTTACTGCGGAATAGGCACGATAGGAATAATCGCGGCAAAGCACGGCGCGGGCAGGGTTATCGGCGTTGAGCTTAACGGCGACGCGGTGCGCGACGCAATTGACAACGCCAAGGCGAACGGGCTTAAAAACATCCGCTTTTTCAAAGGCGACGCCGGAGCGTTTATGCGCGAAGCGGCAGAGGAAAACGAGCGTCCCGACGTAGTGTTTATGGATCCGCCAAGGGCAGGCAGCAGCAGGGTTTTCCTTGATTCGCTTATCGCGATGTCGCCGAAAACCGTGGTGTATGTAAGCTGCAACCCCGAAACCCTTGCAAGGGATTTAAAATATCTGACCGAAAACAGCGCTTACAAGGTGCGCAAGATTCAGCCGGTGGATATGTTTCCGCATACTAACCACATTGAGTGTGTGTCGTTGATATCACAGGGTGACCGGTAAGGCATGGAAAAAGCGCGCGGTAACGCCTTATGAAGCGTACCGTGCGCTTATTGTTGTGAATTTTAAACAGCGTCGGGGTCGAAGGTAACCCACGATGCGGAAACATAGCCTGTCATACCGCTGTAGCTTACGTAATACCAATTGCCGGATTTTTTGTTAAGATACTTCATTGAGTAGCCGTGAGGGATACGCGCAAGCTCGGTGTAGCTTACATCCGGGCCGGTGCGCAGCGAAACAAAATCGCTTGCTGTGCAGTAGAGGTAATCTCCGCTGTAGGTTTTGTAGGATCGGTTCGCCTGACTTTGTTCGGAGCCGTCGGGTTTTGTGTTAATGGCGGCGTTGGCGTCAAAAGAAACATAGTTCGCTGAGACATAGCCTGTTTTGCCGTTATAGCTTACCTTGTACCAGCTGCCGGACTTTTCGTCAAGATATACCATACTTTGACGCGAGGGAATACGAAGAATTTCGGTGTAGCCTACTCCGGGACCGGTGCGAAGCGATACATAATCTATCGCGATGCAGTAAAGGTAAACCGCTCCGCCCGCAAGCCGCGAGGATTGGGGAGGCGCCGTAGTTTTGGTTTTTGACTCTGCCTTTGAGGTGGTTTCGGTTTTGGGAGCTTTGGCAATATAAAGCGTAACCTTATCGTTTTTTGAAACAGCGCCGCCCTTGCCCGGCACATGTGACAGCACGTTGCCCGCTTTTTCCTTGTCGCTTTCAATCTCGCTTATTTCGGCTGTAATGCCGAGCTCCGCAAGCTTGTCAATAGCTTTTTCTTTTGCCATACCCTTCAAATCAGGCATGGAAGCTGTGGTTTCAGCTTCGGTTTGCGCGACGGTTGTCTCGGCGGCGGTTGCTGTGGTTTCGGGCTTTCCGCCGTCGCTGCCGCGCGAGTTGTTGCTCAAAAAAATAATTAAAAACGCAACAATTGCCGCCACAACGACCACCGTAACCGCGGCGATTAAAACAATTGTTTTTATATTTTGGTTATTACCGGAAGGATTTTGATCCGGCATATACGGACTTGGCATATTATAATTATCCATAGCAATCTCTCCTGTCAAACCCGGCGCGACGCCGTTTTTATTTATATTATTATACAATATTTTTCGACAGGTTGCAATTGTTTTTTGCTTTTTTAGCGCAAATTCGGGCTTGTTTAATAATAGACAAGCCCTAAAGGCAACACCGCACAATTCAAGGCGCACGGCTTGCTTGAATATTATTCCGTCAGCTTGCCCAAAAAATCTCGGCAAGGCGTCAGCCTTACCTTGATCTGAATTATGCGGTATTGCCTAAAATCTTATTCCCGTGTACTTTTTCGGCGGCAGGGCTTCAAAGTCATAGTCCGCGAGTTCTTCGAGAGAAATGTTTGCCCTTGCGCTTTCGTGCACCATCAAATTTGAGCCGTTTGATTTATCTTTGCCGACGTGGACAGCCACTACAGTGATGTTTTTTCCGCAGGCGTAGCCACACTCCCACGCGGTTCCGCTGTCGCTGTAGCATCCGTGATACAGGGCGACAACAACGTCCGCGCGGTCGATATATTTTTTATCGTTTATAAATGTTTCAAGCGACCACGCATCGTCCTTTGGCGAGTTTTCGTCCCTTACTTCGTTAAGCCTCGGGCTGAAAACATCGAAGCCGCGCCCGAAAAGAACCTTTTCAGCCACTTCAAGGCACGACACCTCATAGTCATTAAAAAAAGGACTTGCAATATATATTTTAAGCTTTGACATTTATAATCTCCTGTGTTATGATAATAAGTAAATATACAGACAAAAAATAAGCACTCCGGTTAGGAGTGCTTGAATTGGAGGCGACAGGCGGATTTGAACCGCCGCATCAGAGTTTTGCAGACTCGTGCCTTACCACTTGGCTATGTCGCCGTCTCAGATAACGACCATAATTATATCACCAAAGGGCAGATATGTCAAGGGCAAATTTTAATTTTTTAACAGGACGCCTTTGTTAATCAGCCGCCTTGCAAACAGCCTTCCGGGACCGCGTATTATACATACGCGGCAAACCGCGGATTTATTACCTAAAATGAGAAATCTTGAATTTTACGCTCTGGAATGTATGTCCGAGCTTGACGCGATTAAAATAAAATACAGCCCAAACATTTCTTTTGTAATTAATACGCGCGCAAAGGCAAGGCTCGGCCTGTGCAAAAAAATAGGCAACAGCTATGTTATTGAAATTTCAAAAATACTGCTTGATGAACATATAGACGTAAAGCACGGACTTAAAAACACAATTATCCACGAGCTGCTGCACACCTGCAGGGGGTGTATGAAGCACACGGGAAAGTGGGCGGAGCTTGCCGCGAAGGTCAACGCCGCCTACGGCTACAACATTAAGCGCGCGACAAACAGCAGCGACGGAATTATTCCTCCCCGGCTTCAGGCTCAGCCAAAATACATTATCCTCTGCACAGGGTGTCAAACAGAGATTACGCGGATAAGACGCTCGCCGCTGGTTGACAATCCTCAAAACTACCGCTGCGCAAAGTGCGGAGGAAAACTTGAAAGAATAAAATAATCAAATAGCGGTGTTTTTTATTATGTATATCAGGGCTTGCTCTAAAAATAACAGTTGCAAAATTTTAAAGAATTTGCTATAGTAATTTAGTGATTATGTTATTAACAAGGAGTTTTTTAAATGGAAGGCTTTAACGAACAGGTTGTTAAGCGTCAAAACAGATCGAAACAGCTTATTATAAAAATACTCGCGGTATTTCTTTTGATAGCGATTCCCGGCATTTGCGTAATTCTCGGGTTCATCCTTACGCCGTATATGATGATGATTGGATTTTTCCTGTTTTTGGGCGGAATCTACGGTGTTTGGTACACTTTTACGTGTCAAAAGGTCGAGTATGAATACTCGATTGTAAGCGACACGCTGTATGTATCAAAGGTTATTTCGCTAAGAAGAAGAAAGCAGATGTGCGCGGTTCCGATCAAGGACATTGATATGCTTGAAACCGGCGATAAAAAAATCCGCGATATGAGCTTTACCAAAACTTATATGGCGGTTGCCGACATCAACAACACCGAAACAAATTACTTTGCTGTTTTTAACTCGCAGAATTACGGAAGGTGCCTGCTGGCGTTCTGCCCCAACGAACGCATTTTGGAGGGTATGAGACCGTATCTAAAAAAAGAATTGGTTTTGCAGCATTTTTATAACAGAAGCGTATGAGAATAACGGAATATACCGGTACAAATACAGTTAAAAAGGCTGTTTTTCGCCGTCCCGACGACGCGAACAAGGGCACACTCGGTTCGCTGCTGAGCATTTGCGGAAGCTACGGAATGGCAGGCGCCGCGCTGATGGCAGGCAAGGCGGCTTTGCGTTCCGGACTCGGACTGTTAAAATGCGCGCTTCCGGAAAGCATCTACCCTATTGCCGCTTCTCGGCTTTGGGAAAGCGTATATTTTCCGCTTGCCGAAAACGGCGGAGCAATTGCCGCCGGCAACACGGGTTTTCTGCTGGACGAAGCCGAAAAGTCGTCCGCTGTGCTGATTGGATGCGGACTGTCTGTGAGCGGCGGCACGAAACACCTTGTAACCGAATTCATAAAAAACTGCAAAACACCGATGGTGCTCGACGCTGACGCGCTTAACTGCGTCGCGGATTGTCCTGAGGTTTTGCTTAATGCTCACACAGATATTATAGTTACGCCTCATCCCGGAGAAATGGGCAGGCTTACCGCGAAATCCGCGCGCGAGGTTAACTCCGCAAGAGAATTGACAGCCCTTGAATTCGCGAAAAAATACGGTGTGGTTACCGTGCTGAAGGGATCGGGAACCTTGATTGCCTCGCCTGACGGACGGCTTGCCCTTAACCGCACAGGCAACAGCGGAATGGCTACCGGAGGAAGCGGAGATGTGCTCGCCGGAATTACCGCCTCGCTTTTGGCTCAGGGAGCAAAAGCGTTTGACGCGGCAGCGGCGGCGGTTTATCTTCACGGGCTTGCAGGCGACATTGCAGCGGAAAAACTCGGAAAAATTTCGATGCTGCCTTCCGATTTAACGGAAGCGCTGCCGCAGGCGTTTAAAAACTGCGGTTATTAACGCATTAAAAAAATTTAAAGACATATAATGTATTGTACTAATACCTAACAGGAAAGCATAGAGTCTTTGCGGTCTGTTTTCCGCGAATTCAGGTCTGCTTTCTGTCGGGAATCAGTAAGGAGGCGCCTTATGACAGGCAGATTAAAAGCATTATGTGTCTTTTTTGTTATGTACATATTACTGGCGTGCGGATGTTCGCAAGGCGGAGGAGCCAAACAGCTTTGCACCGACTTTAAGGCGGCTTACATTGCGGAGTACCGCGGACAGAGCATAAAGGGCAGGATGCTTTACGGCAGGCAGGGCAATTTTAACCTGACGGTTTCGCAGCCGAAAACGCTTGAAGGAATTGAAGCAGGATACAAAAACGGCGTGTTAACGCTGAGCAGGGACAATATTAGCTGTACGGCAGACGAAGCCTACATTCCGGACTCGGCGTTTCCGTCGGTTTTACTGCGGGTTTTGAACGGCATAGGCGACGGAAGGGCGGTTTTTGAGCACAAAAACGGCGAAGAACAGACATACAGCCTTGCGTGCGAAAACGGCAAATGCAAAATTGTTGCCGGGACTGACGGAATGATAAAAAGCCTAAGCCTTGACAATCCAAAGCTTGACGTAAGCTTCAGCGGTGTAACCGCGATATGAACGTAACAAAAACGGCGTCCGAAAATAATATATAGTAGCTGTATAAAATTTTTTAGAACGGCAAAACTATAAGTATCATTAATTTTCGGAGCGTGAAAGCATTGAACATAAAACGCGGAGATATTTATTACGCGGATTTAAGCCCGGTTGTCGGCTCGGAGCAGGGCGGAATACGCCCTGTGCTGATTGTGCAGAACAACGTCGGAAACCGTTACAGCCCCACTGTTATCGCGGCGGCAATAACCAGCCAGCAGTCAAAGGCAAAGCTTCCGACTCACATTCCGCTGCACGCAAATTCCGCAGGGCTGTCCAAGGACAGCGTAGTGCTGCTTGAACAGGTCAGAACAATAGACAAACGCAGGCTGAAGGAAAAAATGGGCAGCGTTGACGAAAACGCCATGAACGCCGTTAACAACGCCATTTCAATTTCGTTCGGGCTGTAACAAATTAAGGCAACGCGCGTATAATTTACGCGGTATTGCGCTTAAAACCTCCGGCGTCCGGGATTTTCCGGCGGCGGAGGTTATTTTATAATCGCAGACACGGATATAAGACTGAAACCGCGCTCTTGGCAGCCGGAAAATTGATAAGCGTTTCCCTTCTGTTAATTGACAAAAATATATCACCGTAGTATAATCTAATAAAGACCGGTACTAAGCATTACATAAAAAGCAGGAGAATTATGAATAATAATAAAGTTGCCAAAATTCTGAATATTATCTTCGGTTTTCTTTTTACGGTGATTTTTGTTCGCCTTTTGTATATGATACTTGCTATTGGCTACCAAAACAACACCGAGCGGAATACATACAACTGCAGCTTTGATGATTACATAAAAATTATCATCACGGGAATTGTGCTGACCTTTATTTTTTCGGCGGTTTACTATGCGCTGCATACCTGCCAAATGCACAAAATAAGGCGCAAAATAACCGACAGCAGAAAGCAAACGCGCATAATTATATTCGCCGGAGTTGGCGTGATGCTCGTGATTCAGCTTGCGGCGGCATATTTTCTGGCTACAGAGCCTGTAACCGATTTGCAGGTAATCAACCGTTACGCGGTAAGCTTTGCCCACACGGGAAATTTTGACCTTATTCAAAAGGACGCGCAAAAAAACTTTATTTATATGATACGCTATCCGAACAACCTTGCGCTGATGTTTATTTTGTCGTTCCTTTACCGCGTTGATTTTCTTATTACGGGCTATGTTTCAAACTACATCGCCGTTATTCTTAACACGCTTTGTATTAACGCGTCGGTGCTTATGACGGCGCTTTTGGCTCAAAAGCTTTTCGGCAACCGCAAGGCGCTTATGACACTTTTGCTGTGTATGCTGTTTTTGCCATACTACACCTACACGCCGTATTATTACACCGATTCACTTTCGATGCCGTTCTTTGTAGGCGGAATGTACCTGCTGTTTTCGGCAATAAAATCGGAAACAAAATACAAAAAGTATGTGATGATGCTGATTTGCGGCGTAGTTTTGATGCTCGGCTTCAAGGTAAAGGGCAGCGTGCTTATACTTTTGGCGGTCGCGGTTGTGTATATGCTTTTAAAGCTGAACATCAAAAAAGCGGCGTGCCTGACGCTTGCGCTTCTGATTGGCTTCGGCAGCACATACGCGGTTTACACGGCAGCGTACCGCGCGTCAAACATAATTACCCCCGAGCAGGAATACAAGTATGAATTTCCTCCGTCACACTGGATTATGATGGGCTTGAAGGGCTACGGCTGCTACACGATTGTTGACGCCGAATTCACCGGCAGACGCGACGGCAAGGACGCTAAAATTGAAGCGACAACCGAGATTATAAACAGCCGTATTGAGCAGCGCAACAACCGCACAAACGGCGTTGACGATATGCTCACCCACCTTGACAGAAAATCGGTTTGGACATGGGAGGACGGTTCCTACTTTATTTCGCATCACATTGACCAGCCGCGCAACGGAAGAAACGTTTTGCACAGTTATGTGCTTAACGACGGTGAAAACCACATTATTTATTACGCCTACTGCTGCGGATTCCAGCTGTTTTTGATTTTAATGATGGCAATATCGGCTTTCAGAAGCATAATACGGCCGTCGGTGAACGAAAACGTTCTGTTCCGCGGAGTGGTGTTCGCGATATTTGTTTTCCTGCTGATTTGGGAAACACGCTCAAGGTATCTGTATAACTTTACTCCGGCGTTTATTCTGCTTGCGGTTGACGGTCTTGACGCCGTCGGCAGGGGAATTGACTTTGCGCGCGGAAAGCTTTCAAATTTAAAAAAGCACAAGCCCCGGCACTCATAATAATTACGGAGCTGGCTCAAAACTCAAAAGAGTTTTGGGTCAGTTTTTTTGTAAAAAAATACGAGAGGCTATGAAACCTCTCGCAGTTGGTGTATAATTTAATTAGGACAAAAAACCACACCCCAACATAAAGGATTGTACACCAATGAAGATAAATAATCAAGTCATTTCGCTGTTTAATTCAAATTTTTTTATCAAGGAGAACGATATTGTTTTTCTTGTGTTTAAAATATGCAGCAAGCTCAATTACAAAAAACTCATTGATTCATACGCCAAGGAAGGCAGACCGCCTGCGCTTCCGCTTGACGTCATGTTCATGGTGGTTGTGTACGCATATATTAACGGTATCTACTCGAGCCGGAAGATAGAATATGCCTGCAAAACACATATTTGTTTTCTGTGGCTGCTGCAGCAATATGAAGCACCGAGCAAGAGCACAATCAACCGGTTCAGATACGGACACGCCGAAGAACTTCAGGATTTGTTCAATCAGTTCATCACAGAATTGAAAGAACGAGAGGAAATCAGCTGCGAAAACATCTTCATAGACGGCACAAAAATCGAAGCCAATGCCAATCGGTACAGCTTTGTCTGGGGAAAGGCTGTCGCAAAGAACAAAGCCAAGCTCGAAAACAAGGCGGAAAGCTATCTCGCGGAATTGAGAAAAGTATATTCCCATAACTTTTCGAGTGTTGTTAAAGCATTGGAGTTTTTATCCAATCAAATTGATGAAGCTGAAATTGAGTTTGTCCACGGCAGAGGAAAGCGTAAAACACAGCTTCAAAGGGATTATGAGAAGTGTGAGGAGATTCTCGCAAAAAGCAGCCAATATGCCGAATATCAGGAGATACTCGGAGACAGAAACAGCTTTTCCAAAACAGATAATGACGCTACCTTTATGAGGATGAAGGACGACCATATGAAGAACGGTCAGCTCAAAGCCGGCTACAATATTCAGATTGGCGTTGACAGCGAATACATCGTGAGCATGGACGTGTATCAGGACAGAAACGATGTTACAACGTTCATACCGTTTTTGGAAATGACAAAAGAAAATCTGGGATTTACATATCCAAACGCAACAACAGACGCCGGATACGAGAGCGAAGAAAACTATGTTTATCTGGTAAAAAACAAGCAAAACAGTTACATCAAGCCGCAGAACTACGAACAAATCAAGAAAAGCAAAAAGAAGAAACACCCATACGCAAAATTCAATTTTGAGTACAACGAAGAAAAAGATACATTTACCTGTCCGGGCGGAGAGACATTAACGCTGCGCGGAGAAAAGAAATCGAAATCTGCCACAGGCTATGAATCCAAAAAAGGAGTTTACTACACGGAAAAATGCACGGAATGCCCTCACCGCAACCAATGCACCAAAAGCAAGGATGGCATCAGAAAGCTTGAACATTCAAAGCTTTTCCACAAATACAGACAACAGTCGCTGAATAATATCACAAGCGAGAAAGGCATTGTTTTGAGAACGAACCGCTCTATTCAGGTAGAGGGAGCTTTTGGCGTGCTCAAGGAGGACTATGGCTTCAGACGGTTTCTGACACGCGGAAAGAAGAATGTCAAAACCGAAATGCTTTTTCATTGCTTTGCGTATAACTTCAAAAAGTACTACAACAAAATCGCACAGAAAAGAACGAAAACATATCTTTTTGAGAAAAAGAAACCCAACAAGAAACTAACCGCCTGATTTTTCCACAATTTAACATCAAAAAACAGAGGATAGCGATACCCTCTGTTTGTGTTGCTTGGATTTTTGAAAAATAGAGTCTTTTCCGTAGTAATTATGAGGCTGGCTATTTTTCACTTTTGAGCCAGCCTCGTTTATTTTTTCATTGATTGGGAACAACCGCGAAAAACACCAAATCGGCGCCGCTGTCGTTAATCAGGCTGTGGCTGTGCCCCTTTGGGCAGTAATGGCACTGTCCCGCGGACAGCTCAAGCATTTTGCCGTCGTACAAAACGTGCCCTTTTCCGCTTAAAATATAGATTATTTCGCTGTTTGCTTCGTGGGTGTGTTCGCCGATTGTAGCGCCCGGAACCAAGCAGCCGTGCATAAAACGGTTAAGCTCGTCGCAGTGCATTTTTGCGGCAAAGTATTTTTCTCCGCCCTTAAAGTTCGGAAGAATTTCCGCTTTTTCATTAACAAGATCAAAAACCATATCAACCTCATAATTCTATATAGTAAGGACAAATGTCCTCGTATGTTCCGTCCTTCATTAAAAAACCCTTGGGAATAACGCCGAGCTGTATAAAACCTATTTTCTCGTACAGGTGCCTTGCGGCGGCGTTTGTTCGAACGACCGCGTTAAACTGCAAAATTGCGAACCCGAGTTCCCTGCCCTGAGCCATACAGTGGCGCACAAGCTTTTCGCCGGTGTGCTTTCCCCTTGCCTCGGGGCTTACCGCGTAGCTTGCGTTGCAAATGTGTCCGCACCTTCCCACGTTGTTAGGATGAAGAATGTAGAGTCCGAAAATTTTTCCGTCCTCCTCGGCAACGCCGCAAAAGCTTTGAGAACCGAAAAACTCCGCCGCGCCCTCAAGGTCAAGCGTTTCAAGCTGGGGAAAGGCGTTTCCGTCCTCTACAACTCCGTTCCAAATATCCGCCATTCGCGGCAAATCACTGATGCTGTATTTTCTTACAACCACAACTTTCATCTCCTTTGTTCAGTTTATTTTATCACATCCGTACAAAATTTACAATAAAAATTATTATTTGTATAAATCACTTGTTTTTTGACTTTTAATATAGTATAATTACCTTAAATTAATAAAATCTTATCAAGAGCGGCGGAGGGAACAGGCCCTGTGATGCCCGGCAACCTGCAATTGCAAGGTGCTAAATCCTGCGGTTTTACCGAAAGATGAGTAGATTTTACGCTTTTGGTAACAAAAGCGATTTTTTATTGTGTGAGGAGTTTTTATGGCTAAATATTTATTTACTTCCGAATCGGTTACCCCGGGACATCCCGACAAGGTATGCGACTGCATTTCGGACGCGATACTCGACAGTATTTTGGAGCAGGACAAAAACGCGCACGTAGCCTGCGAAACCGTTGCCACTACAGGTATGGTTCTTATCGCGGGTGAGATTTCAACTACGGCACAGATAAACGCGGCGGAAATTGCCCGCAGGGTTATTAAGGATATAGGCTACGATAACCCTGATTACGGCTTTGACGGCGACAGCTGCGCGGTGCTTACTTCGCTTGACGCGCAGTCGCCCGACATTGCCATGGGCGTTAACGAAAGCCTTGAAATCAGGGACGGCGAGGAAGACGCAGACAATCAAATCGGAGCAGGCGACCAGGGAATGATGTTCGGCTTTGCTTCCGACGAAACACCCGAGCTTATGCCGCTGCCGGTAAGCCTTGCTCACAAGCTTTCAAAACAGCTTGTAAAGGTAAGAAAGGACGGCGTGCTTGATTATCTTCGCCCCGACGGCAAAACCCAGGTTACCGTTGAGTATGAGGACGGCAGGGCGGTTAGGGTTGACACGGTTGTTGTTTCGACTCAGCACAACCCCGACGTCACTCTGCGCCAAATCCGCGAGGACATTATTGAAAAAGTTATTACCCCTGTAATTCCTCCGGAGCTTATGAGCGACAGCACAAAGATTTTCGTTAACCCCACAGGCCGTTTTGTAATCGGCGGACCGGTGGGTGACGCAGGTCTTACCGGAAGAAAAATTATCGTTGACACATACGGCGGATATTCGCGCCACGGCGGCGGAGCCTTCAGCGGAAAGGACCCGACAAAGGTTGACCGCAGCGCCGCTTATTACGCGCGTTACATCGCAAAGAACATTGTGGCCGCAGGCCTTGCGCGCAAGGCGGAGGTTCAGCTTGCTTACGCTATCGGCGTAGCAAAGCCGGTGTCGGTTATGGTTGACACATTCGGCACCTCGGAATATTCAAACGAACAAATCGCTAAGGCGGTTTCAAAGGTGTTTGACTGCCGTCCGAATTCTATTATCAACCAGCTTAAGCTGCGTGAAACAAAGTATCTTCCCCTTGCGGCTTACGGCCATATGGGCAGAGAAGAGCTCGGCGTGCTGTGGGAAAAAACCGACAAGGCGGAAGCGCTTAAAGCTGTTATATAATTCATTTATATTATTCAGGCAACACCGCACACCTGAATTATGCGGTATTGCCTTCATTCAAAAATTCATAAAAAATGCCGCCGTGAACCTGCTTTAGGATTCACGGCGGTTTTTATGTATTATACTTTATACTTTTTAATTGCGCCGCAGGCGCGTCAAGATTGTATGAGTCAGTCCGAGAGCTCCTCCCAGATTTCATACTGAGCTTCCTGTTCAGCCTGAAGCTGTTCAAGCCTGCCTGTAAGCTCAATAAGCTTTTCGTAGTCGCTTGCGGTTTCGGGCTCGGCAAGCATCGACTGGGTTTGCTCTATTTCTCTGTCGAGGCGCTCAATTTCTTCCTCGGCTTTTTTTAGCTTTGTGCGGCGTTTGCGCTCCTCGCTCTGCTGTTGTTTTTTAAGAAAATATTCATTTTTGGGCTTGTCCTGCGCTTTGGCGGCGGCTTCCTGTTTTTTTATTTCTTCCCCGGATTTTACGCGCTCGCAGTAATAGTCGTAGTTTCCGAGATACTCGGTTACCCCGTCTTTTTTCATTGCAAGCACACGGCCGGCAAGCTTGTTGATAAAGTAGCGGTCGTGGCTGATTATAAGCATTGTGCCGCTGTAATCGAGCAGAGTGTTTTCAAGCTCCTCCCGCGACGCCGCGTCAAGGTGGTTTGTCGGCTCGTCAAGCAGTAAAAAATTACTGCCCTTGAGCATTAGCTTTAACAGCGAAATTCTTGCGCGTTCGCCGCCGCTCATCTTGTTGAGTGGCTGAAAAACATCCTCGCCCTTAAATAAAAACGACGCGAGCGCTCTGCGAACCTCGGTTTGGCTCAGGTTCGGGAACGCGTCCCACACCTCGTCAATCGCGGTTTTGCTTAGGTCAAGGTTTTGCTGCATCTGGTCAAAATAGCCCACCATTACGTTTGCGCCGTAATCGTACTCTCCCCTGTCCTGCGCCAGACCTCCGGTTAGAATTCTGAAAAGCGTGGTTTTTCCGCATCCGTTTTCGCCGAGAATAAACACACGCTCACCCTTGCGGATGTGCAGGCTGAGGTTTTCAAACAGCTTTTTTTCGCCGAAGCTTTTTGCAAGATCGCGGCAAATCAGCACGTCGTTGCCGCTTTCGCACCTCGGCATAAAACGCATACGCATAGTTTCAAGCTCGCTTTCGGGAGCAACAAGCTGCTCCTTTATTTTATCCGCCTGCTTTTGTTTGCTTGCCGCGGTTATAAAGTTGCGTTCGCGTCCCCAGCGTTTTTGCTGTTCAACAATGCCTTCAATACGCTTAATTTCCTTTAAATCATTCTTATATTTATTGGCAAGGCTTTCGTTGTAAGCCTGCTTTTTCTTTATAAACTCGGAATACGCGCCCTTGTAGCACATAACCTTCTGATGTTCAAGCTCAACCGTTTTGTTTGTAACACGGTCAAGAAAATAACGGTCGTGGCTGATTATCATCATTGCGCCCTGAAAATCGCGCAGAAAATCCTCCAGCCAGTTAACGGATTTAATATCGAGGTGGTTGGTGGGCTCGTCGAGCAGCAAAAGCGTACTTCTTGACAGCAGCAGCTTTGCAAGGCACAGCTTTGATTTTTGACCTCCGCTGAGCGAACCAACCGGCATTGTAAAATCGTTTTCGGTGAAGCCGAGGCCGAGCAGCGCGGCTCTTGTACGGCTTTTATAGGTAAGCCCTCCCTGCGCCTCAAACTGCTCGATAAGCCGGGTTTGGCGCTCAACAAGCTCGTTTAAATCGCCTTTTCCGCGGTCTATGCGTTCGGTGATTAACGCGATTTCGCGCTCGGTGCCGCTAAGGTAAGCGAACACCGACAAAAGCTCGTGATAAACATCAATTTCAGGATTGCTGCAGGCGTGCTGTTCCATATAGCCAACCACTGTGTTTTTCTCAAACGCAACCGTGCCCCCTGTCGCTTCAAGCTCACCGTTCAGCACCTTAAAAAGCGTGGTCTTTCCAACGCCGTTAGCGCCTATAAATCCCACCTTGTCGTTTCTTTCCACATCAAAAGAAACGCCGCGGAACAGGGTTCGTTCCACAAAAGTCATTTCCAAATTTCTAACCGACAAAGCAGGCAAAATCAACACTCCCTATTGCATATCTGCTTTTATTTTACCTTAAAAAGCGGAAAAGAGCAATAGGAAATTGACAATATGCCACAAGTTGACCGCGGCGTAAACGATTATGCCCATGTTGAGCAAAATATCGGCAAGTCTGCTTTCCCTTATGCCGGCCGCGCGGTAAATCGCGCAGCACAGCAGCGTTAGCATAAGCGGCAAAATCCCCTTGATTAGCAGCGTCGGCACAAAACCGGTCAGCACCGGGCGCATAACAGGGTTTGCCTCATAAAACCTTCCGCTTGAAATCAGCGCTTCTGTGCAAATCCAGTCGATTAGGTTCAAAAAGTAAAGAAAGAAAATTTTTTGATAAAAGGAATATTTCGCCGTGGATTTTCTTGTGTCCTCCGGCTGACTTACGGCTTTGGCAGGCTCCGAGACTGTTGAATTCATAAAGTCATCTCCTCGCATAGTATAAAAATATTATGCGAGGAAAGATTTAATTTATAACTTCTAAAATATTTTCGCGAAAAGTGTTGACAAATCCTCCCGATTATGTTATATTAAATAGGCACTTGAAAGTGTCTATACGCTGGTGTAGCTCAGTTGGTAGAGCAGCTGATTTGTAATCAGCAGGTCGGGGGTTCAAGTCCGTCCACCAGCTCCAAAAAGCCTACTTAACGGTAGGCTAAATATTTGGGAGAATTCCCGAGTGGCCAAAGGGGGCAGACTGTAAATCTGTTGCG
>ONLA01000002.1 GCA_900318495.1 uncultured Eubacteriales bacterium
GAACTTTTTCGGGCTTATGGTAATAATCTGGCTGATTATCAACGAGCTTATTTCAATCCTCGAAAACCTCGGCGAAATCGGCGTGCCTATGCCGCCGTTCCTCGTAAAGACGGTTAAAAATTTAAAAGGCAGAGTGGACGATGAAACCAAATTGTATTGATATTTCAACATGGCAGCAGAATATTGACTTTAACAAGGTTAAAGCCGCAGGCGTTACGTCGGTGATAATTCGCGCGGGCTTCAGCACCGTAAAGGACAATCAGTTCGAGAATCATTACAGAGGCGCGAAGGCGGCAGGCTTGAATATCGGAGCGTATTGGTACAGCTACGCTTACAATACATATGAATCCGCACAGGAGGCAAAGGCGTGCGCCAAAATTTTAAAGGGCAAAAGCTTTGACCTGCCTGTGTACTACGATATGGAGGAAGCAGGACAGATACCGCTCGGTATGAGCACGCTCACGGACGTGGCGTGCAGCTTCCTTGAAACGCTCAAAGCGGATGGTTACCGCGTCGGAATATATTCGAGCCCGAGCTGGTTTACGTCGTGTCTGAACTATGAATTGCTGAAAACAAAGTATTCTATATGGCTTGCTCACTGGTCCGGCTCGCACAGCCGCCCGTGCGATATTTGGCAGTACGGAGTTGGAAGCGTAAGCGGAGTTTCGGGCGATTGTGACTGCAATATTATTGAGAACACAGCGGTTATCTCGGCAAATTCCGGAGGAAACGCAGACGATACCGGCGCGGTCAAAGAGGTGCAGGGCTGGTTAAACAATCAATTCGGTTCCGGACTTGATGTTGACGGGATTTACGGAAAGCTCACACGCGGGGCACTCATTAAAGCGCTGCAAACCGCTCTCAATAACAAAGGCGCGAATCTTGAGGTTGACGGAATCTACGGAGCCTGCACCGGGCTTGCGGTAACTAATCTTGCAGCCGGTGACACCGGAGATTTAGTAGAAATCTTGCAGGCAATGCTTATCTGCCGAGGATACACCACAGGCGGCCTTGACGGTATATTCGGCGCACAAACTGACAAAGCCGTCCGCGCCTTCCAGTCCGACAACGGATTATTTGTTGACGGAATTGCAGGCAAGGCGACCTTTGGAACGCTAACAAGTCTATAAAAAATAACCCCCAAGGGACATTGCTCTGATGAAACAACGGCTTTAAGCTTACTTCAGCGGGCAACGCAGTAAACCATTGGGAACTTTTTGCAGGGGTGACCGTCGGAATCACCCCTGCTTTTTTATAAGAAACTATTCACGCCGCCTTGCGGCATTTTATCGTGCGGACAAATTTTTTACAAAGTTACGATTCAGTTAAATCCGCGGCGGACTGTTTCATCCGCGCTGCAAGGACAGCACCTCAACCTATTTCAAGGGCATTACAACCCTGCAGCCTGTCACTGGGGAAGAACAGGCGGAAATGGAACGCCGCGAAAAGCGATTAGAACAAAGATGCTTGGATGTCGGGAATGTTGTGCAAAAACAAAACGCAAAAAATAATATTGTTTTTCTCATTCTACACTTCCTTCTTTCCGGATATAGTTTTATCTGTAAATTTTGATAACCCACATGCTGCTTCACTCAACATTTTTCATCAGCTTTGTGCCGAGCCAAATAAAGAATACCGCCGCAGGTATCAGTACAATTAAGCCCGCAAGCGGATTCAACAGTCCGGTCAAGGCACTTAACGCGGGTGCTGCCGCGACAAGCGCAATCACCTTTGCAAGCTGCGTCATATATTTCTTTTCATTTTTCGGCTTGAAGGATACCCGGGCGCGAAGCGGAATCATTTTATAATCCTTAAGCAATGCCGTTAAGCCGGCATATAACAACAGCAGCGCGGAAAAAGCAGCCATTAAAATTGAAAAACCGTATTCCATTATCTTCTCCCGATGAATATGTCAATCAGGCTGCTGACCGTCGTGAGCCTGCCATACACATTCCGTAACTTCCATATTTGAGAATATAGCTTTGAAGCTTGAAGCCTCCGGACTGCACGCGTAAATGCCAAAGCTTATTTTATCCTTCGCTTTATTCATATGACAAATACGCATTTGCCGGAAGTGCACTCCGTCAGCCGAGCACTCTATTCTGAAGTCGTCCCCACGTCTGCTCAATCTGTACCACATTGTTTTAACATCGGCAGGAAGCTCTGTGGTAGCCCAGTCCGAGTAGCCGCCGTTGGTAACAACGCTTCCTAAATGCTGTATCTCCGCATTTTCATATTCAACAGACGCTTTCAGCCAGTTTTCACTGTCAAGGTAGATAACAATACCGCATTGATCAAAGCGGTGCTTGCTGTCGCTGAAATCGGTTTTTACAACAAACGAAAAGAACTCTTGCTCCGTTTCCGATTGCAGCAAAGGAGCGTTGTCGTTTCGAAAATGATAGTATGTACGCTGCCATAAGTCTGTATGCGGTTCCGTTGTAATCTCAATCTTATCGTTTTGAATCGAGTATTGCAACGGTTCCCTAATCCATCTCATATTCTCAATCTTCACTAAACAACCCCATCCTTTATCAAAAATCATTTGAACCATTCTATATTATCAATTCTTTCTAACAAAGCTTCCCATTTTTCCTTACCATACCATTTAATCCTATACCTCTTATTATCTTTTATTATTTCGCCGAGAGTAATATCAAAAAGTGTTTTACCGTTATCAAACAGAATCCATCGAATTCCATTAGTGTACAACACTATATCAAAGGATTGCTTATGTCCCCGTATTTGTTCATCTTCTTTATTCAATTCTATAGTCGGCATCTTCACTTCAATACATCCGTAAACAGTAATATTATTTTGGTCTTTTTCACGGTTGAGTATTACAAAATCCGGAAAGCCGGCATTACCATAAAACCTTTTTGAAATATCAGATTTCCTTCTGTTAGAAACATCACGAACTGATAAACCGCACCCGTTCTTTGATTCTCTGATTAAACTTGCAATTATTGAATACAGCTCAATTTCCACACAGCCATTTTGGATAAGCGCTAAATCTATTTCATCCTTAAATCTGCTGTATTCCCCCCAAAATGACATTTCCTAATCCTCCTTAAATTGTTCCGATATTATGATAACAGATAATCAATTCCTTGTCTACAAGCTTCCGCAGATTCTGCAACCGTTTTATACTAATTCCTGATAGAAAGTAGACTTATATTTTGCGAGGATATTTTTCGCAAGACAAGGCGAAGGACGCGGCAAGGCTGGCGCCTTGCAACTCTTTTCTAATCTGTTCTCTAAAACACAAACAAGCGACAGATTTTCACCCGTCGCCTGTCTTATTCTCTTATTCTGTTTTATTCCGACTATTGACAGAGAGCCTAAATTTTTAAGAAAGCACAGCGCCCTGAGCGCCTGAGCTAACAAGCTTTGCGTAGCGCGCAAGATAACCTGTGGTAATCTTGGGCTCGCGAGGCTGCCATTTAGCCTTGCGTTCGGCAAGCTCCTCGTCGGAAAGCTTAACGTTGATTGTATTGGCGTTGATGTCAATTTCGATAATGTCGCCGTCCTGAATCAGAGCAATGGGACCGCCGACTGCCGCTTCCGGCGAAACGTGACCGATTGAAGCGCCTCTGGTCGCGCCTGAAAAACGTCCGTCTGTGATAAGAGCTACCGTGCTGCCGAGTCCCATTCCCATAATAGCGGAGGTCGGGTTGAGCATTTCGCGCATTCCGGGGCCGCCCTTGGGACCTTCATAGCGGATAACAACAACATCGCCTGCCTCAATCTTGCCGCCGTTAATAGCCGCCATAGCGTCCTCCTCGCAGTCAAACACCTTGGCAGGGCCGCTGTGGCTGAGCATTTCGGGAGCAACAGCGGAGCGTTTAACAACGCAGCTGTCGGGAGCAAGGTTGCCGCGCAAAACGGCAATACCGCCTGTTGTGCTGTAGGGATTGTCAACCGGACGGATAACGTCGGGATCTTTATTCACAACACCCTCGATATTTTCGGCAATGGTTTTGCCTGTGCAGGTGATAATATCGGTTGTAAGAAGTCCGAGCTTGTTAATCTCGTTCATAACAGCGTAAATTCCGCCTGCCTCGTTCAAATCCTCAATATAAGTTCTGCCTGCCGGCGCAAGATGGCAAAGGTTGGGAGTATGTGAACTTATTTCGTTGGCAATATCAAGGTTCAGGTCGATTCCGCACTCGTGGGCAATTGCCGGAAGGTGAAGCATTGAGTTTGTGGAACAGCCCAGCGCCATATCCATAGTAAGAGCGTTTCTGAACGCCGCCTCGGTCATAATGTCGCGCGGCTTAATGTCCTTTTCAAGCAGCTCCATAATCTTCATACCGGCGCGCTTGGCAAGCTGGATTCTCTCGGAATAAACCGCGGGAATTGTGCCGTTGCCGCGAAGCGCCATACCCAGCACCTCGGTAAGACAGTTCATCGAATTAGCAGTATACATACCCGAGCAGGATCCGCAGCTCGGACAAGCCTTGTTCTCGTATTCGTTCAGCTCCTCGGCAGTGATTTTGCCGGAATTGTAGGAGCCAACAGCCTCAAACATACTCGAAAGGCTGGTTTTTGCGCCCTTTACCCTGCCGGCGAGCATTGGACCGCCGCTTACAAAAATACAGGGAATGTTAAGTCTTGCGGCTGCCATAAGCAAGCCCGGAACGTTTTTATCGCAGTTGGGAACCATTACAAGCGCGTCAAAAGCGTGGGCAATCGCCATAGCTTCGGTTGAATCCGCAATCAAATCACGCGTTACAAGCGAATATTTCATTCCGCGGTGTCCCATTGCGATGCCGTCGCAAACCGCGATAGCGGGAAAAACAACCGGGTTGCCGCCTGCAAGGGCAACGCCTTTTTTTACGCCCTCAACAATTTTGTCTATATTCATATGTCCGGGGACAATCTCATTATAGGAGCTTACAATGCCTATCATCGGCTTTTTAATCTCCTCGTCGGTCATACCCAAAGCGTGCAGCAGTGAACGCTGCGGAGCGCATTGAGCGCCTGTTCTTATTGCGTCACTTCTCATAGGAATCATTCCTTTCGTTTTTTTATTTATTTTATCACAAAATAATATATTTTTCAATAGAAATTCAAAAGACAGCCCGGCTTTGTTTGGGCTGTCTTTCAGTCAATTATTTATCGACCTTGTCATAGAATGTATCAAGGAACATTTCGTAAAATTCATCTTCCTTAACATAGTTTGCCGCGTTTTCACCCTTCTTTTCAACCGTAACCGGAATGCTCTTCATTTCAATTTTCATATCCTTATTGAGAATAAACTCGGTTGCAAGATACGTTATCTTGTTAGCGTTAAGGTTTGTAAACGAAAACGGCTTTGTAGCGTTAAAAACGCTTATAGGCACACCGATATCGCCCTTTGTCTTATTAACAAACTTCTTGATAAACGCGTTCAGGTATACTCTCTGGCGCAGATTTCGTTTTAGGTTCGCATCAACGGTATACATATCGCGCGCGCGTACAAACAAAAGCGCGTCAGAGCCTTCAAGGTGATATTTTTCGCCTTTTTCGAAGATTCTGATTGTCTCGGTAGACTTTACGTCCACTCCGCCGATGCTGTCATTGAGCTCGGGAACGCCCTCCATCTTTAAAGCAAAGTACGAACTGATGGGAATGTTATAGAAAAGCGAACGAACAGCCGCCATAGTGTTTACACAGCTGGTATCACCGCCGTCGCCGTACGCGAAGGAAAGCGCGATTTGCATTTTTTCAGTTCCCGAATAACCGCCGGACGGCGAGAACACCTTGACGTCTGTCATAATATCACGAGGAATATTAATTATGGTAACCTTGGATTTTTCGCTGTTAATTGCGGCGATTGCAAGCACGTCCGACTGACCGTTATTGCCTATTCCGTCGGTTTCGTTGCCGTTGTTTTCATCAATACCAATGAACAACAGGTTCATAATATCAGGATTGAACTTGTACTTGCCGCCTTTGTAATAAACATACTTGCCGTCGTCAACCGATTCAACCTTTTCCGGAGCTTCAATTTTTACAGCGTCATGCTTTAGCTCGTTTTTTCCGCTGTTATACAACACCGCAAAGCCGCACGCTGCTATTGCTGCGGCAAGCAGCAAAAGAATTCCGATTATAATTAATACTCGTTTTAAAACCTTTTTGTTTTTTCTGCGGTGCCTTTTTGAACGTTTACCGCCTCTTGATGAGTGATGATGACTATGCCCTGACGAAGTAATAATCTTAATAGCCTCGCGGTTGTCACCCGAATTGTTTGCGGAATTTATTGCTTCCGGTTCGTTATTTAAATCGTCACTGTTAATCTCCTGAAACTCACCGGATACTACTTTTTCATTCTTTTCTGTGTCTGCCACACTAAACCTCCCAACAAAATGCAGCGCGAACCGTCAGCATTAGTTAACGGTATCAGTTTTTAACAACATCTCTGCACACGACTCCGTATTTGATACTGTTTTCTAAAATATTACGCCGGAGTAATAGTAAAACAATTTACTATAAAGGAAAAAGAGAGTGGCAAAACCACCCTCTTTATCAGTTAATCTTAGTTAATTACTTCTTAGAAGTCTTCTTTGCAACAACAACAGCAGATGCAAGTGTAAGGGCAACCACTGAGAGCACAACAAATGTTACTGCATCATTAGAGCCGGTCTGAGGAGACTTGGAGCCGTTGTCAACATAGCTTCCTTTGTTTCCCTTGCTGCCGTTGTTACCGTCAGTCTTTCCGGAATCGCCTTTTTCGCCCTTATCGGTACCGTCTTTTGAACCGTCGTCGGGAGTGCCAACCTTTTCAAACTTGGGAGTTACTTTGATATCATCTCCGATTCTGAAGGTAAGGTCGGGATCATCGGGATTTCCGCCGCGGGGAACAGCGCCGTCAATTGACCAGCCGATAAACTTGTAGCCGTCATTAGGAACAGCGTGAATAGTTACAGTCTGGAAACCGTCCTCATCAACGCCTGTATCATAAGTATAAGTCGCTGTACCGCCTTCCGAAGGAACTATAGTTACATTATAGTTGCCCTTTGTAGGCGATGGACTGTTTACAGACTCCGCAAAAGCAGGAATCACTGAGAGCGATAAAATTAAAATTGCTGCAAGTACTGAGATTACCTTTTTCATGATAATTCCCTCCATTTATTTTGGTTTAAAATTTAACCTATAGATATTCTATCATAATTTGTTTATTTTGTAAAGAAAATTTTTTTATAAAATATCACAAAATATTTTTTCTTTTTGGCATAATAGTCTTAAATTATGCACAAAAAATCACAATCTGCTTTGTAGTGCCGACTGCAGCGGCGTTTCTTTTTCAAGCTTGCCTACAACAAGATACCGTCCCTCGCCGTAGTCAAGGCACGTGCTCAAAACCACAAGCTTGTCATCCGTTGTAACCTTTACGTCTTTTCTGACGTTTTTTGAAACCGAGCGCGGATTCACCACGTCATCAATGAAAGCTTCGTAAGCTTCGTCGTCGCTGAAATTAAATGAGTTCATAATATGCCTGTCGTCATATTCAAACGCCGAAACTACAGAATAATCGAGCTGCTTGTCATCGGTATAAATCGTAAAGCTTGAGTTGCTGTTAAAAAACTCAGGATCCTCATAACGGTGCAGCGTGGCAAACATTGAACCGTCAAGCATATTATGTCCGTACAATACCGTAACCCTGTCCTGAAAAGTGCGCATATTGCACTTTTGTGAATAAATCGAGCCCGCGAACGCATAGTTTCCGTCAAGGTCATGGTCAAGATAAAAGTTATCGTTTGTAGGACTCTGAAGCACCGGATAGTCAACCAAGGTTCCGGGAACGGTTATCCACGCGTAGATGTCGGTATTGCGGTCATTCAGCCCTGAAAACTCAATCGGGTTTTCCTTTGGCTTGACTGTTGAAGGCTGTGTGCTGTCCTTGCCGGAGCTTCCGCCCGAATTATTGCCGCTATCACCACTGCCGTTTGAACCGGCAGTGCTCTTGACATAAGAGCTTGCCGCGGTTTTATATTTTTCATTTGAAGCCTGATTATTAAAATTCTTAAAAAGAATAAAACCTACAATTCCCAACACTGCAACCGCCAAAATAACTATCACTACAGTTAAAATACGTTTTTTGTTCATATTATTACCTTATTTTTTGTTTTTCTTAACATATATAAAATATGCGACTCCGCCGGCGGCAATAATGAGAATTAAAATTCCGAAAATAATAAACGTACCGTTGCCCTCGTTTGTTGGTATCGAACCGTTCGAGTTGTTGGAATTACCGTAATTCCTTCCCGAATCGGCTGAGGAGTCCGACGATGAGTCACGTGTTGAATCGGCGGTTGATATCTTGCCGGCTGTGTTACTGTCCGCTTTAACGGCGCGTAAAGAATGCATCACCGAAATTTCACCGGCGCTTATATTAGCCGAGGCTGATTTTCCGTTAACCGTAATTTTAAAATCAGAGTCCGCAATACTGTAGCCTTCGTCGATTTTGAGGTTAACGATAATTCCGTACTCCTCTCCATCGGCAAAAGTGCCTTCAAACGGTTTAAGCATATCGTTCGCCTGAACCCATTGCGAGGACACCACCGTAACGCCTTCGGCGGAGGTTGTCACATCCGGTTTTTCCGTTCCCTTATCGCCTGCCGCCGGACCGTCAACCGTTATATTAACCTCGGTAAGGCTTTTTCCGGCGGCAAAAGCCGGAATGACGGATGTGACCGCGATAAGCGCTGCCGCCGCGGCAGCTGCTGTTCTTTTCATTACAATCATTCCTTCCTGTATTCTGTTTTATATCATTATATTATTCAGCCTGAGTTTCGGGCTGCGTTTCGTCTTGTGCCTGCGGCAGCGTTTCCAAGGCGGCATTATAAGTTGTTTCCTCAGTTAATCCGGGAACTTCACCGCCGACCGCTTCCTGAGCCTTGTTATCAGACACTTCTTTCACCGTAACAACGCAGGCTGCGGTTTTGCCGTTAAAGGTTTTAACGGTAATTACCGCTCTGCCGGGCGCTACCGCTGTTATTTTTCCGTTGGCGTCAACCGTTGCGGTTCTTGTGTTGCCCGAGGTATAGGTAAGCGAAGCGCTCGCGCGGTTCTCTCCCAAATCCGGAACCAATTTAAAGGTATTGCCCTTTTCAAGCTCAACGGCGTTACTGTTGAGCGTCACCGCGGCAGGAGCCTTCTTCACCGTAACCGTTGCCTTTGCCGTTACGCCGTTGTAGGCTGTTGCCGTGATTACCGCCGTGCCTTCCGCTTTCGCGGTAAGCTCAGCCTTGTTTGCGCTGCCCTTGGTTACGCTTACAACATTAGTGTTGCTGCTCGTCCATTTAATTGTAGGAGCGCTTGCGTAAGAACCGCTGTTTGTGTATTCGGATATTGTATAAGCTTCTCCAACACCCAGATTAAGGCTTGACGCTGACAGCTTCATACTGTCCGGAGCGTTTTTAACGGTAATATTCGCGCTTGCGGTTTTTCCGTTGTAAAGCTTGATTGTAATCTTGGCGGTGCCTGTTCCGACAGCGGTGATTTCCGCTTTATTGCCGCTGCCCTTGATTACCTTGGCTACCAATGTATTTGAGCTTGTCCACGAAAGATTCGCGGCGTTCGCGTAGGTTCCGGACGGAGTATTTTCGCTTACCGTCAGCTTTTCACCCACACCGAGTGTAGCCGACGAAACGCTGAGCGTTACCTTTGACGGCGCGTCTTTAACGGTCACCTTTGCCTTGGCGCTGACTCCGTTATATGCCTTTGCGGTAACATAAGCCGTGCCCTTGGATATGCCCTTTGACACGCCTCCCGAGATTTTCGAGGTTACAATTTTGGTGTTGCTTGAGCTGTAATCTATAACGCTTGAAGCCTGTCCTTCGGGAACAGATGAATTAAAGTCGAACTCCTCGCCGATTCCGAGGGTAACGTTAGCCGCGTTCAAATTAACCTTTGTCGGCGCTTTTTTAACGGTAACTGTTGCCGAAGCGGTTTTTCCGTTATAGGTTTTTATTGTGATAACCGCGGTTCCCACACCCTTCGCGGCAATTACCGCCTTGTTGGTGGTCTGAACCTTGGTGACCGCAGCCACCTTTGAATTTGAGCTTGTCCACTTCAAATTAGCCGCGTTAGCGTACGAACCGGAATTAGTGGTTTCAACAGCGGTGTAGCTTTCTCCTATGCCCATAGTTCGGCTTGTAAAGTTCAGCTTCACGCTTGCGGGCGCCTTTTTAACGGTAACGGTGCAGCTTGCGCTAAGGCGCTTGTCGCCGCTTATTGTAACCGTGGCTGTGCCCGGCGCTACTCCCGTCACCTTGCCGTTCCTGTCAACTGTCGCAACCTTGGTGTTGCTGCTTTTCCAGGTGACGTTCTTTGTATCATTGCTCACAAGACCGTAGCTTTCCTTTTCGCCGAGCGAAAGGCTGTTGCGGTTAAGCTTAATCTGATTATAAGGCTTAGCCTTAACCACTACACAGAAGGTTACAGGTCTGCCGCAGCCGCGAACCTCGGTTATTGCGTTCGCCTTGCCTGCGGAATGCCAGAAAACGTTAGTTTTGCCGTTGCCGTAATAAATGCCTATATGATTGTATCCGCTGCCGTAATACTCTCCGTCGGTACAGAACTGCCAGATAATATCGCCCTTTTCAAGCAGTCCCGACTTTAGCATTGAAGACTTGGAGGTAAAGTAATATCGGCTGATATTGTAATCCCGGTAAAGGCTGACCCAGCCTACCTCGGCAGGAATAAGCGATTTTTTGCTGCTGACGCTCTGCAAAACGTGCCACACAAAGCCGGTGCAGTTTAACTGCGGAGAATAAGTAGGCAAACCGTAATTTCCGGTAGCGTAGCGGCTGCTTTGGTCGCCGTTAGGCATACGGTGGTCATCCATAACAAAAGGCGTTCCTATATAATAATCGGGATTGCTGCTTTTGTTGTCGTGATTTTTCAGCCAGCTCAACAGGTTGTCATATTTAATTCCGAGCACATCGGTGTAACCCTTTACGCCCTTGTGCCAGCGGTCGGTAACATTGGAGGTTGTTGTCGGAACATAATAATTGCTTACGCTGACCTTGCAGCTTGCCTTGTGTCCCGAAACCTTGTCTGTAGCGGTAATAGTCGCGGTGCCGCTTTTATTCGCCGTAACAAAACCGTTAGTCGCTCTTACATCGGCAACCGAGGTGTTGCTCGATGAATAAACAACGTTATTCGACGCCGAATTATCGGAATAATACTGATTGAGGTCAACAGTGTCGCCCACCGTGAGCGAAAGCGAAGTTGCGCTCAGCGTCAGCTTCTTGGTTACGGCGGAAGCCGCCGGAAGCGCGGCAGACAGCGCGGAAAGCGTTAAAACCAGCGCGATTACATACGCGGCAGTCCTTTTTATAACAGACGTTCTCATAATCTCCTCCGTGTATTTTAATTTTATAATTACATTATATATTAACACATTTGCAATGTTAAATCAAGCAAATTCGCCGAATTGTAATTCGATTTTACCGCTTTGCGCCAAAGCAATACATTTTTCGGGTTTGCATACTGAATATAAAAGAGATTTTTCGGATAAATTGACACAATCCCGGTCAAATGTAACAAAAAATCAACACTCTGTATATGCATAACAGCCAAAGAAAAAACTTTATATAATTTTTACCATAATTTTAAATAGAGTTAAAAACTTTTTGACAGTTTTTGATGTTTTATGCTTGACTTTGCTCAAATCAGTGTTATAATATAATCAAGAGGTGACCAAAATTGCTCACGCAAGAGAGATATCAGTCAATTTTAAGCATTATTAACGAAAGAAATGCCGTAACCGTTGCAGAGCTTTCACAATTGCTTAAGACGTCCGAATCTACAATAAGACGTGACCTTAACGCACTGCACGAGCTCGGCAAAATCAACAAGGTTTTCGGCGGAGCAACCGCCATCACTCAAACCGAGGGGATTATCGAGGATAACGTTGTTACCCGCGAACGTTTGATGAGTGAGGAAAAAACCGAAATAGCAAAATATTGCGCGACATTAATCAACAATACCGATTTTGTTTATATAGACGCCGGAACAACAACCTCGCGGCTTATTGACTTTATCACCAACGATAAGGCAACCTATGTGACAAACGGCATTGCTCACGCGCGAAAGCTTATTCAAAGGGGACTTAACGCCTACATTATCGGCGGCAAGGTTAAGCCCGTTACCGAAGCCGTTGTGGGAGCTGAAGGAATAAACAACCTGAAAAACCTTAATTTTTCAAAGGCTTTTATGGGCACCAACGGCATTGATTTACACTCGGGCTACACCACACCCGACATCGAGGAGGCCATGATAAAGGAACAGGCGATTAACCAAAGCTATATGGCTTTTATCATCGCCGACCACACAAAATTCAGGCGTGTGTTCCCTGTAACATTTTCTCCTTTGACAAAATGCTGCATAATTACGGACGCAATGCCCGACAATAAATTTGCGAAAGAAACAATTATAAAGGAGGTCAAAAAGTGATTTACACGGTAACGCTGAATCCGTCGATTGACTACATTGTAAGGCTTGACAGCTTTGTAAGCGGAATCACAAACCGCACCACAAGCGAGGAATATTACTACGGCGGCAAGGGAATTAACGTTTCCTGCGTGCTCGCGGAGCTTGATTTGGACAGCACCGCCTACGGCTTTGTCGCGGGATTTACCGGAGACGCTATTGAAAAAGGTATTCGCAACGACAGAATTATTACCGATTTTATTAAGCTTAAGCACGGAATTTCCCGAATCAACATTAAAATCAAGGCAGGCGACGAAACCGAAATCAACTGCCAGGGACCGCACATCAGCGAGCAGGAGCTTGAAAGACTGCTGCAAAAAATTGACCGTATTTCAAACGGCGACACGCTTGTAATCGCAGGCAGTATTCCAAACACGATGCCCGACAACATCTATGAGATTATGCTTGAAAGAATCAAGCTCAAGAATGTAAGAATTGTTGTTGACGCCACCAAAAAGCTTCTTGTAAATTCGCTTAAATACAAGCCCTTCCTGATTAAGCCCAACCGCCAGGAGCTTTCCGAGATTTTCGGTGCAGAGGTTAAAACCGAGGAGGACATCGAGCATTACGCCAAGGAGCTGCAAAAGATGGGCGCGAGAAACGTGCTGATTTCTCTGGGCGGCGAAGGCGCCATGCTGATTGACGAAAACGGCGGAAAGCACAAGGCAGGCGTGCTGAAGGAAAAGGTAATCAACACCGTAGGCTCCGGCGATTCAATGGTAGCCGGCTTTGTGGCAGGCTATATCAAAACCGGCGACTACGCCTACGCGTTAAAGCTCGGCAGCGTTTGCGGCAACGCCACGGCGTTTATGAGCGGACTCGCCACAAAAGAAAAAATCAACGAGCTTTTGGAAAAGTTCGATAAATAAGTAACCTTATATTGTTTTATAAAAAACAGTAATTAAAAAATAAAAAGGAGGAAAATTTATGCGTATTACCGATTTGCTGAAAAAGCAAGGTATTTCCCTCGGTGTTTCACTGAAAGGAAAACAAGACGCAATCGAAAAGCTTGTCGCGCTTCATCAAAAGTGCGGCAACCTCAAAGACGTAGCTGCCTATAAGGAAGGTATCCTGGCTCGTGAAAAGATGGGTACAACCGCTATCGGCATGGAGGTAGCTATCCCGCACGCAAAGAGCGAAGCTGTAAAAGCTCCGGCTCTCACCGCAATCACCGTTCCGAACGGCGTAGATTACGAGGCTCCCGACGGACAGCCATGTAAGCTGATTTTTATGATTGCGGCAACAACAGACGGCGACGTTCACCTTGAGGTTCTGGCACGCTTAATGCAGATGCTTATGGACGAAAGCTTTACCGCAAAGCTTAAAGCCGCAAAAACACCCGACGAATTTCTTAAAATTATCGACGATAAGGAAACAGAAAAATTCCCCGATGAGCCCAAGGCTGCTCCGGCCGCAAAGAGCGGCTACAGAGTTCTTGCCGTAACGGCGTGCCCCACCGGCATCGCCCACACCTATATGGCGGCTGAGGCTCTTGCCAAAGCAGGCGAACAAATGGGAATTACCATTAAGGTAGAAACAAACGGCTCGGGCGGCGCAAAGAACGTTTTGACCGCCGAGGAAATCGCAAACTGCGACGGTATTATTATTGCTGCCGACAAGAACGTTGAAACAGCACGCTTTGACGGCAAGCCCGTTCTTTCAACCAAGGTTGCCGACGGCATCCACAAGCCCGAGGAACTGATTAACAAAATCGTTAACGGCGAAGTAGGAGTGTTCCATTCCGACAGAAAGGCAACCGACGCGGGTTCTTCCGGCGGCGACGAAAGCTTCGGACGTAAGCTTTACAAACACCTTATGAACGGCGTATCACATATGCTTCCGTTCGTTGTAGCAGGCGGTATCTTTATCGCTATCGCGTTCCTGATTGACGCCGCTGCCGGCGCTCCTCAGGACGGAAACTTCGGTTCGGCAACTCCCGTAGCAGCATGGTTCAAAACAATCGGCGGCGTAGCCTTTGGCTTTATGCTTCCGATTCTGTCCGGATTTATCGCAATGTCAATTGCCGACCGTCCCGGCTTGCTTGTAGGCTTTGTAGGCGGTTCACTGGCTGCCACAGGCGCAACCTTTGCCGCTCCCGGCGGCGACGCGACGTCTGTTTCGGGCTTCCTCGGCGCTTTGCTTGCGGGCTTCCTTGCAGGCTGGCTGATGAAGATGCTCGAAAAAGCGTGCGACCATCTGCCCCATGCTCTTGAAGGTATTAAACCTGTTCTCATTTATCCGCTTGTCGGACTGGGAATTGTCGGTGTTATGATGTGCGCCGTTAACCCGATTATGGGACTTATCAACCAGGGACTTATCAACGGCGTTACAGCAATGTCCAAGAACCCGGCTTTGATTATTCCTCTTTGCGCTCTGCTTGCAGGTATGATGGCAATTGATATGGGCGGCCCGTTCAACAAGGCTGCATACGTTACCGCGACAGGCTTGCTCGCAAGCGGCACAGACGCTGCGTATATGATTATGGCTGCCGTTATGATTGGCGGTATGGTTCCTCCGATTGCAATTGCTCTTTCAACCACCATCTTCCGCAAGCGCTGGAGCTCCGACGAAAGAAAGAACGGTCCCGTTAACTTTATTATGGGTCTGTCCTTCGTAACAGAGGGTGCTATTCCCTACGCTGCCGGACATCCGCTTCAGGTTATCCCGAGCTGTTTAGTAGGTTCCGCTGTTGCAGGTGCGCTTTCGGCACTGTTCCACTGCACACTCAGAGCTCCCCACGGCGGTATCTTTGTACTTCCTACTATCGGAAATGCCGCAATGTACTTCCTTGCTCTCATAATTGGCTCTGTTGTAGGTATGCTTCTGCTTGCTATTCTTAAAAAGCCTGTTAAGGAATAATTCCGATTCAGAATAATAAGGGCAGTTTTCCGCTGCCCTTAAAAGAAATAATACAAACTGATACTAAATTATATTTTATACTATTATTTACGCAAAGGAGAAATGACTTATGGTATCAAAAAAAGTAACACTTGTTAACGCTCAGGGTTTTCATATGCGCCCGGCATCCGTATTTGCTACAGCAATGGGCAAATATTCATCAAACGTAACAATCAAGTTCAACGGCAGCGACTACAACGCAAAGAGCCTGCTTAACATCATTGCGGCATGCATTAAATGCGGCAGCGAAATCGAGCTGGTTTGCGACGGTCCCGACGAGAACGAAGCTCTCGCGGAAGCTGTTCAGATGATTGAAAGCGGTCTCGGCGAATAATTTTATTTTGCCGTTGCGGCGGCATTACTAATACTAATTCCTGATAGAAAGTAGACTTATATTTTGCGAGGATATTTTTCGCAAGACAAGGCGAAGGACGCGGCAAGGCTGGCGCCTTGCAAGGACTTCAAAGGTTACGTTTTTCACAACTTTGGATAATAATTTTATTTGTAGGGTTCGTAACTTTAAGGTGAAATCTGTAATTTTTTCACCGGCACAAAGCTTGCGAACCCTGCTGTACTTTATGAATATAAGCAATGAGGTGATTAATTTGCTAAAAGGTATTGGCGCTTCCGAGGGCTACGGTATAGGCAGAGTAATGCTTGTTGTTGAGCAAAGCCTTGAATACACACCCAAGGAGGTTACAGATATTGACGCCGAGCTTGAACGTTACAGAAACGCGGTGGACACATTCTGCGACAACACAATGGCTCAGGCTGACGCGATTAAGGAATCGGCAGGCGAAAAAGAAGCCGAGATTATGCTCGGCCACATCGCGATTATCCGCGACCCGTTTATGGGCGGCGAAATTGAGAAGCTTATTCAGGCAAACCAGTGCGCGGAATCGGCTGTTGAGCAGATTTGCAAAATGTTTATTGATATGTTCTCGGCAACAGGCGACGACCTTACAATGCAGAGAGCAACCGACGTAAAGGATATCCGCGACGGACTTTTGTCCATACTCCTCGGCGTAAGCGAGGTTAAAATAAGCGACGCGCCCGCCGGCACGGTTATTGTTGTTAACGAGCTTACCCCCTCGATGACAGCCGGCATAAAAAAAGAAAACATCGTAGGCATAATTACCGAAACAGGAAGCCAGACCTCTCACTCTGCTATTCTTGCCAGAGCGCTTGAAATTCCTGCAGTTCTCAGCGTTCCAAACGCCGTTTCACAGCTTTCAAGCGGCGAACAGGTTATAGTTGACGGCACAAACGGCGCAGTTGTTACCGCTCCCGAGCAATCTCAGATTGACGAATACACCGCAAAGCGCGAGGCGTTTCTGCGCGAGCGCCGTGAGCTTGAAAATTACCGCGGCAAAAAAACACTCAACGCCGACGGCGAAGAATACGAGCTGTTCTGCAACATCGGAACTCCCAAGGACGCCACAAAGGCTGTGAACGCCGACGGCGAGGGCGTTGGACTTTTCCGCACCGAATTCCTGTTTATGGACAGAAGCTCTCTGCCCACCGAGGACGAGCAGTTTGAAGCATATAAGCAGGCAAGCCTTATTATGAAGGGCAAGCCCGTTATTATCCGCACGCTTGACATCGGCGGTGACAAGGAAATCCCCTACCTCGGTCTTGCCAAGGAAGAAAACCCGTTTATGGGCTTCCGCGCAATCCGTTACTGCCTTAAAAACCGCGATATGTTCAAGAGCCAGATTAAGGCAATTCTCAGAGCAAGCGCCTTTGGCGACATTCGCATTATGTTTCCGCTTATCACAGCGGTTGAGGAGCTCAGACAGGGCAAGGAGCTTGTTGAGGAAGCAAAAGCCGATCTCAAGGCTTCCGGCATTGACTTTGATGAAAACATTCAGGTTGGCGTAATGACCGAAACAGCGGCTTCCGGCGTTATCGCGGATTTACTTGCGGAAGAAGCAGACTTTTTCAGCATCGGAACAAACGACCTGACAGGCTACACAATGGCGGCTGACAGAGGAAACGGCGACGTAGGTTACCTTTACTCTCCACTGCAGCCCAGCGTACTGCGAATGATTCGCCGCATAATCAAATGCGGACGCGCAAAGGGCATTTCGGTTGGTATGTGCGGAGAAGCCGCGGCAAATCCGATGATGATTCCGCTGCTTATTTCCTTCGGTCTGACCGAATTCAGTGTATCGGCTCCGTCGGTACTCAAGGTTCGCAAGAACATCGCCAAGTGGACAAAAGCGGAAGCCGATGCCGTTGCCGAAAAAGTAATGGCTATGGCGACCGAAGAAGAAGTAACAGCTTATCTCAAAACAATAGTATAATTCTTTGTCAGAATATTAAACGCCGGAGCGAAAACTCCGGCGTTGTTTTATGAATTAAAGCCTTTTACTCCTCAAAAAGCGGAGTTGAAAAATACCTTTCGGCTGTATCAGGCAATACAGTAACAACAGTTTTGCCCTCTCCGAGTTTTTTGGCAAGCTTCAAAGCCGCCGCGACGTTGGTACCTGCCGAAATTCCGCACATTAAGCCTTCCTCGCGCGCAAGACGCTTTGCCGTATTAAGAGCTTCTTCATCGGTTACAACATAAATTTCATCATAAATTTCCCGGTTAAGAATGTCGGGAATTATTCCGTCGCCTATACCCATTTGCAGGTGGGTTCCGATTGTACCGCCTGCTAAAATAGCGGCGTTTTCAGGCTCAACCGCCCAAATTTCAATGTCCGGATACTGTGCCTTTAACACTTCGCCTATTCCGGTAATTGTGCCTCCTGTGCCGATTCCCGAGCAAAAGCCGTCAATCGACTTTGCGCACTGCTGCATTATTTCAAGCGCGGTGTATTTTTTATGCGCCTTAACGTTGTTAATGTTGGCAAACTGCTGCGGAACAAAAACCTTGTCGTTTTTCTCCCTCATTTTAAGCGCCGTCTGCAAGCATTCGTCAATGCACGCGCCGATGTCGCCGGCGTCGTGAATCAGCTTCACCTCGGCGCCGTAATGGCGGATAAGCTTTCTGCGCTCCTCGCTGACCGAGTCGGGCATAATTATAATTGTGCGGTAGCCCTTAACAGCACCTACGAGCGCAAGCCCGATGCCTTGGTTGCCGCTGGTGGGTTCAACAATTATGCTGTCCTTGTCAATCAAGCCATCGCGTTCAGCCTGATTAATCATATTAAGCGCTGTCCGGGTTTTTATTGAGCCGCCCACATTGAGCGCTTCGAACTTCACAAGAATCTCAGCGCTGCCGGGTTCAGCCATACGGTTGAGTCTGATAAGCGGAGTTTGTCCTACCGCTTCAAGTACATTGTTATAAACCATAGTGTTTTTGCCTTTCCAGTATTATGTATCTTATTAATTATACCTGAAACCGGATGATTTTGAAATATACATTATTACTAAAATACCACACCAAAAACTGTGTTATGATAACAAAATATTTTCAAAGCATTGAAACCATAAACTTAAAGCACAAACGCAGGCTGTTCAAAACGAAGCAGCCTGCGAATTTGTGTGCGAAAAACCAAAAAGAGAATTTCCAGCTTTCACAAAAGGAGATTATCGAAAAAAAGTAGTAATCTTTTTCAATGTTTATTATACAGGGTTAATTTAAAAAAATCAATGCAATGTGTAAATTTGGCACATTTTATTTTTATTTTTTTCCGATTATGTTACAACCCGGTTTGCTATATGTCATATAACTTTAATAAAAATTCATAAATCATTGAATTTTTTTATTAACTATGATATAATCAATATAGCAAAAACACATGAAAAAGGTGATACTTATGAAAGAGAAAATAAAAACGCTATTTGTCCGTCCTTCAGGCGAGCTTAAACAAACGCTGCGTGAAAACGAGATAAAAACCAATAAGCTGATGCTCATCCTTACAGCAATAATAACCGGTGTTATTATTGTTTACTGGGCGTTGTCGCATATTATTCCCAAAACACTGCTTAACAGCTCGGAGCTTTTGGGGCTTGTGATATATTACCTTATATCAACCGGAATCGTGGCTTTGATTTGCTTCGTTACAAAATTTAAGCCGAGGGCAATTAAATATTTTTTAATCATAGTCTTTACCGACCTGATTATTTCGTGCAGCACCCAGGTGATGCAGGAGGACAGGCTTATTCTTGTTTTCCCCTTAATTATGTGCACGCGGTATTATTCAATGCATTTTTCGCTGTTTTCGTCGCTGTACCTGATTTTTTCATCATACTGGCTGCCGCTGATTGGATCTATTGTTTCCTCGGACGACCAATCCGCGATTATAATAAAAATGCTGACGCAATACTCAACCGACATCATTATCGAAATGGTTCCGCTGTATATCTTCATCACGCTTTTGTGTGTTGTTCTGGCGTACAACGGACGGTCAACGCTTCAAAGGCAGTCTGAAATTTCGCAAAAAATGGCGCGCACACAAGCAGACCTCGATATGGCTAAAAGCATTCAAATCAGTCAGCTCCCGGCGGAATTCCCCGTTCGTGACGAATTTGAAGTACACGCCGAAATGCACCCCGCAAAAGAGGTCGGCGGCGATTTGTACGACTGCTTTATGATTGACGACGATCATATGGGTATAGTAATCGGTGATGTTTCCGGAAAGGGAGTTCCGGCGTCGCTGTTTATGATGATGACGCGCAAGCTTTTGAATCATTTGGGCACATCGGTTCCCGAACCGTCCGAGGTTATACGTCAGCTTAATGTTCAGCTTGAAAAAGGCAACGAAGAAAATATGTTTGTAACAGTTTGGTACGGTGTTCTTACAATTTCCACCGGAGAAGTCAAGGCAGTAAACGCAGGTCACAACTTCCCGGTTATAAAAAATCCCGAAGGAAAATTTGAAAAGCTAAAGATAAAAAGCGGACCGTTTGTCGGAGGCTTGCCAAAAGCAAAGTACAGGCAATATGAATTTAAGCTTGAAAAAGGCAGCACAATGTTTATTTACACCGACGGCGTTGAGGACGCGTGCAACATTAAGGACGAGTGTTTCGGTTCAGACAGAATGATTGAAACGCTCAACGCCAATTCGGAATGTAACCCCAAGGAGCTGATTTCAGCGATGATGCAAGCTCTTGACGATTACTCCAAGGGCGCCGAGCAGTTTGACGATATCACGATGCTCGCGCTTTCGTATAAATAAGGCAACAGCGCAAATCAAAAAGGATCTGTAAAAGCCCGATGACAGGGAATTACAGATCCTTTTTTGTCAGTATAAAATCAGGTCAGCAAACGCTGAAGCGCGGTAACATCGCTTACGGTAACACTGCCGTTTCCGTCTATATCCGCAAGCGAAGCGTCAAATTCAGTCATTTTGAAGCCTGCAAGGTACTTTTGAACAGCGGTCGCGTCGTTAATATCAACCGTGCCGCTGTGATTCACGTCGCCGGTACGAAAAGGCGTTACCGGCTTGATGTTGAGGTCAAAATTGCTTAAATCAATCATTCCCCAGCCGTATGTGTCGTCAAAGCCTTCATCGCCGAGGTCTACGGCATAGTGCTTTAATATACCGTAAATTTGCTCCTGATTAAGGCTTTTATCAATGGTTTTAATCAGAGCGGCGGCAGCTGCAGCGTGCGGAGCGGCAAGAGATGTGCCGGAATCAAGCATCATAAGAGACCTGTGCGGCACAAGCACGTTCATACCCGGCAAAGCAAAATCAATTACCGAACCGTAGTTGGCAAGAAGTCCGAGGGTGTTGTTTTTGTTAACGGATGTAACGGTAATAACGTTGTCCTTGTTGGCAGGATAGCGAAGCGAAGCGTCGCCCCCTTGGTTGCCGGCTGCCACTACCACCACCGCATTGCGTGAAACCGCCTCGGCAATGGCATTGTCAAGCGAATGATAAGTGTGGTTTTTATCATCGCCGCTAAGGCTCAGATTAATTACGTCCGCACCGTGGTCAAGCGCGTAATAAATTCCCTTGGCTGTGTCCGCCATATTGCCGTCGCCGTTTTTGTCCATAACCTTTATAGGCAGGATTTTAACGTTAGATGAGGTGCCGTCGGCAATAATACCGCTCACCTCGGTTCCGTGATACTGCTCGTCCTCAAAATCCGTATTGTTATCAATAAAATTGTAACCGTCGTCGGTGTAGCGTCCCTGAAGGTATCGGTTGGATTTTTTGATTCCGGTATCCAGCACCGCAACCCTGACCTCCGGAAGCTGTTTACCGCTGTTCTCTATTTTTTTTTGCAGGGAATCGAGTCCCATACTCTTAACTCCCCAGCTCATATGACCCAAAAGGTAATTGCTGAGTGATTCTGTTTTACAATCATATTCAGCCTTGCGTTCCGCGGAACCCGCGCTGAAGCACGAAAAGTCTGCAAAAGCTGTAATAACAGCGAGCAAAACAGAAATCAAACGAAATTTTTTCATTTTTTACCATCCCTTCCGGTTAGAGACTTCACCGCAAAAATCGTAAGTCCCGCAATTCCTGCAACAATCGCGGTGCCTCCGGCAACAGCCTTTTTAACAAACGGAACGTTATAATTAAGCGTAGCGTAAGAAGGGTTTAGCATATGCCGCAAAAGCGGTGACAAAAGAGTCCTGCGGCGGCTCAGCAAGTCGTATTGAATATGAGGGTTGCGCGTTATTTTCATTGTAGCCCGGTTTTTGCCTGTGTACGGTTCCCAAACAAGACTGTCTGTTGACGGATTGCCAGTTCGCGCGAAGTTTGTCCACATTTGCATTACAGTGTCCGACAGCGCTTCGTCGGCAACCTCTCCGGTATAAATTGTCTCCTCAAGATTGCCGAAAACATAGGCAAGCTCAACCGCGTGGCAGGCGTTGCGCATTGGCAGGCTGGACGGGACAGTCCAGTAATACATATACGCGTTTCCGCCGTTTTTCGAATGCAGCTCAGCCTGCGTTACAGCCGGAAGACGGAACATAAGCTCGTCATAAAAACGCGACATCTTCCATGTATTGTTGCCCTTAACCGCGGACATAAAAAGGTCAACGCGCTTTTTTTCGTGCGCTGAAATCTTCTTCATATCGTTTTCAAACTTAACAGACATACTGAAGCTGTACGGAATAACGCCTCCGACCTCGCCTATCCAGTAATTCATTTCCTCGGAATTTGTTCCAATCAGAATATCAATGTCCGTTGTGTCTCCGTTTTGATACGAATCGTACGGGTTAAGCGGAATCAGCCTTCCGTCGCGCTGGGGAAAATTATTGTAATCATTAACCTTTTCGTTGATTTTTAAAAGCTCGGCTTCGCTCAGGCTTAACAGCTTTTTTACGGATTTTGTGTGCGCGGCTGACATAAGGCGCTTTGAAAACTCCCTGCACTCCTCTTTTGAAAAGGTCAGCGCAACCGAACCGCTTTCGGCAATTACACGACGGAACAGTCCCTTTGCCTGCGGGATTACCGGCAGCAGCGACACGCTTCCGCCGCCTGCCGATTCACCGAACACCGTTACGTTTCCCGGGTTGCCGCCGAATGCGCTTATATTCTTTTGAATCCAGCGCAGCGCCTCGATTTGGTCAAGTATTCCCAGGTTAGGCGCGTCCGGATAAGCCTCGCCGCCTTCAAAATACGACAAATCCACAAATCCCATCAAGCCCACACGGTATCCTACAGTCACCAGTATAATATCAGGATGCTTGCTGACAAATGCCTTGCCGTCATACATCGGGTCGGCTGTACCTCCCCAGCCGTAGGAACCGCCGTGCAGGAACACCATTACCGGTTTGTCTGAAGATGTGTCGGAAAGATTTTTCCAAACGTTGAGATACAGGCAGTCCTCGCTGCGCGGATAGTACGACGCCTGCTCGGACGGCCACTCGGTTTGAATCGGCGATTTGCCGTTGTAATACGCTTCATACACAGAATCACAGTCGTCAACAGGCTCGGGCGCTTTCCAGCGCAGCCTGCCCACAGGCGGCTTGGCAAACGGAATACCGCGGAACGAGCAGACATTTCCTGCCTTGGCGCCCACAAATATTCCGTTACGGCAAACCGCCGACAGCTCTGAATCGTATTCACCTGTTATTACGGAATTTTTGCCGTAGCTTTCGCGTATTCTGTTTACTGATTCGTCTGTCATTGTTTTCTCCGGAATATACCCATTACAGCCTCAAAGAAATTCTTCTTGTTGCTGTACTTATTGCGAAGCTCGCTTATGGTAACGTCTGTTTGAGAATTGTGTGTTACCAAGCCCTGAGCAACCTTAATAAATATATTCTTAAATTCATCCATACTGTCATCGTCGTAAAGACTCGCGGTGTAGTCCATCATAAGCATCAGGCCGTCTTCGCCGTCAAGAATTTCCATATCGAGAATGGTCTGTGACGCCGCCTGATTCTGACGGATGTCAATTGTTTCAACATCCATACCGTCCATTCCGCCCATATCGCGGATGTCCTGCTGATAAAGCAAGTAAGCCGCCTCGCTGCTTCCTGCCTGGTTGTTTATGTCAACATACGGATAACAGCTGTGCTCGATACCCTTTTGCACCTGGGTGTGAACCTCGGCGAACAGTTCGCGCAGGGTCATTTCATCCTTAAAGCGGATACCTACCGGCAGCTCGCGGAACAACAGTCCGACAGAGCTCATCGCGGTTAAATCCTCTCTGCCGTTGTAAATCCAGCAAAGCTTGATGTCGTCCTTTTTATTATAAATGGAAATCGCGAGCGCAAGCACGGAAATGAAAAATTCATTACGGCTTATGCGGTACTGACGCTCCATAGCCTTCATCTGAGGCTGCTCGATTCCGATTGGCGCAATAACCTCTCCCATCTCGTTTTCACGTGATTCGTGGTCGGTTTTGGGGTAGCAAGACCAGTCTACGCCCTCAAAGCGATCCTCAAAGTACTTTTTGCTTTCCTCATAAAACTCGGTTCCTGCCTCATCCTCGCGGTTCTGCAGGATAAGATAGTAAAGATCCGGGTCGGGCTGCATACCCATATACGCCTTGCCGACGTTTTGCATAAACAACTTTAATGACGTGCCGTCAAACAGTGTGTGGTGAACGTCAAAGAAAATATAACCGTTCTTTTCTGTTTCAAACACGCGGCAGCGGTGCAGACAGCCGCCGATAATTTTAAACGGCTGAACAAGATTATCCTTAATATTGTTAAACTCAAACTCGCTTATTTTTTCAACGCGGATATCCTGAAGCACCTCGGGAGTGTAGCGCTGAATAATGTCGCCGTCATCGTTAAAGTGGAAGGTTGTAAGCAAAGCGGAATGGTTTCGGATTGCGGTTCGCATAGCGTCAGCCATTTTTTGCATATCGAACATATCCTTGTCAACCTTCATCATTGTAAACAGGTTATACATAGTTGATTTTGGCGTATAAAGCTGATAATCAACCATATACAGCTGTTCAACGGTAAGCGGATGATCCTTCTTCATTGCGCGCGCGTTTTTGATTTCGGGATCCTCGCCGTCATCGTTAGCGTGAATTTCCTCATAAAGCGCGGCAATTTTCCGGGGAGTTCTTCCGCGGAAGATTTCGCTTGCGTTCAAGCCGGGAAGTCCGCTTTCCGTGATTACCTTAATTGAACCGAGCGAATCGCCGCCCAGCTCATAAAAATCGTCGTTGATTCCGACCTGCTCCAGCTTAAGAACAGCCGCCATAGCGTCGCACAGCTTTTGCTGAGTTTCGTTTTCGGGAGCAACATAATCGGTTTTAAAATCGGACGCGTCGGGCTTGGGCAAAGCCTTTCTGTCCATCTTGCCGTTAGGCTTCAGCGGCACCTTGTCTATCTTCATATAATATGCCGGAATCATATAATAAGGCAGGCGCTTAGAAAGCTCCTCGCGCATCTTGTCGTTATCGACCTCGATGTCGGCGGTATAATAAGCGCAAAGGTAGCTTTTGCCGTTTTCCTCAAAGCCGCGCGCCGCCGCCCAGTCAATGCCGAGCACCTGCTTAACCGAGGCTTCAATTTCGGCAGGCTCAATACGGTTACCGTTAATTTTAATCATATCTCCCGAACGACCGAGCAAAACATAGTTTCCGTTTTCGTCAACACGCGCAAGGTCGCCTGTGTGATAAACGCCGTTTTGGAAGGCTTTTTCGGTTTCCTCCGGCAAATTCATATAACCGCGTACATAAGGGTTGTCAAAGCAAAGCTCGCCGATTTCGCCCTCCTGAGCTTCCTCCCCTTCCTCTGTAAGCAGAGTAATTTTACAATCTATTTCGGGCTTGCCGATAGGACAGGTTTCATAAGATCTGTCAATCGGGAATACGCCTACGGCAAAGCCGCTTTCGGACGCCGCGTAAATATTTATTAAATCAACGTTCTTGTTATATATATTATTAGCCGGTTCACTTCCGACAAACAACATTCTCAGGAACGGACCTGTCTGATTGCCGAGCATACGCACATAAGAAGGCGTGAGGAAGGTAATTGAAATACGCTTTTCCAAAAAGAATTTTTTAAGCGCCATCGGATTCTTGATTGTGGCATAGCCGACAACAAAAATTTTACCGCAGCATATGCTGAGCGCCTTCAGAATTACAATTACCGAAGCGACAAAGTTCATCGGTGCGAGCAAAGCGATTCTGTCCTTGCCGGTAAACGGAGTTTCCCCGTTAACAGCTATTGAATCAATCGCTCGTTTCAAATTTCCGTATTCGTGCAAAACTCCCTTCGGATTGCCTGTGGTGCCCGAGGTGTAAATTGCGTAAGCCGCGTCGTGGTCGTCAGCGGTAACGTAACCGATTTTGGGCTCCGTATTCATAACGTCATCCCAGTTAGCGGTGGACAGCTCCGTCTTGCAGCCGCAGTCATTGCGGATAAACTCAATACGCTCGGGAGCGTAGGTGTCCTCAACCAGCGCCCACGCGGCGCCGCTCTTCCATACGCCGAGCATAGCGATAATGGGCATAACTCCGCGCGGTAGGTTAATAAGTACAAAATCCTCCCTGCCGATTCCCTTTTCGGAAAGATACGCGTAAACTCTTCCGCTCAATTCATCAAGCTTTGAGTATGTAATACCCTTTGAATTTGCTTCGTCAAAGAGTATCGCCGAATTCGGATTTTCTTTGGTATAGCTTTCAAGCATCTGTAAAATGTTCATTTCAATTATCCTTTTTCATAAGTAAGTATTTCGTCAAAGCCGGTAACTTCAAAGACATCTGTAACGGATTCGTCAACGTTGATAAGCTTCATATCTCCGATTTTATCCATTTTCTTCTGCATGGAAAGAAGAACACGCAGTCCGGCGGACGAAACATAGTTGACCTTTTTGAAGTCCAGCACAAGACTTGTGCAGTCGCCGATATTCTGCTTAACAAACGCCTCAAACTCAGGCGCCGTAACGGTGTCGATACGTCCCGAAATTGCAACAGTTACTGTTTTTCCGTCTTTTTTCTGTTTAATGTCCATAGTATTAACTCCTTTTGCTATTTTATATTTTGTACATAAACTGTACTTATATTATGTACTTTATTTGTTAAAAAGTCAAGGAAATGTTTAAATAAAAACAAATAATAAACAAAAAAATGTTCAAAAAACATTATGCCGGTAACTTTTTTGTAATTTTCCGGAAAAGATATTATAAATCTTTTTTATGTGTTAAAATACAACTGTTTTGTTTTACGGAGGTGTTGAAATTATGGAAAACAAAAAAACCTGCGCCGACTGCGTTAATATCGGCAGAGCGGTTTACTGTATGCAGTGCAAAAGACTCAACAAGGGTTATAAGGATATGTTTGTTGAACAAAAGCCTTACAAAGCTATAAAAATGATGAAGGTGAATAATTCAGCCGTGTGATTAGTTTAATTCAAAAGCGCAGAACAATTCAAGCTTGTTCTGCGCTTATTTCTATCGTAAATACCGGTAAAATTAAAGACCAATCTTTTAGGCTCTTTTGGGAACAGATAAGGTATATTGCTCTCCTTAAAAACACTCCCCCGGAGCGTTTTTACCCGTCTGCGACGGGCACAGTCGCCTTCAAATCCCCTCATCAGCTGTTTTTCGGATATTAAATAAAAGAGTGCCAAACGACACTCTTTTATTTATGGAGCTGATGAGGGGATTTGAACCCCTGACCTACTGATTACGAATCAGTTGCGCTACCGGCTGCGCCACATCAGCGATTAAACTGTTTAACTCACTCGTCTATTATACAACAAGTGGCGCAGTTTTTTCAATACTTTTTTTGCAAATAATTTAAATTTTTTTGAAGCAGCTGAAAACACGCGCTTTAAAAACGCGAAAACCGGGCGGTAAACCCTGCACAGAAGTTTTCCCACAGTCAGTCTGTAAGCCAAAAAGCCGGCTAATATTCCCGGCAAAAGGTAGACGCGGACGTATCCGGACAAAAACGCCAAAATATACAGATAAACCAGAACCGCGGAAACAAGCATAAAAACCACGTCGGCTGCAAAGGTCATAACAACTGAAAAATTGAACATTGTGCGCAGCAGCTTAAAAAAACCGTAAATTACGCCAATTATAACGCCCGGCAAAACCGAATACATAAAAGCGGCCGACTGAACCGCAAAGGTCAGCTCCATACTGTCACCCGAACAGCTTTTTAAGCCGTGACCGCGAAGCGTCGGAACCTATATATTGCAATGAATCCACCTTGCCGTCAACCGAAACGTCGCCTGTTTCAAGGCTCAGCTTATCAATGTGAAGATTACTGCCCTTTACAATAAGCAGCCCTGCCGTTGTTTTAACCGACACAGCGTCCTCGTTAAAGCCGTTAACATCCTCGGCTCCCGTAATCAAAAGCCGCGCGCGGTGGTCAAGCATTATCGTGTGTTTTTTTGGCTTTGCCGTTTCGCTCATAATAATTCCCCCGTAATAATTCTCAGTAAATTATACGGAGGAACTGCTTAAAATATTACTAAAGGCAATACCGCATAATTCAGGTGTGCGGTGTTGCCTAAACTACCGCTTCATACATTGACGCGGCATCCTCCTTGCGCACAACCTCTTTAACCTCGGTAACGCGCACCTTAACTGTTTTTGCGCCGAGGGTGATTTCAAGCACATCGCCGGGCTTTACGTCATATGAAGCGCGGGCAGCCTTGCCGTTTACAACAACCTTGCCCGCGTCGCAGGCTTCGTTCGCTACGGTTCTGCGCTTAATCAGGCGCGACACCTTTAAGTATTTGTCAAGTCGCATAACAACCTCCTGTTTTCACAATAAAAAAGAGCCGTCAACCGGCTCCCTTTTATGTGTAAATTAACTCCGAATTACTGATTTACAATATCCTTGAAGCCCTTGCCTGCTTTGAACGCAGGAACCTTGGAAGCAGGGATTTCAATTGAATTACCTGTTCTGGGGTCAACGCCTGTTCTTGCGTTTCTCTGGCGCTGCTCAAATGTGCCAAAACCTGTGAGCTGAATCTTATCACCTGCCGCTACAGCCTTGATGATTGTGTCAAGAGTTGCTGTAAGAGCCTTTTCTGCATCCTTCTTCGAAAGACCTGCCTGTTCTGCAATAGCTACAATAAGTTCTGTCTTTTTCATGATAGATTAACCTCCATTGTTATCTTTTAACTTTATTTTAACTTCATCCCAAAGGGAATCAAGCTGCGTAATTGATGCCGTTTCCATATTAATTCCGCGTTCAACGGCAAGCTTTTCAAGCAACGCGAAACGCTCAACAAATTTATCACAGGAATCATACAAAGCGTGTTCGCTGTCAACGTTAAGAAAGCGCGCGACATTAACAGTTGAAAACAGCACGTCGCCGATTTCCTCATAACGGTTTCTTTCGCTTCCGTGACGAATAGCAATACCAAGCTCGGTGCATTCCTCATTAAGCTTCTTCATCGCTCCCTCAACAGACTCAAAATCCATTCCGGCTTTGCGCGCCTTGCGCTGAATTTTTTCGCTGCGCATAAGCGAAGGCAAAGCCCTGGAAACACTTTGAATCGCCTGTGTGTGAGTTGTCTGAGCCTTGGTTTTTCTTTTAACCGAATCCCAGTTGGAAAGCGCTTCGTCAACGTTTTTGGCGTTTTTGTCGCCGAACACGTGAGGATGACGCACAATCAGCTTTTTGCAAAGCTCGTCAACAACATCGTTTAGGTCAAAGCGGTTTTCTTCGCTTTCCATTTGGCTGTGCAAAGCAACCTGAAGCATTACGTCGCCGAGTTCCTCTTTTAACAGCGCCGTGTCGCCGGTATCAATAGCTTCAACAGCCTCATAGGTTTCTTCAATAAAATTTGCCCGGATAGATTTGTGAGTCTGTTCCCTGTCCCACGGACAGCCGTCAGGCGCTCTTAAAATCCTGACTATCTCAATCAAATCATCAAATCCGTACACGGGTTTTTCTGTAAATTGCATAGTGGTTACCCCGAATTTTCTAATTCCTACATCTACTTATTTTACCCAATTAGGTGCAATTTTTCAAGTGTTTTTGCGATTTTTTCACCTTTTGGTAATATTTTGATTTCTTCTGCCTTAAACGTCTTAATTATTAGTAAAATTGCAATATAAACTACCGCAGCCGCAACGATTGCAAGCGCCGTGGCTATTCTGTGATTAACAATCGGCATAAGAAGCTGATTTACAAAATAAGCGGTTACACTGCTGCACACCGCGCCGATAAGCGGTTTTACGGTGGTGCTGAAGAAATCGGGCATAACCTTGCTGTATTTTACAAGCAGGTATGTTCCGATAACGCAAATAAGCGCGTATGAAATAAGCGAGCCGGCCGTTGCGCCCTGAATATTGACGTCCGGAATGCTTACAAAAATCCACGATGTTCCGATTTTCACGAGCATACAAATGGTGTAAAGTATCATCGGAAGCTTAACCTTGCCGATACCGTTCAGCATACTGCAAATCGGTGTAATTATCGCGGTAAATATCGTTGTGATTCCCATAAGCGTAAGCACGTTTCCGCCGATATTTATAATGTCCGGGCTGGAATAAATAAAGCCCATAACCGAATGTGAAAGCACCGAAAGTCCGAACGCCATAGGCAGAGTGAACATCATTGTCATTTTCAGCACGGTGTCAATCGAGCTTTTAAGCTCCTGCTTGTTGCCCTTTGTCCAGGCGCTTGTAACGTTGGGCATCGCGCTTGAGCCGAACACCTGTGTAACAGCGGTAACAAGCTGCATAAGCGTAAGCGACGAACCGTAACAGCCCCAAAGGCTGGTGTGTATGGTTGATTTTTCGCCGTAGAAAACCTCCGGCGGATAAAACTTGTGATACTGCGCAAACAAAGCGTCGGCGTTAGTTCTCGCCATATTGTAAAGCACATTTTGAATAATTGCCGCGTCAATAATTGAGCCTATGCTCATTACCAGCGTGCCGCCGACAATCGGCAAAGCGGTTTTGATAATGATGCCAAGCGTTGATTTGGCGCTTCTTGCGGCAACAGAAGCTTCGTAATACTGCTTTGGAATTCCGTCGCCGCCTATTTTATACTTCAAAAGCAGATACAAAAATGAGCAGAAGCTCGCGATTGAAATGCCGCAAATGTTTCCGGCTACAGAAAAAGCGAGGATTGTGTTGTGAGCTTCAATGTGATTTTTAAAGTGGAAAAACAGAAACGTGTGGTTCTGCCGGTATGATTCCATTCCGAGCTTCATAATCAAAAACGCGAACAGAGCACCCAAGGCAAGCTTTACAACCGCCTCGATTACCTCGGAAACGGCTGTAGGGAACATATTGCGCTGACCTTCAAAGTAGCCGCGGTAAATCGAAGTAAGACAGCCGAACAAAATTGTCGGCGCAAGCGCCATCATTGCGTAAACGGCGTAAGGCGACTTAATAACGTTAAATGCGTAAGGAAAGCTGACGATCAGCATACCCAGCATACAAACCAGCCCGACAATCAGAAAAATCGGAACGGAAAGCCTGTGAACAAGCTTGACGTCATTGTAGCGTTTTTCCGCCATATTCTGAGAAATCAGCCTTGAAATTACAATTGGAAGTCCGCCTGTAGCGACCGTAAAGATAAGGACAAAAATTTCGTAAGCGTTATTGTAAAGTCCCACGCCCATAGACGCAAAGCTGTCGCCGAACATCGAATAAATATCGGCGAGTATTACCTTGTCAAGAAGTCCGAAAACCTTGACAATTACCATACTTACGGTCAGTATTGCCGCGCCCTTGACAAAAGCCTGCGACGCGTTTTGTTCAGCGCCGGCAACCGCGTTATATTTTTTTGACAAAATAAATCCCCCAAATATAACAGTATTATGTGTTTGGCACAAAATTCCGCCGTACACAACTTGGGAGGCTCACTGCGAGCCTCCCCTTGGTTTTTATTCTGATGTTTTAATTATTTTAAAGAATTAAATGCGCCGGTTCTTATGCTAATTCCCGATAGAAAACAGACCGCAAAGATTCTCTGCTTTTTTTATACTAATTCCTGATAGAAAGTAGACTTATATTTTGCGAGGATATTTTTCGCAAGACAAGGCGAAGGACGCGGCAAGGCTGGCGCCTTGCAAGGTAGGTATTAGTATTATACAAACAAATCCTCTGAGGAATCGTCAACGGTAATGGTTTCCTGTGCGGGCTCCTCAACTGCAACAGGCTCGGCGGCCGCTTCGGCAACAACCTCAACGGCGTTCTCAACAGCTTCCTGAGCTGCTTCCTGAACCTCTGTTACGGGTTCTTCGGAAACCTCGTCAATAATTTCGTCCTCAGCCGCCTCAACAGCCTCCTCCGGTACTTCAGCCTTTACTTCTTCGGCAGCAGCCGGAGCCATTACAGCCTGCTCGGCGGAAGCTTCCTCAAGCTTTGTTCCGCAGAAGTTGCAGAAAACAGAGTTTTTGGGAACTCTTGCCTCGCACTGGGGGCATTTTCTCTGGCTCTTTATAGCGGCAATGTGACCGTTAATAATGTTAAGATTTTCGATAAGCTCTTTAATTTCGGCAATAAGCTGCTCTTTTTCGGCAAACAAATCAGTACCGTGAACCTCTGACTTATAGGTTACTTTGCCGAGCTCCTTGAGCTTCTTGTTAATTTCGCCCCTGATTTCCGCGGCGGAAATTTTGTGCTTGGAAGCGTCATAAAAGGTAACTGCTTTTTTTGAAACCGCGGAAGCCGCAGCCTTTGCGTTAACAACGGCGTCGTCAAAAAATGTATCAAATTTTCCCATAACTATCATACCTTTCTTTAAGCTGTAATTTTGATTTCAAATTATAATAAACGCAAAATACAACTTTCATTCATACAAATAAAAATTTGGTGCGTATATTATAACACGTTTTATCGAAATAATCAACCGTAAAAACGTGTAATTGCCTGTTTTCTTTTAATCAATTCACCAAATCTGTCTATATATTCATATGGATATTTAAAATTAAATATCCGTTCAAGGCTGTCTGTTCTGTAATTTTTCAGCTTGCTTACTCCGCCCGAGCCGCAGGCAAGTATTGTGTGCGTTTCGTCCATAACATAAACATTGTAATAGCTTTCGCACCCTTTTTTTGCCCAGCCGACGTTTTCAAGGTTGCCGACCATTCTTGTTTGGCGGTAAAGATAATACGGCAGGTATCCGCTTTCCGTCAGCCTGCCCTGAGCGTAGTTTATCATCCTCCGGGCTCTGTCCGCGTCGTCCCTGTCAAGGGTAACGCCTTCGGTGGTGAGCGTCGCGGCGCGTTTTACGCAAAGCGTGTGAACGGTTACGCTTTCGGCGTTGAGCCGCAAAATTTCGTCAAGCGAGTGTTCAAAGCTTTCGGCGCTGTCGCCGGGAAGTCCGGCGATAAGGTCAGTGTTGATATTGTCAAAGCCGCAGCTCCTCGCAAGCTCAAAAGCGCGGTAAAAATCCTCAACCGTGTGCCTGCGTCCGATTTTTTCAAGCGTTTCGGGATTGAGCGTCTGGGGATTTATGCTTATTCTGCCGACGTGATTTTCTTTTAAAGAACCAAGACGTTCTTTGTCAATAGTGTCGGGACGGCCTGCCTCAACGGTAAACTCGCGGCAGCTTGACAAATCAAAGCTGTTTCTTACGGTTTTTAGCACAGTGTTAAGCTGTTCGGCGCTGAGCGCAGTGGGCGTTCCTCCGCCGAAATACACGCTTTCAAGCCTAAGCCCGAGCGCGGCGGCAATGCTTGCGGTTTCCCTGAGCTCGCGGCACAGCAGCTCAACATACGGCTCCGTAAGCTTTTTCGCGCGTTCAACAGAAGCCATAACAAATGAACAGTAGCTGCACCTTGACGGGCAAAACGGAATACCGACGTACAGGCTGAAGGATTCGGGCTTTGAAAGCGAGAGTATTTTCGCCTCGTTTTCTTCGGTCTGCGCGGCAAGCCTAAGCTTTTCTTGGCTTACAAAAAACTCATCTGAAAACCTGCGCCGCGCTTCGTCCTTACCGTGCTCAGCGGAAAGATTCCTTAAAAGCTTGACCGGGCGCACACCCGTAAGCAGTCCCCAAGGCTGAGAAATTCCGCTGAAATCGCGCAAAATTTTGTATAAAAGCTGAACTGTGTGAAGCTCGGTTTCGTTTTTGTCCGCTCCCAAAGCCGCGGTTTCTTCCCTGTCAAAGCCGCCTAAGCTCACCCTCACGCGTATTTTGTCAAATACCGAGGCATAAATAAACGGCTTTTCAATGCTGTCAAATTCCTTAAAAACGGTAATTTTCTCGTTTGGAAAATACAGCCGCGTAAGGTTTTCAAGCTCGAACCAAAAGGGATTGTTTTTTACGTATAAATTCATTTTACAGCATCCTCATAAGGGGATTGTAACGTCTTTCGTGCCCGAGAGTAGTCATCGGGCCGTGACCTGGAATAACCTGATAATCGCCGTCAAGCTCCTTAAGCTTTTTCAGCGACTGAACCATTTGCGCTTCGTCGCCGGTGGGCAAATCGGTTCTTCCGTAGGACTCGCGGAACAATGTGTCGCCTGCGAACATCACGCCGTCCGCGATGAAAACTCCGCAGCCCTTTGTGTGTCCCGGAGTGGCAAGATAAGTAAATTCCGTTTCGCCGAGCATAAATTTGTCGCCGTCGTTAAGCAAAACATCGGCTTCAAACGGAGTGAAGTCAATGCCGTGGACGCCTGTGCCGTTATATTCGGGATTCTTTAGAAAATCCGCGTTTGCCGCTCCCGTTACAACCTTTGCGCCGAACATACCGGCAAGCTGCTTCGCAAAGCAAATGTGGTCGTAATGGCCGTGTGTCAGCAAAACATATTCAAGCCTTCCGCCGTCCTGCTTAATTTGGCTGATCAGCTTTTCCGACTTTTCGCCCGGGTCGGTAACCGCTGCCTTTCCTGTTGCCTCGTCAATGATGTAGGAGCAGTTTGTACCGAGCATAGTTACGGGATAAATTCTTATTTTAATCATCTTTTCAAATCCTTTGAGTTAATGTCAATTGTAACAGGTCCGTCGTTTACAAGCGAAACCTGCATATCGGCTCCGAAAACGCCTTTTTCAACCTGAGACACGCCGTTTTCCGCAAGCTGACCGCAAAAGTACTCATAAAGCGGCTCTGCCTTTTCGGGTCTTGCGGCGGCAATAAAATTCGGACGTCTGCCGTGCGAGCAGTCGGCGCACAGCGTAAAGTTTGAAATCACCAGCGCGCCTCCGCCCACATCCTGCATAGAAAGGTTCATTTTATCGTTTTCATCGGTAAATATTCTAAGCCCCGAAACCTTTTTTGCAAGCACCTTTGCCTCGGTTTCGTCGTCCTCCTGCTCAACACCGAGCAGAATTAAAAAGCCTTTTCCGATTTTTCCTTTTATTTCGCCGTCAACGGCAACCGAAGCGGCGCTTACTCTTTGAATAATCGCTTTCATCAGATTCTGTTGATCTCCTCTATTCCGTTAATATCGCTGAGCTTTGAGATAACTCCGCGCAAATGGTCGCGTCCGGCAACGTCAATTGTTACGGTAACAACAGCCTTGCCGTTTTTAAGCTCGCGCGAATTCAGCGTGTGAATAAAAATGTGCATCTGCGAAAGCTTAATTGTCAGATCCGCAAGGAAGCCGGTGCGGTCGTTCGCGATAATTTGAAGCGTGCTGCGGAAAGCTTCGCCCGCTTTTTCCTCCCAATGAGCCTTTACCCAGCGCTGCGGTTCCTCGCTTTTGCTCAGGTCGCGCGGAACATTGGTGCAGCTGCGCTTGTGTATCGAAACGCCGTAGCCGCGCGTGATATATCCGATAATTTCATCGCCCGGCAGCGGATTGCAGCAGTTCGAAAACTTCACCAAAACATCGTCGTTGCCCTCTATAATTACGCCCGAGCTTGCCTTTGTGCGCTTAACGGGAGCCTGCGGCACGGTGATTTTCTCGATGTCGCGCGCGTAGGTCTTTTGATATTCTTCCTTGATTCGCGGCATAATCTTCCAAAGCTGAATTCCGCCGTAACCGATTGCCGCGTAAAAATCGTCGAGCGTGTTGTACTGCTTTTTAACGGTTAGGCTCTTGAAGAATTCGGGATATTCATCCTCGGTGAGGTTGATTCCCTGACGCTTAAACTCGCGTTCAAGCATTTGCTTACCCTCAACAATATTTTCGTCGCGGCGTTCGTGCTTGAACCACTGGCGGATTTTTGACTTTGCCGAGGCTGTTTTGCATATGTCAATCCACGAGCGGTTGGGATGCTCGCTTTTTTGAGTAATAATTTCGCAAATGTCGCCTGTGCGCAGCTTGTAATCAATCGGAACAATTTTTCCGTTAATTTTTGCCCCGACCATTCGGTGGCCGACCTGGGTGTGAATAAGATAAGCCAAATCAATCGGTGTTGAGCCGCGCGGCAGGTTCATAACGTCGCCCTTGGGAGTAAACACATAAACGTCGTTTTCGCCGAAATCATTGCGTATATTCCGCGCTATGTCGGTGGCGTCCTCCGCCTGAAGCTGGTCAAGAATCATATTCTTGACGTTTTCAATGTTCTTTTTAAGCCTGTCGTCGTCCTTGTCGTTTCCGCTCATCCCGAGCTTGTATTTCCAGTGGGCGGCAATTCCGTATTCGGCGGTGTAGTGCATTTCCCATGTGCGGATTTGCACCTCAAACGGAATGGCGTTTTTGTCGAGCACCGTGGTGTGCAGGCTTTGGTACATATTCGGCTTGGGCATCGAAATGTAATCCTTAAAGCGGTTGGGAATGGGCTTAAACACGTCGTGAACAACACCCAAAACATTGTAGCAGTCGGGCACGGTGTCAACAATTACCCTAACCGCGAACACGTCAAAAATCTGGTCAATCGTCTGGTTGCGCATTATCGTTTTGCGGTAAATGCTGTTTATGCTCTTGACTCTGCCGCTTATAAAAACGTTTGGTATGGTTTCCTTGGTTTTTTCTACAATCTGTTCCTTGATTGACTCGATAAACCGTTCTCTGCCCTCCTCCGTCATCAAAAGGGTGTCCTCTATTTCCTTGTAGCCGATTGGGTCAAGGTATTGAAGCGAACGGTCCTCAAGCTCCTCCTTAACGGTTTTGATACCGAGCCGGTGGGCAATCGGAGCAAAAACCTGCATATTTTCAAGAGATTTGTCGCGCCGCTTCTGTTCGGGCATACAGTCCATTGTGCGCATATTGTGAAGCCTGTCGGCGAGCTTAATAATAATTACCCTGATGTCGTCCGCCATTGCAATAAGCATTTTGCGGATATTCTCAGCCTGCTGTTCCTCGCGCGAGGAATACGGGATTTTTGAAATTTTGGTAACGCCGTCAATCAGCTTGGCAATTTCAACGCTGAAAAGCTTGCTTATTGTTTCAAGCGTAACCGGCGTGTCCTCGACAACGTCGTGAAGAAGCGCGCCGCAAACCGACGCTGTGTCCATTCCCAGCTCGGCGACTATGCAGGCAACCGAGGTCGGGTGAAGAATATACGGAATTCCCGAAACCCTGCGCTGGTCGCCGTGGCATTTTTCGGCATACTCATACGCTTTTTTTATCAACTCCATATCATAACTGTTTCCCGAGCGCTCAAGAATTTTTTCAAGCTCGGAAAAGTCCTGATAATGCGCGACGTTTGAAAATTTACTCATTGCAATTCCTCCCTGATTTTCCTGATAATACGGGCGGATTCAAGATCTACCCTTCCCCCGGTATTGCGCAGACATACCCTGCTTTGCTTTAATCCCTCGGTGTAAGCAATTAACCCAAGCTCCCTCAAGGCGTAAAGAATAACTTTTATTTTTCCGTACGGGATTCTGTTGTTGAATATATGAACCATATGCTCCGGCTTATGGTTGTACTCCCCCACAGAGCGAATAAAGCGGTAAACCTCCGCAAAATCGCTTCGCTGAGGAAGAATTTGAGCAAGCTTATCTTTATTTTGTACGGTACCGCGGCAAAAATCCTCAAAAATTCTGCCGCTTTCAAGAATCCGCCCGGTGTCGTCCGAATTGGATTTAATATCCTTAATAATAACCGAAACACTGCGGTTTCCGCCGTATTCGTTAATGTCGAGCGTAGCGGCGATATCCACAATATCCCCCGTGCGGTAAGGAAACTCCTGAGCGGATGTAAAGAACATCATAGCCGTTATTCTCGTATTGTTGCGGACAAGCTGTAATCTGAGGTGTTTATTATTCGATAAAGGAATAATATCCTGTATTTTCATATTGTAAAAGCCGAAAACCGGCGTAGGATTACCGGCTCCGTAGGGCTGAAGACGCGAAAGCTCCTCAACCATATCAACCGAAATAAATGCCGGATTCAGCTTGCACTCGATATTGAGCTTGTCGAACGGCATTTCACCGAAGCTGTCGGCAAACTCGTTAATTCTTTTACGGAATAATTCTATATTTTCACTGTCGAGCGAAAGCCCTGCCGCCATCGGATGTCCGCCGTAGTGCGTAAGCAAATCGGCGCAATAGGCAACCGCGTCGCACAGCGGAAAGCCTTCAACGCTTCTGCCGGACGCCTTTGCCTTTTGTCCGTCGTCGGAAATAATAATCGCCGGCTTGCCGTAAGCGTCCTTAATTCTGGACGCGACTATTCCTATTACCCCCTGGTGCCAGTCCCTTCCGGCAATAACAATAACCTTGTCGTTTACAATCGACGGCTTTTTCAGTATTATTTCGTCAATTTGATCTATAATATTGCTTTCAATTTGTCTGCGTTCGGCGTTGTCGGTGTCCATTGCGCCGGCAATTTCAGCCGCCTCCTGTTCATCCTCGGTCAAAAGAAGCTGAACCGACTTTCCGGACAGCCCGAGCCTGCCGACGGCATTAATGCGCGGAACAAGGGTAAACGAAACCCTGCCCGCGGTCAGCGGCTTGCCGTCAAGCCCCGAAGCCGAAATCAGCGCGGAAATGCCCGGGCGGTCGGTGTTTGAAAGGCTTTGAAGCCCGCGCTTGACAAACACGCGGTTTTCGCCGCGCAGGTCTACAATATCGCCGATTGTGCCCAAGCTGAGCAGGTCGGCGTAGTTGTCAAGCAAAGCGTCTGTATTGCAGTATTCACCCTCAAGCGCCATAATAAGCTTAAACGCCACGCCTACGCCCGAAAGCTGCTTGAACTTGCTTTTGCAGTCACTTTGGTGCAAATCAACAACGGCAACCGCGTCGGGAATTGATTTAAGAGGAGTGTGGTGGTCGGTAACGACCGTTTCAATCCCGAGCGACTTTGCGTACGCGATTTCCTCGTTGGCGGCGATTCCGTTGTCTACGGTAACGATCAGCCTTACACCCCTGCCGTTCAGAATATCGACGGCATTTTTATTCATTCCGTAGCCCTCGGTTTCGCGCGAGGGTATGTAATACATCACGTTCGCCCCGACAGTTGAAAGATAGGAATACAGCAGAGCGGTTGAAGTTACGCCGTCGGCGTCGTAATCTCCGTAAACACAAATAAACTCGCCGGATTCAATGGCAAGGTTAACACGGTTTGCCGCTTTTTCCATATCCTTAATCTCAAACGGCGAGGCAATTTCGGACTCGTTAAACAGAAAATCCTCTATTTCCTCACGCGTTCTGATGTTCCTGATTTGCAGCAGCATCGCGATAATCGGTGACAAATCATATTTATTTTGAATCGAGGTAGCCTCCGCCTTGTCAAGCGGAGCGACTGTCCACAGCTTCAATTTACAGCTTCCTTTCGTTTATCTGTTGAGCATATCCTCGGCGTGCGACAGCGCCGCCTGAGTAATATTCACTCCGCCTATTATCCGCGCAAGCTCTTTTACGCGTTCGTCACGGCTGAGCGGAGCAACAGCCGTAAAGGTGCGTCCGCCGTCAACCTGCTTTGAGATAAGCAGATGCGTGTCGGCAAGCGCGGCAATCTGCGCCTGGTGCGTTACGCAGAGCACCTGACAGGAGCCTGAAACCTCCCGTAATTTAAGCCCTACCTTTTCGGCGGCAGAGCCGGAAATTCCCGTGTCAACCTCATCAAAAATCAGGGTGTCAACCTCGTCGGCTGACGCAAGCACGGTTTTTATCGCGAGCATCATCCGGGAAAGCTCGCCGCCCGACGCGATTTTAGCCACGGGTCGCGGAGCTTCGCCGGGATTGGCGGAAATCAGCAGCTCAACCTTGTCGGTACCCTTTGGGTTAAGTCCGGTTTCCTCAAAGGACGGAACAAGGGTAACGTTGGGCATATTCAAAAAGCTCATTTCCTCCCTTACTCTGTCCGCAAAGTCTTTTGCCGCTTCTCTGCGGCGGCGGCTGAGCTTTGACGCCGCGTCAAGCGCCTGTTTTTCCGCTTCCGCGCAAGCCTTAATAAGCCCGTCGCGGTTTTTGTCATAATTTAAAAGCTCCTCAAGCCGCGCCTGCGCTTTTTCGGCAAGCTCCGGCAGCTCGTCAACAGAGCAGTTGTATTTTCTCGTAAGGCGGTTTAGCAAATCGAGTCTTTCCTCGATTTCCTCCAGCCTTTGAGGGTCGCCTTCAAGGTTGTCAACCGCGTCCGCAATGCTTTCGCTTATGTCGCGCAGGTTGTAGTATATGTCGGTCAGCGTTTCGGAAATACCGCTGTATTCTTCGTTGTATTCCGCCGCCGCCTGCATCGCGTTTGAAGCGATGTCCAGCGATTCAATTCCTCCGTTTGAGTCGTCGCCGTCAAGCATAAGCTTCGCCTTGTTTAGCAAAGAGGATATTTTCTCGAAATTTATCAGCACGGTTCTTTCGGCTTCAAGCTCTTCCTCCTCGCCCGGGCGGACGTCCGCGTCAAACAGTTCACGGGTCTGAAACTGCAAAAGGTCAATTTCCCTTAACCGTTCGGATTCATCGGAATTCGCGCGGCTTAATTTCTTTGAAAGAATCATATAATTGTTGTATTTTTCTTTATATGAATTAAGAAGCTCTTCACAGCCGCCGTAGCTGTCAATATAATCAATGTGGGTTTCGGGAGAAAACAGCGCGTAGCTTTCGTGCTGTCCGTGAATGTTAATCAGGCTGCGCGAAAGCGATTTCAGCATTGACACCGTAGCAGGTCTGCCGTTAATTTTGCAAACGCTTTTGCCGTTTGCGCTCAGGGTTCGCTGCAAAACAAGAACCCCGTCCTCGGCTTCAAATCCAAGCTCCGCAAGAGTTTTCTCAGCGGTTTTTCCCACGTCCTCAAACTGCGCGCTGACAAAGGCGGATTTTTCGCCGGTGCGGATAATATCGCGCGAGGTACGCTGTCCCATAATCGCGTTAATGGCGTCGATAATAATACTTTTACCGGCGCCTGTTTCACCGGTCAGCACATTAAGACCGCCTGTAAAATCAATCGAGGTTTTTTCAATTACCGCGATGTTTTCTATGTACAAGGTTTGCAGCATAATTTCATCTCTTTTACTTATTGATTTGCCTATATTTTTTTGGATATGCCCTTTAGGGTGTCGCAAAGGTTTACGGCGCTTTCGGCTGAACGGCAGGCAATAAAAATAGTGTCGTCGCCGGCAATTGTGCCGACAACCACGGTGTTGTCCATCGAATCCAGCGCGGCGCAAAGCGCGCTTGCCATTCCTCCGAGCGTCTTAATAACCACAAGATTCTGGGCGCTGTCAACCGAAACAACACTGCCCGAAAACAGCGAAGCAAAGGTTGAACGCATATCGGTCCCGTTTGAAACCGCGGAATAACGGTATTTTCCGTCGCTTCCAAGCGTTTTAACAAGCCTGAGCTCTTTAATATCGCGCGAAATTGTAGCCTGAGTTGCCTTATAACCTGCTTCCTTAAGCTTTTTAAGCAGTTCGTCCTGTGTTTCTATTGAATACTCCGAGATTATGCTGAGTATTTTTTCGTGTCGTCCGCTCTTCATGACAACTCCCTTTCTTTAAGCTTCTCGTTAAGCTTGGTGTAAAAATTATATGATTTAACCGAAAGCAGCTTCAGCTTCAGCTCTGATTTTCTGATTATCACCCTGTCATCCTCAAGGATGTTAATGTTTTTTTCGCCGTCAACGGTCAAAAGACAGCTGCACTGGTCGGGGATATTAACAGTAACCGCAAGCTCGGCACTGCCTTCAAACAGCACCGAACGCGAAAACAGCGAATGGGGACAAACAGGCGTCATTAAAATACATTCCATCTGCGGTGAAAGAATGGGACCTCCTGCCGACAGCGAATAAGCCGTTGAGCCTGTGGGCGTTGAAAACAGCAGACCGTCGGCGCGGTATTTTGATATTTCCTGACCGTCAAGCCACAAATGCAGGTCAACTATTTTCGAAAGCTGACCGTGAGCGACAACCGCGTCGTTTACCGCAAGATAATGCTCGCTGCCGCCGGGCTTTTTAACCTCAACGTCAAGCAAGGTGCGGTTTTCAACGGTGTAGCCGCCGTTAAGCAGCTTTGAAAGGCTGTCGATTTCGTTCACCTCAACATTTGCCGCGAAGCCCAGCCTGCCTACGTTTACTCCGATAAGCGGAGTGCCGCTGCGCGCGGCGTATTTCGCGGCGTGAATAATCGTTCCGTCGCCGCCCACAGTAACCGCCATATCGCTTTGCTCAAACATTTGCTCAACGGTTTCACATATGGCTACGGCTTCGTTTTTATAATAATTTTTGCACTCGGGCGGCATCAAAATATCCGCTCCGCCTTTTTTCAGCAAAGCGATAATTTCGCGCGTGCACAAAATTGCTTTTTCTTTTGTAAGATTAACAATAATCGCGATTTTCATTTAATCACCTATTTGTCAAGCTGAGCGTGCGAACGCTCAACAAGCTGTTCGGGCGTTACGTCCGTGTAAGATTCAGGCTCATCCGATTTTCTCAGATGAATTAAATACTCAATGTTGCCCTCGGGACCTTTTATCGGTGAAAAATCAAGATTTAGCACATCAAAGCCGTTTTCAAGGCAAAAGCGGAAAATGTCCTCCACTACACCGCAATGCACCTTCGGGTCGCGGACAACTCCCTTTTTGCCCACCTTTTCCCTGCCTGCCTCAAACTGGGGCTTTATTAAGCACACCGCTTCGGCGTTTTCCGCCATAAGCTTACGGGCGACAGGCAAAATCAGCTTCAGTGAAATAAAGGAAACGTCAACCGAGAAAAAGCCGATTTCGTCCGGCACCTCTTCGCGCGTTACCTTTCGCATATTGGTGCGCTCAAGGTTAACGACCCTTTCGTCGTTTCTCAGCTTCCACGCAAGCTGACCGTAGCCCACGTCAATTGAATACACCTTTTTGGCGCCGTTTTGAAGCATACAGTCGGTAAAACCTCCGGTAGAAGCCCCTATATCCATTGTTATTTTATCCTTCAGGTCAAGGTCAAAGCTTTCAATCGCCTTTTCAAGCTTGAGTCCTCCGCGGCTCACATATTTAAGCCCATTTCCCCTGACTTCGATTTTAACGTTTTCATCGTAAGAGGTTCCGCATTTGTCGGCTTTTTGGTTGTCAACATAAACCAGCCCCGACATAATCACCGCCTTTGCCTTTTCACGGCTTTCGGCAAACCCCTTTTCAAAAACAAGTATGTCAAGTCTTTTTTTCATAACCCGTATCCTTTTTTATGACCTCCGCAATGCCCTGAGCGTCGAGCTTTAACATGGCAAGAGCCTGATTTACAGACATCTGTTTAACAAATTTGTCGTTGATTGCCTTTATATGATAATTGCCGGAAAAATATGTAAGAGCAAGAAGGTCGCTGAAATTTTTCGCGATACCGCCGTTTTTAATGCCTTCCTCAAAGAACCACACGTCCCTGAAGCGTGAGGCAAAGTTTACGGTCTGAGTGTTTATCGGCTTAATACGGCAAAGCTTTAACAGGCAAACCTCTATTCCCTGTTCACTTAAAAGCTCCCTGGCGCGGCACGCGTAGGAAAAAGTTCTGCCGTAGGTGACAATCAGGTAATCCGAGTTAGGATTGCCGAAGGTGTTGTAATCTATGCTCTCCGAGGTAAAGTCGTCCGGACGGTAAAGCTCGCCTCCGCGCGGGTAACGCACCGCCGCAAGCCCGTCGCATTTGTAAATGCTGTCTATTAAGCATTCGCGAAGCCCCTCAAAATAAGTAGGAGAATAAATAACCGAGCCCGGTATTGAATTAAGCATGGAAACATCAAAAACTCCCTGGTGAGTTTCTCCGTCGTTGCCCACAATTCCGGCGCGGTCAATTCCGAGCACAATATGGTTTTTTCCGAGCGCGGCGTCGTGAATAAGCTGGTCGTAAGCACGCTGTAAAAACGTTGAATACACCGCGAAAACGGGACGGTAACCGCGCGACGCGAGTCCGCATCCAAAGGTGACGGCGTGCTCCTCGGCAATTCCCACATCAAAAAAATTACGCTTGTGCAGCTTCGCGAAATCCTTCAGCCCGGTTCCGCTTGTCATAGCGGCGGTAATCGCGCAGATTTTGTCGTCCTTTTCGGCAAGCTCGCACATTGTTTTTCCGAACTCGGCGGAAAATCCCTTGTGGCTCGAAAGCGGTTCGCCCGAATCTATGTCAAATTGTCCTATGCCGTGGAACTCGCCGGGATTATCCTCCGCAGGCTTGTAGCCCTTGCCCTTTTTGGTGACAACGTGCAGAAGCACCGGCCGCGTTTCCTTTTTGGCAAACTTAAACGCGTTTTCAAGCTCGCCGATATTGTGACCGTCAATCGGTCCGAGGTAAGTAAAGCCAAAGCAGTCAAACAAAGTGTTTTTATACACAAGGTTTTTCATCTTAGACTTACTTTTTCTTAAAACAGCCCTTAAAACCCTACCGAAAAACGGAATTTTTGACAGCACGCGCAGAGTGATGTTTTTCACTCTTATATACCACGGCTGAATTCGTACCGTCGTAAGATAACGCGGGATAGCTCCCACGTTTTTTGAAATCGACATCTTGTTGTCGTTAAGCACAACAATAAAATTTTTGTTGAACTGTCCAGCGTTGTTAACAGCTTCAAAGGCAAGACCGCCCGTAAGCGAGCCGTCGCCGATTACGGCGATAGTGTAGCTGTTGTCGCCGCTTAAATGCTTTGCGTTGGCAATTCCGAACGCCGCGGAAATCGAGGTGCTGCTGTGTCCGGTGTTAAAATCGTCGTAAATACTTTCCTCACGCTTCGGAAAGCCCGAAATACCGTCCTTTTGACGCAGGGTGTCAAATTCAAAGAAACGGCCTGTGAGCAGCTTGTGGGTGTAGCTTTGGTGACCAACGTCCCACACTATGCTGTCGTCCGGAAAGTTAAAGCTGCGGTGAAGCGCTACGGTAAGCTCGACCACGCCCAAATTCGGTGAAAGGTGACCGCCGTTTTCCGAAACAACCTCAATCAGCTTTTCACGGATTTCGCCGCAAAGCTCATCTATTTCATCTTCCTTCAGCTTTTTTACATCGCCGGGCGACGTAATTGAAGGAAGGAGCTTGTATTCACTCATAAATTATCATTTCCCGTGTTTGTTATTTTGTCCTGCCGGCAAGATTGAGCGCTAACTCCTTCAGGTTTTCGGTATTTTCCTCAAACGTACTCAGCGAGGCAATCGCGGCGTCCGTCAGCTCATTAACAAGCTGACGGCATTTTTCAACGCCGAGGTGCGAAACATAGGTTGACTTCATCTTGTCCCAGTCGCTTCCTACAGGCTTTCCGAGCTGTTCGTCGGTAGAGGTGCAGTCAAGAATATCGTCCTGAATCTGAAAAGCGATTCCGATGCACTCGCCGTAACGCGACGCCGCCAAAATCTGAGGCTTCTCAGCCGCTGCGCTTATGCAGCCGAGCTCGCACGCCGCTTTAATTAAGCAAGCGGTTTTTTTGTAGTCCATTTCACGGATAAGCTCAAGCTCAACCTGACGGTTCTCGCTCATTAAATCAATAACCTGACCGCCGACCATTCCGTTCGCCCCGGAATACCTCGCAAGGGTGTTAACCGCCTTGCGGCACGCTGAATCACCGGCAAAAATCACAGCCTTGTCGCTTGTTAAGGTTTCAAACGCCAGTGTTAAGAGCGCGTCTCCGGCAAGCAGCGCGATGTCCTCGCCGTAAACCTTGTGATTGGAGGGCTTGCCGCGGCGCAAATCGTCGTCGTCCATACACGGAAGGTCGTCGTGGATAAGCGAATAAGTGTGAATCATCTCAACTGCCGCCGCAAAGGGCATCGCGGCGTCGGGATTTCCTCCGCAAATTTTATTAAACTCGAGAACAAGCTGCGGTCGCACGCGCTTTCCGCCTGCCTCAAGGCTGTATCTCATAGACTCAATAAGCGCCTTTTCGCTGCAATCGTCACCGGGCAAATAGCTATAAAGCTCTTTCTCGATAAATTCCGTAAAATTATTCATAATCATCCTCCGCCCTGCTGTTTCCGTCGTCAACGGAATATCCGGCATTTCCGTTAAGTCTTTGTTCCGCCTTTTCAAGCTCGTCGTTAAGCTGGGTAATTTTTGTATTTGCTTTTTCAAATTCTTTAAAGCAGTATTTCAAAAGCTCCGCCGCGCGGCCGTACAGCTCAATTCCGCGCGAAAAATCCACCTGCGGATTTTCAAGCTGCTTAATTGTATCGTCAAGCTGCCGCATAGCGGCTTCAATCGTAAGTTCGTTGTCCATTAAAATTCCTCCGTTATACTAATCGGCAAACGGTTTCAAAGAGTTCCGCCGGAGCCTTGTAAATTGTCCGCGAATTCAAGCAGCCGCTGCACACGGTGGTTAGCGCCGCTTCTGCTTATCGGCGGACTCAGGTTTTGCCCGAGATCCCTGAGCGACATCTCGGGATTTTCGAGCCTGAGATAAGCGATTTCCTTCAAATCCTGCGGAAGCGATTCCAGCCCCTTAGTTCTTTTTATAAGCTCAATCGCCTCAATCTGCTTTGCTGACGCCGCGGCGACCTTGCCGATGTTGGCAACCTCGCTGTTAATGCGGCGGTTAACGTTGTTTCTAACCTGCTTAACTGCTTTTGTGCCCATTATTTCCATCGAGCTCAGCGGAGCGCCCATATAAGTCAGCAGGTCGCAAATCTGCTCGCTGCCCTTAAAATACACTATGTAGTTGCCGCCGCGCGAAACCGTTTTCGGAGTAAACACGCACTCTGTTACCTCGGTCAAAATTTTGCACAAATCCGCACTCAGGTTTTTGTACGGCACGCAAAATTCGGCGTGATAGCTCTTTTCGGGAGCGGAAACCGAGCCGCAGCTTAAAAACACTCCGCGCACAAACGCCGCGGCAAGCTCCTCGCGGCCTATTACCGCGCGGTTGACCCTGAGCGTGACCTGATTTTCCGAATGACCGAAGTCCTCAAAAATCCTGCCGCATTCGCCGCTGTCAATAAGCTTCATTTTATAAAGGTGTCCGCTGCCGGACTTTGTCCTTAGCGCCGTCTGCTTTTCAATAATCGGCATATAAAGATTTTCGAGCAGCATAACCGTCCTTTTAAGGGCGTGAGAGCTTTCGGTTGTAAACACAATGCTTTCGGATGAAAAGGTTTTCCCGAAAAGCAAAATTCCGTAAAGCTCAGCCCTTAACTCCTCGCGGTCAAAAGACTGCGACGAGCAAAGCTCCTTTTTGATATCTGATGAAAAAGACACGGCTTCACCTAATCCTTGTTAATGTCGCGGTGCTGGAGCACACAGCGGTATCCGAGATTCTGAAAGTGAGCGTCAAGCTCGCGCGCAAGGGTAACGCTGCGGTGTTTTCCGCCCGTGCAGCCCACTCCCACAACAAGCTCGCTTTTGCCCTCCTTTAAGTAAAGAGGAACGGAAAAATCAAAAATACTGAATGTCCTTCGCAAAAACTCCTGAGTATTTTCGCTTTTAAGAACATACTCCCGGACTTCATTGTCAAGCCCGTTTTTATGCTTCAGCTCGGGGATGTAAAAGGGATTTGGCAGGCACCGCACGTCAATAATAACGTCTGCCTCAAGCGGTATCCCGTACTTAAAGCCAAACGACATAAAGGTCAGTGTAATCCCCTGCGAAGGATCTCCCATAAACATAGCGGTTAAGCGTTCCCTAAGCTGCTTGTTCGACATACTGGTGGTGTCGATAGCGTAATCGGAAATACGCCTTACAGGCAGCATCAGCGCCTTTTCAAACTCAACGGCATCGATAACGGAACCGTCCTTAAGCCTGTCGGCAAGCGGATGCTTTCGCCTTGTTTCCTTGTATCTTACAATTATTTGGTCGGATTTTGCTCCGATATAAAGGATTTTTACGCCTTCGTGAGCCTTTTTAAAATCCTCGATATGAGAAATCATCTGCTTGTAGTTGTCGTGACCTCTGACGTCAACAACAACCGAAACCCTTTTCATCAGCTCATCCTGAGCCTTGGAGCAAAGCTCATACAGCGTCGCAAGCAGAGATGAAGGGATATTATCGACGCAATAGTATCCCAAATCCTCCATAACGCGCAGTGCCGAGGTTTTTCCTGCGCCCGACACTCCCGTAATAATAACAAATTCCATATTCTGTCAAAAACCTTCCGCTTAGTCAGTTCATAATAATAAGCTCACATTCAAGACGGTAGCCCGTCTGTTCGGCAACGGTTGTCTGAACCTCGCGTATCAGTCCTCTTACGTCGGAAGCCGTTGCCTTTCCTTTGTTTATAATGAAGCCTGCGTGCTTTTCGCTTACCTGAGCGCCTCCGCGCGACTTTCCTTTTAGTCCGCACTGCTCGATAAGCGCTCCGGCGTACGCTCCCTCCGGGCGTTTAAACACACTTCCGGCGCTTGGGTATTCAAGCGGCTGCTTGTCGCTGCGGCGTCCCATATAATCCTCCATCCTTGCGCGGATGTCGTCCGGATTGTCCTTCTTCAGCTTCAGAACCGCGCCGGTAATAAGGCACCTGTTTTTACGGTAGACGCTTGTGCGGTAGCCGAATTCCAGATTTTCTCGGTCGGTTCTGCCGATTTCGCCGTCCTGTGTAAGATGTGAAACGCTGTGAACAACCTGTTTCATTTCGCCGCCGTAGGCTCCGGCGTTCATAAACAGCGCTCCGCCGACCGAGCCCGGGATTCCCCACGCAAACTCAAGCCCCGAAAGTCCGTTGTTAAGCGCAAACTTGCACAGCGAGGCAAGCGAAGCTCCCGAACCGCAGTAAATTGTTTCGTCGTCAAGCAGGGAAATATTTTTGAATTCGCCGCCGAGCTTAACAACAACTCCTCTTATTCCCTCGTCGCTTACAAGTATGTTGCTGCCGTTGCCGATAAGAAAATAGTCAACCCCTGCCTCGCGGCATTCCTTGATAAGCGTTTTAAGCTGTGAAATATCCTTGACTTTAATATATGTATCGGCTTTTCCGCCGATTTTAAACGATGTATGACGGCACATCGGTTCGTCCTTATATGCTTCCCAGCCTGCGATTTCCGCAAGATTGTAAATAATTTCTGTTCTGTCCATATTACCCTCTCAGTCAGTGTATATAATTCCGAAAAAGAATTAATTCCATTTATCAATGACGGTTTTAGGTGATTCGGGCACAGCTCCCAAGTCCATTCCGAGGCTCTTTAAAAGATCCTTCGCGGCGTTGTAGCCCATCTTCTTTTGACGGTTGTTCATAGCGGCAACCTCGATGATTACAGCCAAGTTTCGTCCGGGCTTAACCGGGATGGTCAGCGTGGGAACCTCCACTCCCAAAATCTCCATATATTCGTTGTCAAGTCCCATACGGTCATAAACCTTGGAGTTGTCCCACAGCTCAAGGTTGACAACCATATCTATTTTTTCGTCTGTTTTTACCGCGCCCATACCGAAAAGCTGACGCGCGTTAATTATTCCTATGCCTCTGAGCTCGATAAAATGGCGGATGTTCTGCGGCGACGTGCCGATAAGCGTGCTTGCGCTTGTTCGGCGGATTTCAACAGCGTCGTCCGCGACAAGGCGGTGTCCGCGCTTAATCAGCTCAATTGCGGTTTCGCTTTTACCTACTCCGCTGTCGCCCACAAGCAGGCAGCCTTCGCCGTATACCTCAACCAGAACTCCGTGTCTTGTAATTCTCGGGGCAAGCTCACGGTTCAAAAAGGATACAAGACGCGCGGTTAAATCGGACGTAGTTTCCTCGCTTCTGAAAATAGAAACCTTATGCAGCTTCGCGCTTTCCAAAATTACATTTGACGGCTCAATATGACGGCAGATTATAACCGCCGGCGGACCGAAGCTGAAAATGGAGTCGATAACCATCCGCTGAGCCTCCGAGCCGAACCTGTTAAGATAGGCAAATTCGGTGTTGCCGAGCACCTGGATTTTTTTGTTGTCAAAAAACTCAAAGTAACCCGTAAGCTCAAGTCCCGGTCTGTTTATTTCGACCGTAGATATTTTAATGTCCTCATAGTTTTCAGCCACATATACGCTTTGAAGCTCCAAACGGTTGACGATTTCGGATAAAGGTACGGAAAATTCAGACATATTGCCACCACCTTGATAAATTTGGGTATAACGATACATTATAATTAAATATCATTATACTACAAATTATCCAAAAGATAAAGTCTTTTAATGAATTAAATATCATATTTTAGGACATTTTACGGAATATTTTTTTGATGTCTGTTTTTAATTCTTTATCAGAATTAATATACGCGATTTCCACACCTTCTGTGCTGTTTCTTTGCAGGCTGTTGAAAATTGAAAGGTAGTCAAGCTTAACCGAAGGGTGGTTTTTCTGACACAGCCTCAGCTTCTCCTCGACCGTACTCAGTATTCCGGGACTGTCGCCCACCCTGCGCAGCGCTTCGCCGTCGCACAAAGCCACATACGCCACCGGTGAAAAATAGGTCTGTGTGGAAATATAGCTGATGTCATCCTGCATTACCCTGTCCTTTAAGTCAATGTGAACGAGCAGCAGCCTGAGCTTGGCAAGCGACAGGTGCGGGATGTACTTTTCCTTTGCAAGACGGCAGGCGTCCTCAAAGGACGAAGCCGGAATAACCGTTTTGTGCGGCTTTTCGTCCGAGGAAAGCTTGTAAAAGGTGTAATAAAGCTGTCCGTGCTCCTTTGTTACGCTTACGTTTTCGATTATTGCGGCGGTTTCAATTTTACGCGACGAGCTGCAGCCCGGGAAAATCATCACAACAAACAGCATAATTACCGCCAAAAAACGCTTCATTTATTTTTCCTCCCTGTAAAGATATATGCAAGCGGAATCAAAACCGCCACAACCGCGGTAAAAATAATGAGAATAAGGTCATTGGTAAAAAATTCCTTTACAGAATTATTCCATTCCGCCGTAAAGCTGACAATAAAAATAATCACACTGAAAACCGCCGAGTTCTTCACTCCTCCGCTGCCCGTACATTTATTAATACAGCTCAAAAACATTGATATAATCATAAATACCGACATTGTGGCAAGCGCGGTAAAAAAGCTCTCGATTCCTCCGAACAGGTCAAAATGGGCAACCCTTGACAAAATAAAGGTTTGGTAATCCTGACGCTGCGCGTACGCTCCAACCGAAAACGTCACAAAAAACAACACTAAAGCATATTTCAACGCTGTAAACAAAAGCGCGAGAAAAGGCTGTTTAAGCTTAAAGTTTTCCGTGTCACCGGCAAAACAGGCATAAATTACAGCGATGAAGGACGGCGCGCAAAAATATATAAAGGTTGAAGCTGCGGCGTCAAAATCAGTTTCAAGCGAAAAACTGCCGTTGGCAAAATCAAGCGAACCGACGCTTCCGCCAAACATCAACAGATTTGTAACCAAAGCGAAAACAAACAGAAAAATCCCGAAACGCGTTATTATATTTGCTCCCTTGTACGCCGCGTAAACACAGGCTGCGAGCACACAAAGTCCTATAACGCACGGACTTGCTCCGGGGTAATACTTCTCACAAAACATATCTGTGTACGGAAGCAAAAAGTAAGCTGCCGCGTATACAAAATACAGCGAATAAACCGACGCAAGCGGAATTTTCAGCTTCGGCGTTATTTTTTCCGACAACGCCAAAAAGTCGGTGTCACAGCGCTTTTTCAGTATTACCGCCGGCAAAAACATCACCGCGCAAACCGCCATGCCGCCGAGCATACACAAAAGATTAACCGTGAACGAATTTTCGGGCGAAACATTATTATTCTGTAAAAGAATAACCGAACAGGCACACAGCATTAACGTAAGCATTAACCGCTTTGAAGAATATTTTATTTCCCGGTGCAATCAGTCTTCCTCCGTTTCAGGAAATTTTTGAACGCGTATTGTATGCGAACCCAGCTTTTTCCAGCTTGCTCTTATGAAAACATCACGCATTGACCTCAGCGAAAAAGGTGACAGTGAGGACATATACGGCACGCCGAGCGAGGATTTTGAGCACATACTTATAATTGTAACGGCTGTGACAAGCACTATTCCCCACAGACCGGCTATTCCGGCGGTTACAATCAGCACTACGCGCAGTATGGTCACCGGCGGATACAGCGGCGAGGTAACATAACTGCATATTGCGGCGGTCGCGACCACCATAAGTGTAGAAGCGCTGATTATTCCCGCGTTCACAGCGCTTTCGCCTACCACCAAACCGCCGACTATGCTAACGGCGTGGCCGAGCGATTTCGGAATACGAAGCCCCGCCTCCTTCATAATCTCGTAAACAAAGGTGATAAGAAGAACCTCAAGAGTTACCGGAAGCGGAGTAACGGCAAGCGATTCCGATGTTTTTATGAGTATCCATGTGGGAATATATTCGGGGTGAAACTGGGCGAGCGCTACATAAAGCGCCGGCGCGAAAACCGCGAAGAAAAACGACAGGTATTTTATTAAGCGAATCAGCGTAGCGTAATAACTGCGGTTCGAATAATCATCAACACCCTGAAATTCCTCCACAAACAACCTCGGTACAATTATGACCGCCGGCGTTCCGTCAACAATAACCGCAATCCTTCCCTCGGTCAGCTTACCGCAAACTGTGTCGGGGCGTTCCGAAATACCTACACCCGAAAACAGTCTGCTTGTGCTTTTGTCCTCAAGGTATTCCGACAAATAGCCCGACGCCAAAACAGTAGGAAGCTGACAGGCTTCAAGCCTTTTTTTAAGCTTTTTTATCAGCAAAGGCGAAGCGCAGTGCTTTAGGTAGCAAATCATAATCTGGGTTTTTGACTCGGTTCCGACTGTCATTTGTTCGAACACAAGGTCGGGATTTTTAATCCGGCGCCGTATCATCGACATATTAACCCTCAAAGGTTCGGTAAAGCCCTCTCTCGCTCCGCGCTGAACGACCTCGCTTTCAGGCTCGCTTACGCTGCGGTACGAATAACCCTGAACGCCTGTTGCAAGCATTTTTTCGCAGCCGTCAAGAACAATGACGGCAAAGCCCGAGGTTAAAAAGGAAATTAATTCTTGTGTGGAATTAAATTCAATCATATCGCAGCTTCCGGAAACCGAGTTAATTATCGTTTCAATCGCTTCGTCAGGAGTCTGACCGCCGAAATCATACATCATAAGCGGATTGAGAACCGACTGCGCGAGCTCGTCCTTTGAACACAGACCTTCGATTGTAATTACCGCGCCCTTTAATTTATTATTCGATTTCAGAATTATATCCCTGACCGTAAGGTCAGCCGAATCCGAAAACATTTTGCTTAAGCTTAATTTAATTTTGCTCAATGTATCTTCCATATTAATCACCTGCTTTGGCTTATTATTGGCAGAAAATGAAAAAATATCAAAGAAAGCTAATAAATTAAGCTCAGCGGCAAATAATGAAAACGGTGATTGAATGTTAATATCTGTAATCCGCACTGTAATTTTATATGTCTTTATTATCGTCGCGCTCAGACTTATGGGCAAGCGGCAAATCAGCGATATGCAGCCGAGCGAGCTTGTTGTAACAATGGTGATTTCCGACATTGCGTCGCTGCCTATGCAAAACACCTCTCAGCCGCTTTTGAGCGGCGTTGTGCCTGTGCTTATTCTCATTGCCCTTGAAATCGCTATGAGCGTGTTGATGATGAAAAGCAGGTTTTTCAGAAAAATAATTTGCGGAAGCCCCGTTGTTTTGATTGACGACGGAAAGCTTTTGCAAAATCAAATGAAAAGGCTGAGGCTGACCACGGCTGAGCTTTGCGCCCAGCTCAGAAGTCAAAATATTTTCAGCCTTGACGATGTTCAGTACTGCGTTGTTGAAACAAACGGTACAATAAGCGTGCTTGAAAAACCGCAAAAAAGAACGCCCAGCGCTGAAGAACTGGGCATAAAGGCTGCTGATTCCAAACCCGACAGCATTGTTGTCAGCGACGGAAAAATCGTTGAAAGCGGTCTTTCGCTTTGCGGACACAAAAGGTCGGATGTGTTTAAAATTCTGAAAAAGAATAAAACCGCGCTTGGCAAGGTTTTTATTATGACATTAAACGCGGACGGCAAATACAAGGTTATTGAAAAGGAGTAAGGTATGAAAAGGATAATAATAACCATCGTTTTGCTGGCAGCCGGTATTGCGGCGTCGGTCGCGGAATTAATCTACATCGGCAAAACAGCCGACAACTACACAGACAGAATTAAAGCAGTGGATGTTTTAGTTATGAAAGATGATTTTGTAAAAGCGTCGGAATTATGCAGACAGATAAATTATGACTGGGATAATACCTCGAAGCTTTTGGACACGATGCTTATTCACGATTATATTGACAGCATAGGAATTAATCTGTCACAAATGAAAACCTACATTGATAACTGCAGTCCGGAAATGTACTTTGCGGGCAGCGCCGGGGCAAAAAAAGGACTCGCCTCCATAAAAGGAAGCGAGTACCCTGTTTTTGATAATATTTTTTAAATTATACCGAACCGGATTAAGCGGCTTTTTCGGCAGCTTTCTTGGCGGCCTTTTTGTTCTGCCACATAACCCAAAGGGGACCGGCGATGCAGATTGAAGAATAACAACCCGAGATTACACCAATCATCATCGGGAGCGCGAAGCTCTTAACCGAATTGATGTTGAAGATGAACGCGAGAATGTATACAACCAAAATCGCGGACAGTGTGGTTACTGAGGTCATAATTGTTCTTCTGATGGTCTTGGTACAGCTTACATTGAACACTGTGCCGACATCGGTCTTTCTGCCCATAAGCTTTCTTTCTTCACGAACACGGTCGTAGATTACGATTGTATCGTTAAGCGAGTAACCGAGAATCATAAGTACTACGGCGATGAAGTTTGAGTCGATAGGCATCTGGAAGATAACATAAAGGAAATAAATCATCGCGATATCATGGAACAAAGCAACCAAAGCCATAACACCCGCGGAAAGACCGCCGATTTTCTTGAATCGGATGGTTACATAAAGTACCATAAGTACGCTTGCCAGAGCAACCGCGGCAACGCACTTGAGCAGGAACATAAAGCCCATTGACGCGTCAACCGAGTTTGCTTCAAGGTTTTTGAAGTTGTTGTCGGGATACTTTGACTGAAGGTCTTTTGTGAGCTTTTCCTGGATATCGGTTTTAATTGAATCGTTGCCCGAAAACTGTACGCTTACGTTCTCGCCTGTGTTGCCCATAAGGTCGGTTGAGAAAGAAGCTGTGATTTTATCAGTGGTGTGCTCCTGAATAAAGTTGCGGAGTTCCTCCTGATCAATCGGTTTTTTATCATTTGTGTAGCTGTATGTCAGCGTAGCGCCACCCGTGAACTGAATGTCGAGGGTTGTACCGAAAATGAAGTTGCAGATTATACCAATAAGAATAATGCCGAGAGAGATTCCGAAGAAAATCTTCTTTTTGCCGACAAAATCAATAACCCTTTTGCCGCCGTTATATTTTTCGCTGATATCCTGTGAGGTCATTGGAGCGTCTGCCTTTGTCTGAACGTCTTTAGTCATTCTTAGCACCTCCAAACAACACTTTTTTGCGAAGAGGCTTGAAGCCCGCGATACTTCTGAGCATGAGTCTTGAGAAGAAGATACCCATGATGAAGTTGGAAATTACACCAACGAGCAGAGTGTAACCGAAGGAGTAAATTGTACCTGTGGTTGACTCGCCGAAGATGAATGAAAGAATATTGGAAGGACCGAATACAAGCATCAAAATAATTGATACGATTACTACGGTCATATTACCGTCTATGATAGCGGTGAGTGAGTTTTTGGTACCCTTTTCAAGTGCGCCGTCAAGAGTTCTGCCTCCCCTGAGCTCCTCCTTGATACGTTCGGCTGTGATAACGTTACAGTCAACGCCCATACCGATTGAAAGGATAAGACCGGCAATACCGGGAAGCGTCATTGTGAATGAGGGGATTGCTGTAAAGTAACCAGAAACCGCGGCAACCGACAGAGCCATTTGTCCGATAAGAGCAATAATGGCGATGAAGCCGGGAAGTCTGTAGAACACAATCATAATGATTGCGATAACGATAAACGCGATTACAGCGGCATAACCCATTGCGGTGAGAGCGTTTTCACCGAGCGTCGGGCTGATGTTGCCGTAGTGGGCTGTTTCAAGCTTAAAGGGAAGCGCGCCGGCGTTAATCTTCTGAGCAAGATCGGCGGCTGTCTTAGAGGTAAAGTTACCTGAAATCTGAGCTTTACCGTCGGAAATAACAGCGCTTACGTTAGGAGCCGAAAGCATAATGTCATCCATCCAGATTGACACCTGCTGGTTTAAGTACTTGGTTGTTATGTCCTTAAAGGTCTGTGCGCCTTCGCTTGTAAGTTCAAGGTCAACAACGAATTTTCTTGAACCGTCGTTGTCGTTTATGTAACCCGAAGTAGCTTTTGATACCATATCGCCCTTCATAAGAACTTCTTCGGTATCGCCCGTAGGAGTTTTGTAAACCGGGTTACCGTCCGAACCCATTTCGGTGGTAGCGTAGTTGCCGCCGGGACGGAACGTAAGCTCTGCCGTTGATGAAATTTCGTTGATTGCGCTTAACGCGTCAAAATCTTTTTCGTCTGATTTCCACGGGAAACGCACAATGATTCTGTCGCTGTTTGTATCAGCGTACAGCTCATAGTCTGTGATGCCCTGTGAAACCATACGAAGCTCAATAATTGATTTTGCATCCTGGAGCTGTTCCGGGGTTGCGTCATAGCCCTCAGCAGGCTTAAACGTAGCCTCAACACCGCCCCTGATGTCAATTCCCCATCTGATGTCGCCGACGCCTTTGATTACTGTGTTTTTGTTGTCACCATTATAATAGTATACCCCGAAAATCGCAGTAAAGGAAAAGGCGAGTATCAGCAAAGCAACAATGAAGAACACAGGCTTTGGAACTCTTTTCATGCCTTTGAAACCTCCGTAAAATAATTGTCTGAAATGCACTGTTTAAATGCAGATAATAATAACTCTGTTACAAGAGCGCACTTACAGACGTAACAGAGCTATTATATGATTTTTTTGCAAAATTGTCAATGCAATTGTAAATATTTCGTGATAAAATATTTATCTTTATTTAATGTGCACAAATATAATTGCAAAAAATGTAACACTATACTAATAGGATATATTATTTTTTAAGAAGCTTCTCGCAAGCCGCAAGCTTTACGCAGATACAGAAAATATCCATGGCAACCCTGAGTTCGTCATTGGGCGGGAATGTGGGCGCGATACGGATGTTTGTATCGTGCGGGTCGTTGCCGTAGGGATAGGTTGCGCCGGCGTCTGTAAGAACAACCCCCGCTTCCCTGCAAAGCTGAACAACCCTTTTGGCTGTTCCCTCATAAACGTCAATGCTTACAAAATAGCCGCCGTTGGGCTTTGTCCAATTGCCGATTTCAACCGGAACAAGCTCTCTTTCAAGTGTGTCGAGAACAATGTCGAATTTTGGTCTGAGCACTTCCTTGTGCTTTTTCATATGCTCGAGCACGCCCTGATAATCCTTGAAGTATCTTACATGTCGCAGCATATTCATTTTGTCAAAGCTGATTATCTTGTATTTATAACGCTCCATAAACACCTTCATATTATTGTCGGATGCCGCCATAGCAGCCACTCCGGCGCCGGGGAAGGTGATTTTTGAGGTTGAGCAGAAAAGAACCGGCAAATCCTCGTTACCTGTCTTTTTACATTCGTCAACTATATTGAGAAGCGTGTCGGGAGTGTCGGTGATGTCGTGGATGCAGTAAGCGTTGTCCCACATAACCCTGAAATCCCGGGCGGCAGGCTTGAGCGCGGCAATGCGCTTTACCGTTTCGTCGCTGTAGGTTACGCCCGAGGGATTTGAGTACTTTGGAACGCACCACATACCCTTGATTGTATCGTCGGAGGCGACAAGCTCCTCAACAATGTCCATATCCGGACCGTTTTCGTTCATTGGAACCGGAATCATTTTAAAGCCGAAGTATTCCGTGATGCCGAAGTGACGGTCATAACCGGGAACCGGACAAAGGAATTTTCTGTCGGCTACCTCATACCATGGCTTGCAGCCCGCGACAATCGGCTTTGTCATCATACAGTCGATTGTGTCGAACATCATACTCAGGCTTGAGTTTCCGCCTACCATTACGTTGCGGTAATCGACCTCAAGAATCTCGCCGAAGAGCTTTCTGCATTCTTCTATTCCCGGCAAAACGCCGTAGTTTCTGAAGTCCATACCGTCGGAGCCGATACAGCGGCTTTGTCCGGAAAGAGTATCAAGAATTCCGTTTGAAAGCTCAAGCTGGGCGTCTCCGGGCTTTCCCCTTGCCATATTAAGGTTAAGTCCTTTGGACTTTTCTTCATCGTAAACCTTTTTGAGCTTTAAATATTCCTGTTCAAGCTCCTGCGCGGATAATTTTAAGTAACTCATTTTTGCTTCTCCTTATCAAAATATTGCAAAAAAACTTTTCAAACACCACTATATTGTAATACATCAGGGTAGAAAATGCAAGTGTTTTTGTGTTTTCCTGCATTTTTCGTCGATAATACTAATCGCAATCAGCCTTTGGCACTGCTTTTATATATATTTTATTCGTTGCGCCGGACTCTGTACATCCGGCAGCGCAGACGAAATATATGATAGCCGGACTTACAGCAAAAAAGACCTGCCGGTCTGAACAGGCAGGTCTTGTAACTGTTTTGGAATTAATAATACTGATAATAGTAGTAGCCGTAGCCGCGTTTGCCCTTTCGTTTGTGGTTGATACAGCCGACCTTTACAAAGCCCAAAATTTTGGAGTCGGCAATCTTTACACTTTCGAGCAGGTTCTGAACATCGCCGTGTGTTGTTGAACGCTCGCGGATTACCACCACGAAGCCTGCGACGAGATCCTTTAGCAGAAGCGCGTCGGATACAACGCCTATAGGCGGCGTATCGAAGATGATGTAGTCGTATTCCTCATAAAGATTCTTGATTAAATTAACGAACCTTGCCGAACAAATCAGCTCGGACGGGTTGGGCGGAATTGTGCCCGAGGTGATGATATCGAGGTTTTTGAGAACATCGCGGTGAACAGCATCCTCAAAATCGGTCATTTTACCGATGATGTTGGAAAGTCCGACTTGGTTGCTGATTTTAAAGATGTTGTGAGTATTAGGACGTCTGAGGTCGCAGTCAACCAAAAGCACCTTCTTTTCCATTTTTGAGAAAGAGATGGCGAGGTTTGCCGAAACGGTACTTTTACCTTCACCCTTTGAGTAACTGGTGATGGCGAAGATTTTGTCGTCGTCGGCGGAGAGTGAAAACATGATGTTGGTACGCGCCGCCTTGTAGGACTCTACAATGGCAAACTTACTTTTGTCGGAGATTGTTTCCAGCCTGGAATCGCCGTTCTTTTTATCACTGTTAGCGTCTTTCTTTTTTGTGCTGTTTTTTCCTAATTTAATTTTCATGTTTTATCACCTGCCTCACTGATCAAAATCGGGAATTTCCGCAAATACGGGTACCTTGTAGATTTCGGCGAGATCGTCGTCGGACTTGATTGTGGTGTCAATTAAGTCGAGGAGGATTACAAGAAGCGCGGCAAGAACCAAACCAATCGCGGCGCCGATAAGGGTATTTCTGGTTTTATTCGGCGATACGGGAGACGTTGGCTCCTTGGCTGTTCTGATGGTACCCAGCTGACCGTATGAGAAGCCCTTGTAGTAAACATCCTGGCACTTTTCGGCAACCTGGTTTGCCACGTTGGCGCACTGCTGCGGATCGGGACCCGATACCGTGATCGTAATATAGAAGGTTCCCTCCTCTACCGAAAAGCCTACGTTGCAGCCGTTGTACAGAGCTGTGATTTCGTCTGAGTTCTGGAAGAAGGTAACGCAGATTTTAGCGAGGTTTGATGAACCGCTGATGTCAGAGCTGAAAATCTTTTGAGCGATTTCATTGTTGTTCTGAACAGCGTCGTTTGTCCTTGAGGCCTGAGCCGCATTTGCCGCGGCAGCCGCTCCAGCCTGCTGCTGAACAGTGGTTTTATTATAGTTTTGAATGAAAATCATTGTGGATGTGCTGTAGGTCGGTTTAATAATAAACGACGAATACAGAAAAAATATCAGGGCAAAAAGCAGTCCCGAAATGATAATAAAAGGAATCCGATGCAGAAGAATTGTCAAAATTCTTTGCACGGTAATATTTTTTCCCATTTTTCATACTCCTTTGTTTAAAAATAACCACTGTATATTATAAACTATCAGCTTGAATTAATAATTCTATTTTAGAATTATTATGGCTGAAAATTGTAAAAAATTAAGGAAAGCTTAAGCTTTCCTTAATAATTTTCATAAATTAATGACCTACAACGTTCAAAAGTACGCCTGCGGCAACTGCGGAACCGATTACGCCGGCTACGTTCGGACCCATTGCGTGCATAAGAAGGAAGTTGCCGGGGTTTTCCTGCTGTCCGACCTTCTGGGAAACTCTTGCTGCCATAGGAACCGCCGAAACGCCCGCGGAACCGATAAGCGGATTAACCTTGCCGCCCGTGAACTTGTACATAAGCTTTCCAAAAAGAACGCCGAAGGCTGTTCCCATTGCAAAAGCGATAAGTCCGAGAACGATGATTTTTATTGTGCTCAGCGACAGGAAGTTTTGTCCCGAAGCGGTAGCGCCTACGGTTGTGCCGAGGAAAATTGTTATGATATTCATAAGCTCGTTTTGAGCCGCCTTGGCGATTCTGTCTACAACTCCGGATTCCTTAAAGAGATTGCCGAGCATAAGCATACCTACAAGCGGAGCCGCGTCGGGAAGCAAAATCGCGATAACTATTACAACGATAATCGGGAACATAATTTTCTCGAGCTTTGAAACGGGACGAAGCTGCTCCATAACAACCATACGCTCTTTTTTTGTGGTGAGCGCCTTCATTATAGGCGGCTGAATAATCGGTACGAGCGCCATATAGGAATACGCGGCGATAGCGATAGAGCCTAAAAGATGCGGCGCGAGCTTTGTGGTAACGTAAATTGCGGTAGGACCGTCGGCGCCGCCGATAATTCCGATTGCGCCTGCCTCGGGTTCGGAAAAGCCGAGGAAAATAGCGCCCGTAAAGGTTATGAATATGCCGATTTGGGCAGCCGCGCCGAGGATAAGGCTCTTGGGGTTGGCAATCAGCGGGCCGAAGTCGGTCATACAGCCGATGCCGAGGAAGATAAGCGGAGGATAGATTCCGAGCTTAACGCCCTGATAAAGGTAGTATAAAAGTCCGCCGTAGGTCGGGTTTTCGTAATAGGTTACGCCGTCGATTACCCTTTGGGCGTGCCCGGCAAGCTCGACGTGCTGAGCGGCGCACTGTTCGGCTGTTAAAAGCTGAACCGAAGGCGGATTCATAATTGCGGGATAAAGGTTGACAAGCAGCATACCAAAGGCTATTGGCAAAAGCAAAAGCGGCTCGTACTGCTTTTTGATTGCAAGATAAAGCAAAACGATTGAAATGGCAATCATTATATAGTTTTGCCAGTTTAGGGTTAAAATACCCGATTCGTTAAATATACCGGTTATGGCTTTAAAGAAGCCGTCGATTATTTCCATTGATGCGTTCCTTTCTTAAAACGGGCGTGTATTGTCAAGAATACCTGCGTTTGCCCAGGCGGAACGTCCGCCCGATTTCTTGATTGACTTTATTTTTGCCTTGCCCTTTGTTCCGTACATTGCGGTGACCGCCGCGGCGATAACCGCCACAACCTCTCCGTCGATTTCACCGGAGACAACAGGTTCGTCCGCGTTGTTCTTTTGAACAGGTATAACGACCGGCTTTTTAAGAGCCTCGCCAGGTTGGGAGATTTTTTCTTTTTTGTGCTTTTTGACGTTGTTTCTGTCCTGAACCTTGGTAACAATCGCGCTGTAGATTTTGATAATGGCGATTAACAAAAACAGCACGGCAAAAACGACAACAAAACCCGTGAGAATAACCTTTGCCGAAGCAATCCACTTTTCATAAAGCGAATATTCGGCAGCTATTCCGGAGGCGTTTGCCAAATAGGAAAGATTCATATAATGACCCCCGTTTAAATAAGATTTGCATACATATTTATTATACTTTATTTCGTCATTTTTTTCAATATTAAATATCGCGGCGATTGTTTTTCGTCGTTTTTTATAATATACAAATTATTTTAGATTAAAAATTATAAAACAAGACAAAAAGAGCGTTTTGATTACAAACGCTCTTTTTAACACAATATTCTGTTAAAGAATTATACATATCAGTCCGTTGCAGCCGTCGTTGATAATCTTTTGAATTGTCTCCCCTACCTTGCGGCGCGCGTCGTCGGGCATTCGGTAAAGCTTGTTGTGAAGGCCTTCGTTGACAAGCTCGTGCACGGATTTTCCGAAAATGTTGCTTTCCCAGATTTTTTCGGGGTTTTCCTCAAATTCCTTGAGCAGGTAATTGACAAGCTCCTCCGACTGCTGTTCGCTGCCGACAATCGGGGTGACCTCGGTTTGGGTTTCGATTTTCATCATATGAATTGACGGAGCGCTTGCCTTCAGCCTGATACCGTATTTTCCGCCCTGCTTGATTATTTGCGGTTCATCAAGGGTTAGCTGGTCGATGGTAGGCATTACTATTCCGTAGCCGGTTTCCCTGACCTGCTCATAAGCGCGGGCGATTTTGTCGAACTCCCTTTGCTTTTCGGAAAGGCTGTTGATATTGTCCATAAGGTCGCATTCGTCCGTTATTTCAAGCCCGGTTTGTTCGGACAGAACCTTGTAAAACAATCCCGGACTGACAGAAAGCGAAATTTCGGCGTTGCCCCTTCCGAGGTCAAGCCCGGAAATGCCGGCGGTTTCGATAAACTCGTTACCTGACAAAGCTTTTACCGTGTCCTCAATTTCACGGATTTTGTCAATATCCCTCGCGGCGTCGCGTATCGCGCCCATAATTGAGGATTTAAGCGGATGTTCCTTTTCAAGACGCACTATCCACTTTGGCATATCGACCTTGATTTCCCTAACCGGAAACTCGAAAAGAAGCTGGGCGAGGATTCGTTTGATTTCGTTGTCGTCAAGCTCCATACAGCTTACGGGAAGCGCCGGCACGCCGTATTTTTGGGATAGGTTCGCGGCAAGCGTCTGAGCCTGCTGAGACTGAGGCTGCGATGAATTGAGCAGGATGACAAAGGGTTTATCTATCGCTTTAAGCTCAGCTATAACACGCGTTTCGCTGTCGATGTAGTCCTCGCGCGGGATTTCCCCGAAGCTTCCGTCGGTGGTGATTACAAGACCGATTGAAGAATGGTCGGTGATTACCTTTTTGGTTCCGATTTCCGCCGCGTCGTCAAAGGGTATTTCTTCGTCCGACCACGGAGTTTTAACCATTCGCGGACCGCCTTCCTCGCTGTGTCCGAGGGCGGAGCCGACGATGTAGCCTACGCAGTCTATCATTCTAACGCGGAAGCTGACGTTTTCGCCGAGGGAAACCTCGACAGATTCCTCGGGAATAAACTTTGGTTCGGTTGTCATTATTGTTTTTCCGGCGGAGGACTGTGGCAGTTCGTCAACAGTTCTGCGGTAGATGTCCTCATCCCCTATATTCGGCAGCACAACCGTGTCCATAAACCGCTTGATAAAAGTTGATTTGCCGGTACGGACGGGGCCGACCACTCCGATATAAACATCGCCGTCGGTGCGGCTTGAAATGTCGCGGTATACGTTACGTTCTTCCATATACTAACCTCCTATATTTTCGGAATCAGCAGCATTTGAGGGCTTTCGATAACATCTTGGTCGAGTCCGTTTTCGGCGGTAAGCAGCGCAAGCCCTGTCTTGTGCTCCTTCGCGATATTCCAAAGACTTTCACCCTTTGACGCGAAATAGAGAGTCAGCGCGCAGTCATCGGTTTCAATAGGTTTTTCCGTGTCAACCTCAACGCTTTGCACAGCGCGGCGGCTTTCGTTTTTAACCGCTCCGCCCGAAATTTTCATTTCACAGCGCAGCTCTATGCAGTTGCCGTCGGCAAGCCGGTAGCTTACTCCGGACATTCTGACCGCCGGAAGCATCAGCGCGTTACAGCCCGAAGCCCCGGCAATTGTATGTGAATAATCGAAGGTACGCTCGATAAATACCGGAAATTCCTCCTCGTTGAGAGCGACAATGCACATATTGATTTTGCCTGCCGCCTTTACGCTGCCGTTTGACGCTTCGGCGTCAAGAGTGATATTGCCGGGATAGATATCGAGCAGCTTTGATATTTGGCAGTTGTCGATTTTCGCGGTGATTTTTTCTATAAAGCTATCGCTGACAGGAACGGCGTCCGCAATTGTCCTGACGGTTTCGAAGCACGGCACAGAACAGTACTTTGTTGAATACGCGTCGGTAACGATGTATTCATCACGGCTTACAAAGCCCTCCTCGGTCAGACAGATTTTTACATCGAGGGCTATAAGCGGTTTTTCGGACAGCACATCGTTTTTCAGCCTGATTTCATAGGACAACACCTCGCAGTCGAGCACGCTGCGGTTTTCCTCCTCCGCTCCCGCGCAGTCTATCACCTGGCTGAAGGGTACGACATACTCGGTTTTGGCTGTTTGTCCCGATTCGATATCGGTCAGATAAAACATTCTCAGGTTAATTTCGCCGTTCACCATAAGCTTTCCCGTGACCGCCTTGCAGTCGGTTACAGACGCGGAAACCGAGGAATACAGCAAAGACTCGATTGCCGGTTTATCCGCCGCCGAAATTTCTTCGCTGACGGTGAACTGCTCCTGACACAGCGATTTAAGGTCGGCGCACTGTATTTGTATTTTGCGGGCCTCAAGCGTAGAATCATCCAGTGTGTACAGCTCGGTTGTCTTTGCGGCAATTACCTTCGCGTAAAGTGAAAAAGCCCCGTGAATAACAAGCCTGCGCGGACTTAAAGCACGGCAGTTTATGTATTCGGACTTGGTTTTTGTGAGAATAACATAGTTTTCCGGTGTGTCCTTTACGGAAAAGGTCTGGGAAAAATTGACGTTTTGCTCACAGCAGCGAACCGATTTTTTGTCGCCGTCAACATACAGAACCGTTATTACGCAAAATCCCTCGATTTGAAGCTGACCGCCTGAAAGCGATCTGGTCTGAATTTTGGGAGTCAGCGTGCATTTTAAGATTTTTTCGATATTCGGGCAATAATCGGGCAGGGTAATGTCGGCGTCCGCAAGCTGTTCGGCTACCGCGTCTGTAACAATCCACGGAGTGCGGAAGCTTCGTTTTTCCTGATTAAGCTCCATATTTTCTCTCTCCTTTTATTTTGGTCTGTTACAGTGTATTCATTTGGACGCGCGATTATGACCGGGGTAAAGAAAAACACTCCCGGAAAACCGGGAGTGCCGAAATTTGTGTTGTTAAATTATTATGCCAAGCCGGCGATTCTTCTCTGGATAACGGTAGCGTCCATAATTGTAACCTTGCCGTCGCCGCTGGTGTCGGCAATTTGGAGCTGCTGTTCGTTAAGCTTTGTGTTAACGTCGGTTGAAAGGTGTCTTTGAATTACGGTTGCGTCCATAATTGAAAGCTTGCCGTCGAGGTTTACGTCGCCCCAAACAGCCGCGTCGCTTGTGATTACAGTTGAAGCTGTGTAGGTTTCGCTGCTGAAGCCGGGCTGTGAGGTTACGTCGTAAACAACGCCCTCGTCAACAACATATGCCTCAACCGCGTCATAGGAGGTTTTGTAGGCAATGCCGAGAATTCTTACGTCGAGGTCAACGTTTGCCGTACCTGTGCCGATTACGTCAAAGGTTAACTTTACAAAATCCTTTTCGTTGGTAAAGTTTTGGAGATTGATGTTTGTGAAGTTGCCCTTGATTGTATTATCTGAATATTGATTGTAGGTAAAGTTTGAAACGCCGGGCATAAGCTCTTCGGGATCTGTGTTGAGCTTAAGCTTTGAATTGTCGTATGTGAGAATCCACTGTGTGTTGATAAGCTTCATTGAAGATCTGAGCCTGTAGCTGACGGTTACCTGCTTTGCTCCGGGGCTTAATTTTGAGGTTGCGGTCTTGAAAAAGTTGGAGCTTGCCTGTACGGTGAGGCTGTCGTCGGAGTCGATTCCGCCGTTTGCAACCTTTGCTGTACCGCTGATTGAAGTTGAGGTAAAGCCCGAAACTCCGCTGAGATTCTGCTTAACGCCGCCCTTTACCGCGTTGCGGTAGTTAAGAACTCCGCCGCTGAGATAACCTACGGAAAGCTCCTGCACGTTGAGGCTTACGGCAGCGCTGCCGGTGCCGATAACCTCAAATTCCGCCTGTGCAAGCGTGCCGGAATTTGTGAAGTCAACAAGGTTTTGAACCTCGGTGAAGTTGCCGTAAACGTGTCCGTTGTCGGCGTAAACAACTCCGCCGGTCTTGGGAGCCATTGAAACACCCGAGGATTTAAGCTTAAGCTTTGAGCTGTCGTATGTAAGCGTCCACTGGGCGTTGCAAACCTTCATTGAGGATTTAAGGTCGTATTTTACCGAAATCGTGTCGCCCTTTTTGGCTTCGTAGCTTCCGGATGAAAGCACGTTTGAGGTTGCGCTGACCTTTAAGGTTGTGTCAGAGCCGGGTGTTACGGGGTTGGTGGGCTGTACGGGAGAATCGGTGGGCTCGGTCACAGGCTGGGGATTAACCGGTGTGCTTCCGCCGCCCTTTCCTACTCTTGCGAAGGGAACAGTGATGTGATCCTCGTCGCTCTTTTCGAAGCTGTTGTTTTCCTGTGAGCCCGCAGAGTCGTCAAGGTCAGCCTTGTCGTTCATTGCGAGGTCGTAAGGCAGACAGTCCATACCCGACTTGCCGCTTGTCATAATTACCATTGCGCCGATGCCGCTTGATGCCACGTCGCTCTTGGTTACGCCGAGCTTTGAAAGCGGAATTGACATTTCGTAATGGAAGTCCATGCTTGAGCTTTTGTGACCCTTGGTGTTGAAGTCAACCCACGCGGCGTTTTCGTTGCACATATCGCCGAGCACGCGCTTGTTGTGTGTGCCGTAGCCGCCGTTAATGCCGTAAACGTTTTTGCTTAAAATACCTTTTCCGTATTTAAAGTTGATTCCTGTCTCGGCACGCGCGCCGATTTCCTTGGGGTTAAGGCCTGCTGACGAGCCGCTGTAAAGGAAGGGACCGTTCGCGCCGTTTGTTGAGATTGCAACAAGACGGTTAAAGGGGTTTTCGAAGGTGATGCCGGAATCCCAGATTGTGCCGCCTGTTGTAAGCTTGGCGTTGTTGCCGATTGCGTCGGACTTACCTGTGTCAACAGCGATAAAGAACGGAATGTTCATTGTCTGGTAGAGAATACCCTGTGACAGAGGATAGTCGTCGTTCGGAGCGACAACATCCTGAACGTTGGTCATTTCCCACATAAGGTAAAGGTTGCTGTCGTCGTAGGCGCCGTAGAGTGTGTAGAGGTCAAGCGGAACCTCGTACATTGAGTTGGGACGGTAAACACGGGGATCGTCGTTTGCCGTGCCCTGCGCAATAATCATTGAGCTGTTCCAATCGGAAATGTCGCCGTCAACATTGATTGACTTTTGAACGCCGACCTGACCGTTGGGGTTGGTCTTGTAGTAGCTTGCGAGCGTTCCTGCCGCGGACGCGGGGAACACCGAGATTAGCATTGTGACAAGAATTGCGGCTACAAGCGCAAAGCTCATCACTTTTTTTGAGTGTCTCATCGTTAATTACCTCCTAAATAAAATTACCACCTTTATTATATAAAATTTTCAAAAAAAAGACAATACAAAAATAAGATGTGCAAAGTTTTTGTCACAATGCACATCTTAACTGTTTGCGTGTTGGTTATTATGCCCAATGGCTTTGTATTAAATATCCTGCTTGACTTTTTTTATTCCGTAAATTTTACGTAAAATTGACGATATAATTTTTGGATTTTCGATAAGTACTACTTTCATAAAATTACCTCCGTACGCAAGATAAGCTTACAATTACAAGTGCAGCGGCTGCTACAACCAATACCCACTTTGCCGGCAGCACGGTCGCGGTTAACAGTCCCAGTCCGAAACAGACTGCTGATTTTACTTTATGTTTGTAGCATCTCACTGTATCACCCTCTACCATAATATTGCGAAGTGAAAAAAATGTGCTTGATTTTTTCTGGTTTCTAATATACTATTATGTTAATGTGAGGTGCGGCAATGAGAACTCTTACTATTCAAAAAAACGACTGTAACCAGCGGCTTGACAAATTTTTGCAAAAGCGTTTCAGGACAATGCCCAAGCCGCTGATGTACAAATATATAAGAAAGAAATGTATTAAGGTAAACGGCAAAAAATGCGGAATTGACACTTTGCTCAACGAAGGCGACGTGCTTACCTTTTATATTAAGGATGAGTTTTTTGAGGCTGCCGAAGAAAAGCATTACGACTTTTTGAAGGCTCCGAAAAAGCTTGACATAGTATATGAGGACGAAAACATTTTGCTGATTGACAAACAGCCGGGAGTTATTGTTCACCCGGACAAGCAGTATCACTTTGACTCGCTTGTAAGCAGGGTTCTGCATTATTTGTACGACAAGGGAGAATATAATCCCGAGCTTGACAAGGCTTTTACTCCGGCACTGGTAAACCGCATTGACCGCAACACCGGCGGAATTGTGATTGCGGCAAAAAACGCCGAGAGTCTGAGGATACTTAACGCTAAGATGAAAAGCCGCGAGCTTGAAAAGTATTACCTTTGTCTTGTTCACGGAAAGCCGGTTAAAAGCGAGGACATCTTAACAGGCTATATTACCAAAAACGAGAGCAAAAATACGGTGAGGGTGCACAAAAAGGCGGTTGAAGGCTCAAAGGAGATTAAAACGAAGTACAGAGTGCTGGAAACCGGCGGCTGCTTCAGCCTTGTTGAGGTTGAGCTTATGACAGGCAGAACGCATCAGATCAGGGCTCACATGGCTTCAATCGGTCATCCGCTGGTCGGCGACACAAAATACGGCAAAAACAAAAAATCGCCCGACGGCTTTCGCTATCAGGCGCTGTACAGCTACAAGCTTGTGTTCAATTTTTCGGAAAGCGCGGGGATTCTCGATTACCTCAACGGCAGAGAGTTCCGCGTTAAAGATATTTGGTTTAAAAAGGAGTCTTAATTATGAAGCAAGAGGAAATCAAAGGATATATTACGCCGAACAATCCGCAGGGGCTTCCTGTTAAAAGAACAAAGCATCCTGCTTTAATCGCGATACTTACAGGCGCGGTGTACATACTGTTTGTTTTGGGCTGCGCAGCGGTTTCGTTCGTTGTTTTATTCAACCTTTCCAATGACGTTAAGGAAAAAGAAGCGGCGTATCAGGAAAAATATTCCTTTATTATCGAGGAAGCAAAAGAACAGATGGAAAGCCATAATATGAGCGTTACGTCGATTCATCCTGCAGAACGTTACAGAGAGATTACCGAGGTTTACAACGACTACCTTTCAAAGGGAGACAGCACTATTTTTTTGGGTTACTACTGGCTTTTGGGCAAAGATGAAACCGAAAAAGTACTCAGAGCGAACGGCTTTCTCGGCTGGAACGATTATTTAATCAGGTGCGGCTGCACAACATCAAAAGGTAAACCGAGCTTTTCAAAATGGAAAAACTATATGTACCGTGAGCTTGACGCGAAATATTCATACGGTCAAGGTGCCGAAACGGATTAAGCCCTATTCCCTGATGCACATAAAGGCGCACATTGTTCCCCTTTCGCCATTTGTGGCGCGGTGGCTCCACAAAAGCCCGCTGTTGCAGTTGGTGCAGAGGTCTGAAATTGTGATGTTTTCGGGCTTTACGCCTGCTTTTACAAGAATTTGGCGGTTACATTCAAGCAAGTCGAGCATAAATTTGTCATTTTCCTTTTGGAAAACAAATTTTGAAGTGTCAAGGTCTGTCATTTTGAGAAAGTTTTCGGCGCAGGGCGCGTCAACCTCATAACAGCACACGGAAATAGCCGGTCCGATAGCCGCTGCTATGTCGGCAGGCTCGGTGCCGTAGAGCGCGGTCATTTTTTCAACTACCCTCTCCCCTATTCTTCCGGCTGTTCCGCGCCAGCCTGCGTGAGCAAGCCCGATAGCCTTTGTTTTTACATCGACAAAAAACAGCGGAGTGCAGTCGGCGTAGTAGGTTACGAGGGTTACTCCGCTTTCGTTTGTAACAAGCGCGTCAACGCTTTGCAGGTCGCGCGGCTTATATATTCCCACTCCCCTGTCCGCTTTGGTTACGGCTCTTACAAAGGTGTGGTGATCCTGAGCGGAGGCTGTGAGGCTGTCAAAATCAAAGCCGGCGCTGCGGCAGATTCTTTTATAGTTTTCGGTTACGGCTTCGGGGTTGTCTCCGCGGTTAAAGGCGAGGTTATTTGTGCTGAATATGCCCTGTGAAACTCCGCCGAGACGGGTTGAAAAAGCGTGATTTATGAATTTTATTTCTGACAAAGAATTATAAGTGAGGTACGGTGTAGTATCAATGTTGTTTAGCTTCATTGTGTTTGATGAAAACTGCATTTTATCCTCCAAATTTTACTTGTAACCTGAGAAGGTTTGTGGTACACTGTTATTGTACGAGGTGATTTTATGAAAAATAAGCTTTTCGGCAGAAATATCAGTCCTGATTGCAGCTACTGCTCAAACTCGGTTTTTGAAAGCGAGGTTTTTATCTGCAAAAAATCAAAAACGATAACTGACGGCAGGTGCAGATCCTTTGATTACGATCCGCTTTTGCGTGTTCCGCGCACCGTTACCCTGAAAGGTACATACACCGCGGAAGATTTTAAGCTTTGAGTTTTACGGTACGGATTTCCGTGCCGTTTTTATTTTACTATAAAACCGCGTTATTTGCAATCACTTTGTTTTTTTCTCATTCTTTTCCAGTTGACAAAGCCGTAAACGTCGTTGAACAGAAATACGACAAAGCAGATTATTACCGAAAAATAAGACGGATTTTCAATTGTTGCCATTATCCACATTATTATGAGAACAATGTCGTTCGCGGCATAGGCAAGCCCGAAGTACGGACTGCGCCTCGCGGTCAGATAAGCCGCTATGAAGCTGGTAGTGATTGAAGCGGTGCTGATTTCGAGATTAGCGGTTGAAAGCGCGTCCATAATAAAGTAAAACACTACGGTTACCGCCGCGGCAAGCAAGAGCATAAGCAGGATTTCCTTTTTGACGAGTTTATTGACGGTAACCTCGCTTTTTTTGCCTTTAAACGGATTGCGAAGCCAGCTTATGAGCGAAAGCGCCGCCATTGGCGCGGTCATACCGAGGTAGGTTATCATTTCGCCGTAATAGGCGTAGGTATAGGAAATTACGGCGTACATAATTGAGAAAATTATTGCCAAAACCTGACCGGCAGGATTGCCCTTAGCGTTAAAAATTAACATTCCCGTGCCGACAAGCGAGGCTATGAGCGTAAAAAAATTGCCGCCTCCGAAAACAATATACGCCGCGATTATTGCCGCCATTGATGAAAACCAAAGCGCAAGCTCAAACCTTGTAAAATATCCTGTCAGTTTTTTCATAGCTTCCCCCATAAAACAAAAACATTCGCGGCGCATCTTCAAAGACCTAACGACGCGCCCGCGAATGTTAATTTACATTCTTCTACCCGGTGGCAGTAATTATATTATATTTATTTTCATAGTATTGTCAAGTTTTTCCTATCGCGACCTCGGCGTCCTTCAGCCTGAGGTAAGTTGTTTCGCCTTCCTTGTAGGTTTCAAAAACTCCGCCTACGGTTATGGGAGTTCCCACCGCCGGAAAGTCGTCCGGATACTTCATATCAGCCTTGGGGCTGAATTCAATTCCGCTTGAACAGCAGGCTGTGGCGTCCTGAACAATGCAGGAGTAGTAGTAGGTTTCGGTTTTTGGATCGACAAAAACATCAAAGGTGCCGTCCATTTTTACGGTTTTGTCCATATAATCCTTCGGAGTCTTTATCATATTGCTGACCTCGGCGTAAACCATTGTACTGCTCATTTTTGTGAGGTCAAGCTCGGCTGTGTAGTCAAGGTCGGGGTAAACGAGCTTTGAGGGGTCAACCTGAGTGGGAATAGGCGCGCCGTTATCGGTCGTGTCGGGCGCGGAGGTTTGAGCTTCGGACAAAACATCGCTTACGGTTTTTGTTTTTGACGAGCCTGCCTTACCGGAGGCGGTGTTTGCGCCCGAACAGCCTGCCGCAAAAGCCGCGGTCACAGCGCAAAGCGCGATTGCAATTAACTTTTTCATCTTCTTACTCCTCCCTTTATCAAACCGACAATCCAGAACACAAAGAACATTGCTATGTCTACGGCTACAATTGTTGAGCCTACGGGCGTTCCGTCGATGATTGAGATAATAATTCCGGCTGACGCGCAAAAAACAGACAGACAGGCCGAGCATATTGTTACCGACTTGAAGCTTTTGAACACGCGCATTGCCGAAAGCGCCGGGAAAATTATGAGCGCGGAGATTAACAGCGAGCCTACAACATTCATTGCCAAAACAATGATGACGGCGATGATTATCGCTATAATCAAATTGTAAAGCCCTGCCTTTGTGCCGGTTGCCCTTGCGAAGCTTTCGTCAAAGGTTACCGCGAAAATTTTATTGTAAAACAGAATAAACGCGATTACGACCGCAAGTGAGATTGACACGGTCAGCCAAACGTCGGCAGGCGTCAGGCTGAGAATAGAGGTTGAACCGAACAGCGTTGAACAGACGTCGCCCGAAACATTGTTTGTCGTCGGGAACTTGTTCATAAGCAGATAACCGATTGCGAGCGCGCCGACAGATATCATAGCAACCGAAGCGTCGCCGCGTATTTTGGCGTTTTTGCCTGTAGCGAGCAAAAGCACCGCGCTGATTACCGTAACCGGCATTACTATAAGCATATTGTCGGTTAGTCCGACAACCGCCGCGACAGCCATTGCGCCGAACGCGACGTGCGAAAGTCCGTCGCCTATAAACGAAAACCTTTTGAGCACCAGCGTTACGCCCAAAAGCGAGGCGCTGAGAGCGATGAAGATTCCGACAATGAAGGCGTAGCGCACGGTCGGAACGTTTTGGAAGTAATAGACAAGCTTGTCAAGTATTTCAGCCATTGCCCTCACCTCCGTTAAACAGGCTGCGGTCGCTGATGAAGAGTCCGCGCTTGAATTTCTCCTTGGTGCCGAAGAAAACATCACCGCCGATATGGAGGATATGGGTTGAATATCGCAGCGCGGCTTCGATATCGTGAGATATCATTATTATCGTTATGCCCTCTTTATGGAGCTTGGCGATAAGGCTGTACATTTCAGCCGTTACCTTTGGATCGAGACCTGACACCGGTTCGTCGAGCAAAAGCATTTTTTGGGTCGCGCACAGCGCGCGCGCCAGCAGCACGCGCTGCTGCTGACCGCCCGAAAGCTCGCGGTAACAGCGCTTTTGAAGGTCGTCAACGCTCATTCGCTTCATATTTTCAAGCGCCGCGCGTTTTTCCGCCTTGGTGTAAAACGGCCGTATTCCGCATTTTCCCTGAAAGCCCGATACCACAATTTCGCGGACGGACGCAGGAAAGTCCTTTTGCACTAAGGTTTGCTGCGGAAGATAACCGATTTCTGTTTGAAGCAAGCCGTCGCCTGTTGTTATTTTGCCCTTCATCGGGCTGTGCAGCCCGAGTATTGTTTTCATCAGGGTTGATTTTCCCGAGCCGTTTTCTCCGACAATGCAAAGGTAATCGCCCTTGCTGACCGAAAAACTCAGTCCCGATATAATTTCCTTGCCCTCATAGCCGAGGGTCAGATTTTCACAAGTTAGCTGCGCCATTGTTTCTCCTTATCCGAGCGCTTTTTTCAGCACGTCAAGATTGTATTCCATAGCGGTTATGTAATCGTCGCCTTTATCAACGTTGCTTTTCCTCATTGACTGCATTGAATTCAGAGAATAAATTTCCGCTGTTTTATTGTCAGAGGTTTCGCGGACGGTTTCGGCGATTTTTTTGTCTGAACCGTCTATTGTCATTATCGCGGGCAGCTTCAGCCCGGTGAGCTTATCCGCAAGAAACTTTACCGTTTCAAAGCTCGCCTCGGTTTCGGCTGAACAGCCGGAAAACGCCGCGTAGTATTTTAAATTATAGTCGTCGGTAAGGTAGCGGAACGGAAAACGGTCGGCAAAAATCAGAGTATCGTATTTTGCTTTCTTAACCGCTTCGGCATACTCGGCGTCGAGCTTTTTAAGCTTTTCGATGTATTCCTTTGTGTTTTTTGCGTAAAGCTCTTTGTTTTCGCTGTCCTTTTCGCCCAGCTTTTCACTGATTTTTTCACACAAAAACTCGGCGTTTTTAACGGAAAGCCAAACGTGCTCGTCGTATTCGGAACCTTCTTCGTGCTCTTCGTTCTCGTTTTCCTCGTGCGCTTCTTCCTGCATTCCCTCAACAGCTTGCTCTTCCTTTGCTTTGCTGCCGAGAAGGTCAAGAAGATTTATCGCGAGAACCTTTGTGTTGTTTTTAAGAGCGTTGTCTGCCCACTTGTCGGATTCGCCGCCGGTGTAAACAAACACGTCGCAGGACGTGATTTGATATATGTCGTCGGTTGAGGGCTGAAAGCTGTGCAAGTCTATTCCGTTGTCAAGCAGCATATCGACGTCAACATTTTTGGCGCCTTCGGTGATGTTTGTTAACCAGTCGTACTGCGGCGCGATTGTGGTTAATATTTTAAGCTTAGCGCCGGTTTTTTGACCGGCGTTGCCCGAGCAGCCGGCAAACACCGACAGCGCAAGCACGGCAGCTGTTATTATTGAAACTAATATTTTCATGGAAATCTCCTTTAGCTCTGATTTTTACATTCCCTGCAAACGCCGTACAGCACAGTTGCGGATTTGTCGATTGCGAAGTCGTCGTTTTGAGCGAGCGCGGCAACAAGGCGGTCGGCGTCGGGCATATTCATATGGTAGGTTTTTCCGCATTTTTCGCACGACAGGTGCAGGCAATCCTTGCAGGACGAAGAGTCTGTGTACTGGTAAAAGACCTCGCGGCTTCCGCTTTTGGCAATTCTGCGGATTTTCCCCTCCTGCTCGAGCGCGGACAAATTGCGGTAAACCGCGCTGACGCTTATGCTGTCATCGTTGAGCATTTGGGCTATTTGGCGCGCGGAAAGCTCTTCGTCGGTATGCTCCGACAAAAATGAAAGCAGCGCTTTTCTTTGCTTTGTCATATATTTTGGCATATTGCCGCCTCCGATTTGCGAATGTTTCGCAAATTATTATAGCATTTTGTGTTGACGGTGTCAAGAGATTTGCGAATGTTTCGCAAATTATCCTCATTTTTCTTTTGGTGAATTTCTATATATTTTTAACAATCAATTAGTCTAATATAAACAAAAATTGATTTTTTATTAAAAAAGTGTGGAATTTATTAAAATTTGTGCTATTATATAATTACACAGAGGAATTATAACTCTGATTCGTGAAATACCGGGGTGTTATTATGAGCTGCAAAAAAATTATTACTATTACAAGACAGTACGGTTCGGGCGGTCATGAAATCGGCAAGGCTTTGGCTGAAAAGCTCGGCATTGGTTTTTATGACAAAGAGCTGATTTCTATTGCGGCAAAAGAGAGCGGAATAGCACCCGAGCTGTTCGCGAAGGCTGATGAAAAGGCTGCAAACAGCTTGCTTTATTCGCTGTCGTCGGGGCTTTATACTTACGGCAACGGTTTTTCGACCGGCGGAATGGGCGATTTGCCTTTGAATGACAAGCTTTATATTTTACAACATAAAATCATTAAACAAAAGGCTGAGAAAGAATATTTTGTAGTGGTAGGAAGGTGCGCTGATTATATTTTGCGCCAATATGATAATGTTGTAAGGGTTTTCATTTACGCCGACATCGACTCAAGGGTTAAAAGAGCGCTGGCAAGAAACGAAATTAATCCCTCGCGAGCGAAACAGGCTGTTCAGAAAGCAGATAAAAACAGAGCCAATTACTACAGCTTCTATTCAGGACAAAAATGGGGATCGCCGGAAAATTACGATTTGTGTGTTAACAGCACCAAGCTGAGCACGGAACAGGCGGTTCGGATTATCGAGGACTATATTGATATTATAGGCTGATATCATATTTTGGGTTGCTCCTGAATATACTGTTAATGTTTATTTAGGAGGTGTTTACCATGAAATTTGTCGTTATGGACATAGATGATTTTATCTTCGGCAATGAGGAATGGCACGAAAGCGAAAGATAAATTGTTATTACAATAAATGTCGTTTGATGGAATTATCTGAGCATTTGCTTATTTGAATAAAAAAACAGGGATTGACTTGAAAAAGCCAATCCCATTTTTTATTCATTTTATTCGTTACCCATAAAGTTTAACGGATCGGCGTTTTTGCCGTCGATTTTCAGGCTGACGTGAATATGGTTTTCGTCGCCTGATTCACAGGGAACGGCTCCCGAAACGCCGATTACTTCTCCCCGGTCGATGCTGTCGCCCTGTTTTACCTTTATATCGGACAATCCGCTGTAACTGATTACCGCGGCTCCCGAGGAAACCTCAACTGTTTTGCCGTACATACGGTCAGTTCTGACTTTGGTCACCTCTCCGTTAACCATTGCTTTAACGTCGTCGCCCAAATCGCAGGCAAAATCAACGCCTGTGTGCGGTTTCCAGACGTTTATTGTTTTAAAATAAACGCTGTCCCTGCTGTATTCACGCAGCACCTTGCCGGTTTTTGTGGGTGAGCTCAGGCTTAAATCGACCGACAAAAGGGTTTGCATTGCGTCGTCGATGTCGCCTGCTTTTGTGGTTGGCTGAGTATTATCAGCGCCGGATACGACTGTGGGAACGGTGAAATCCGTTTCGGCTTCGGTGGGATCGCTGTTGATTTTTGGCTCGGGAAGGGTTACGCCCGTTACGGGCTGAGCCACCATTTGAGAGTCGGTGGCAGGCTGGGTTACCGTGGTTACGGCTGATTTACGTGAAACTGTGTTATATGTTGAATAAACTGCCATTGCGACGGCTATAAGACAGATTGAAAACGCCGTGTAGAATCCTATTTTTTCCTTCAGGCTTTTTTTGGTGTGTCTGTCCGGTTTATAATATCTGCTCATAAAAAGCACCTCCGCTTTTAGTATTGGCGGAGGCGCGTGTTTTATTCTGATTTTATTCTGATTTTTATAAAATTAATCTGTTACCTTATAGCCTGCTTCTTCAACGGCTGCTTTTAGGGTTTCGAAGGGCACTTCGGCGCTGAGCTTTACTTTCGCGGCGCCTTTTTTGTGGCTTACATCGGCTGTTTCAACGCCCGGCACCGCTTCAAGGGCGGATTTTACCCTTGCCTCGCAGTGGGGACACATCATTCCTTCAATGTTAATTTTGGTTTTCATATTGTCGTTCTCCTTTTCTTCGTTTATAATTTCGGTCCGGGCTTGGGTATGCTCGGCCGTTTTATGCCTTGGTTTTATTTTCGCGAAGTTCAGCCTGAGAGCGTTTGTCACTACGCAAAAGCTTGAAAGACTCATTGCCGCCGCGCCGAACATCGGGTTCATTTGCCAGCCGAGCAAGGGCGTAAACAAGCCCGCGGCAAGCGGTATTCCGATTATATTGTAGATGAATGCCCAAAACAGGTTTTCGTATATGTTTTTGAGCGTGGCTCTGCCGAGCTTTACAGCCGCCGGAACATCGCCGAGTCTGCTTTTTATGAGCACCACGTCGGCGGCGTCAATCGCCACGTCCGCACCTGCTCCGATTGCTATTCCGACGTCGGCGGCTGTGAGTGCCGGAGCGTCGTTGATTCCGTCGCCGACCATCGCGGTTTTGCCTTTTTGTTTAAGCTTGCGGATGACGCTTTCCTTGCCGTCGGGAAGCACGCCGGCTATTACCTCGTCTACGCCTGCCTGAGTTCCGATTGCACGGGCGGTTTTTTCGTTGTCGCCCGTGAGCATTACCACATATATTCCCATTTTTTTCAGCCCGGAAATTGCTTCGCGGCTTTCGGGCTTTATTACGTCGGCAACAGCAATTATCCCGAGAAATTTATTTCCTTTATAGAAATATAACGGAGTTTTTCCCTGATTGGCAAGCTCCTCCGCCCTTTCCCTCAGGCTTTGAGGAATATCGCAGAATTTATTTATATAGCCCGGGTTTCCTCCGCTTAGGGTTTCTCCGTCAAGGCTTGCCGTTAAGCCCTTGCCGGGTACGGCTGTGAAGCTTTCGGTTTCGGCGGCTGTGATTTTACGGCTTTTGGCTTCCTCGATTATCGCCTGCGCCAGAGGATGTCCGCTTTTTGCTTCGAGCGACGCCGCCGCTGTCAGAAGTTCTTCTTCGCTGACTCCGTTAACCGCTATGTCGGTTACCACGGGCTTGCCCTGTGTTATTGTGCCTGTTTTGTCGAGAGCCGCAACCTTTATTTTGCCGGTTTCCTCGAGCGAAACGGCTGTTTTAAACAGTATGCCGCTGCGTGCTCCCACTCCGCTGCCGACCATTATCGCCACGGGAGTTGCAAGTCCGAGAGCGCACGGACAGCTTATTACAAGCACCGAAATTGCCCTTGCGACAGCTGTGCCCGCAGGCGCGCCTGTTATCATCCACACAATAAACGTAATTATCGCGATTGTAATTACCGCAGGCACAAAGATTCCGGACACCTTATCGGCAACTTTGGCTATTGGAGCTTTTGTTGCCGCCGCGTCGCTGACCATTTTGATGATTTGCGAAAGCGTTGTATCGCTGCCGACCTTTGTCGCTTCGCACCTTATAAAGCCCGAGCGGTTTATCGTCGCGGCGGATACTGCGCTTCCGGCGGATTTGTCAACGGGTACGCTTTCACCTGTGAGCATTGATTCGTCAACCGCTGTTTCACCCTCGAGCACTATACCGTCAACGGGTATGCTGCCGCCGGGACGCACAACAAAAATATCGCCTTTTTTTACTTCTTCGGCGTTAATCTCGGTTTCAGCTCCGTTTCTGATAACCACAGCTTTTTTCGGCGAAAGATCCATAAGACTTTTGAGCGCGTTTGTTGTTCTTCCCTTTGACTTTGCTTCAAGCAGCTTGCCGACCGTTATAAGCGTTAATATCATTGCCGAGGATTCAAAGTAAAGCTCGTGCATCAACGCGTGAGCCGCCCCGCCGTTGCCGCGCATAACCTCGCCTGTCATAAGAAAAAGCGCGGCTGTGCTGTACACAAAGGCGGTTCCGGAGCCGAGAGCGACAAGTGTATCCATATTCGGCGCACGGTGAATCAGCCCTTTAAATCCGCTTATGAAAAATTTTTGGTTGATTACCATTACTGCCACCGCGAGCAAAAGCTGGGCAAGCCCTGTTGCAACGTGGTTTCCGTTAAAAAATCCGGGCAGCGGAAGCCCGAGCATTGAGTGACCCATTGAAAAATACATAAGCGCAAGCAGAAAACCGAGGGACGCGATTAATCTTTTCAGGATTTTCGGGGACTCGGCGTCTTTAAGCGAATCCGCCTTATTTTCCGACTGCTTTGATTCGCCGCCCTTTACCGAGGCGGTATACCCCGCGTTTTCAACCGCCGCGATTATTTCCTGCGGCTTTGCCGTGCCTTCAACACCCATTGAATTAGTGAGCAGGCTGACAGAGCAGGAGGTTACGCCGTCAAGCTGAGAAACCGCCTTTTCTACCCTTGCGCTGCAGGCGGCGCAGCTCATTCCGCCGACATTATATTGTTCCAAATAATCACCTACTTCATCAGCTTTTTTAAAGTATCAACAAGCTCGTCGATTGTTTCGTCCCTGCCCTCGCGGATGTCCCGCGCCACGCAGGTATGGATGTGGTTGGACAGCAGCTCTTTATTAAATGAATTGAGCGCCGCGTTCACGGCGGCAACCTGAACCAGAATATCGGTGCAATAGGCGTCGTTTTCGACCATTCGTCGGATTCCGCGGATTTGTCCTTCAATGCGGCTAAGGCGGTTAATTAGCTTTTTATATTCATCATCCCCGCGTTTTTTCGTTTTATGACACTGACATTCGTTTGACATATTATCACCCTGTTATCATATGCTAACTGTATTAGTATTATATACCCCTTGGGGGTATTTGTCAAGGGTGAAAAAAGGGAGGCTTGACAAACCTCCCTCTCCTTATCAGTTCAATTAAGGCGATACCTCATAATTCAGGTGTGCGGTGTTGCCTTAAACCTCGGCGATAACCTCAACCTCAACCAAAACATTCTTGGGAAGGGTTTTTACCGCGACGCAGGAACGCGCGGGCTTGCCTGTAAAGTATCTTCCGTAAACCTCGTTAAAGGCGGCAAAGTCGCCCATATCCGCCAAAAAGCACACGGTTTTTACAGCCTTTTCAAGGCTTGAGCCTGCGGCTTCAAGCACGTTTTTAAGATTGGAGCAAACCTGCTCGGTCTGGGCTTCAATTGTTTCCGCCTCTACCTGTCCGCTTGCCGGATTAATCGCAATTTGTCCGGAAGTGAAAACAAGTCCGTTCACCTTTACAGCCTGTGAGTAGGGACCGATTGCGTCGGGAGCGTTTTTTGTGTAAACTTTTTCCATTTTAATATACCACCTTTTATTTATACAAGCTTAAAGCCTGCCGACTTTAATGAGTCGGAAATTTGCTTAACATGCTCAAAATTCCTTGTTTCAATTACAATTCTGAGGTACGCCGCTGTTACGTCGGTGCCCTCGCCGGCTCTTTCGTGGTGAACCGATATTACATTGCCGCCGCTTTCGGCTATAATCTTTGAAACAGCCACAAGCTGACCGGGCTTATCCTGAAGCTCAATGCACAAAGTTTGCTGTCTGCCGCTCATTATCAGTCCGCGCTTTATTACTCTGTTAAGAATGGTAACGTCGATATTACCGCCCGAAACAATGCACACAACCTTTTTGCCCTTGATTGGAAGCTTATTGTACATTACCGCCGCAAGCGGAGCCGCGCCTGCGCCCTCGGCAATCATCTTCTGAGTTTCTATCAGCTTTAATATTGCGGACGCGATTTCGTCGTCGGAAACCGTTACGATATCGTCAACATATTTTTGTATATATTCAAAGGTATGCTCACCCGGTTCCTTAACCTGAATGCCGTCGGCAATCGTGGAAACCTTTTCAAGCGAAACGGGTTTTCCCTGCTTGATTGACTCGTACATTGACGGCGCGCCCTCAGCCTGAACTCCGTATACCTTAATATTGGGATTCAGATTTTTAATTGCGCAGGCTACTCCCGAAAGAAGTCCGCCGCCGCCGATTGCGGCGATTACCGCGTCTACGTCGGGCATTTCGTTAAGGATTTCGATTCCGATTGTACCCTGACCCGCAATTACATTTTCGTCGTCAAACGGATGAATGAATGTATAATTCTTTTCATCGCGAAGCTCCAAAGCCTTATTGTAGGCATCGTCGTAAACGCCGGGAACCATACAAACCTCGGCGCCGTAGCCCTTTGTCGCCTCAACCTTTGAAATCGGAGCGCCGTCGGGCAGGCAGATTAAGCTTTTGATTCCGTATTTTGTTGCCGCAAGCGCAACGCCCTGAGCGTGGTTTCCCGCCGAGCAGGCAATTACACCCCTTGCCTTTTCCTCTTCCGAAAGCTGAGAGATTTTATAGCCCGAGCCTCTTACCTTAAACGAACCCGTGATTTGCAGGTTTTCGGGCTTGAGGAAAACATGGCAATCGTTTGAAAGCGCTTCCGCCTTTACAATATGAGTTTGACGGATTACGTCCTTCAATACATATGACGCGTGGTAAATCTTATCGAGTGTCAACATTTTTGCACTTCCTTTTATTCTCCGTAAATTACACTTTCCTTATTTTACTACTTTATCTCAACAAAATCAAGTCTTTTACGTCGCGTTCTT
>ONLA01000027.1 GCA_900318495.1 uncultured Eubacteriales bacterium
GAAAACCGCAATTAACCCTAACCGGTTGACATAAACGTAACACCTGTTCTACAATAGACAAAAGCGACTTTGATAGGAGGATGAAAAATGGCATACAGTGAACTGATTAAAAATTTTCAGCGCGTAAGAGATTATATGCGTGAGTTTTATGTTTACGGCTTCAAGAGCCGTGATGATTACAGCAAAAAGAGCGGCCGCTCCTATGATAATGAACGCCGCAGGATAGAAAGCTGGCTCGGAGACTATATGCATTTCTCAAAAACCGAGGAAGGAAAAAACGTTTTTCTTTCAATCGACAGCCGCGCTATGTCTGAAAATCCGCTCTACAAGGCTTTCAAAACCTCAAGCTTTACCGACAGGGACATCACCCTGCATTTCATCCTCTTTGATATTCTCTATTCACCCGATACGGCGCTAAGCGTCCCGGAACTTTGCGAGAGGATTGACGGCTGTTTATCCGGTTTTGAGAATCCAATCGGGTTTGACGAATCAACCGTCCGTAAAAAGCTGAAGGAATATGTAAATCAGGGCATTATCGAAACGCGGAAGGACGGCAGAAAAGTTTTGTACAGCCGCGCAAAACAAGCGGACGAATTACCGCCGTATATGCTACAGTTTTTCAGCGAGGTATTGCCTTGCGGTGTAGTCGGCTCATTCCTGCTCGACAAGCAGGCAGAGTGCAAACACATATTTAACTTTAAGCACCACTACATACTCTCGGCGCTGGACAGCGACGTTCTGTGCGATTTGTTTTTGGCAATACGCGGGCACCTTGAAGTTACCGCCGACAATTACAGTCCGCGTTATTCGGGCTTTAAACAGGTAGGCTTTGTGCCGCTAAAGGTTCTAATCAGCGCTCAGGGCGGACGGCAGTATCTTATTGGGTTCAGCCGCGAGTATAATCAGCTGCGTTCATATCGTGTAGACTACCTGTCTAATGTTAAAATCAATGATGTCGCTGAGGATTTCAACAGCCTTCGCAAGTGGTTGAAAAGAAACGAAAAGCATATGTGGGGCGTTACTTTGCGCAACGGAATCCGCGGTTATGACAAGGTTGAAATGACAATAAAAATCGAAGATGACGAAGAATACATCATCAACCGTCTGGAACGTGAAAAACGCTGCGGAGAAGTTGAAATTATAGACGGGCACACCGTGAAATTCACTGCCGAGGTATTTGACGCGAACGAAATGCTGCCGTGGCTCCGCACCTTTATCTGCCGTGTTGCTGACTTCAAAAGCACCAACAAACAGGCGGAACGCGCGTTTTATAACGATCTCGAAAAAATGTATGAGTTATATGGAATTAAGGAGGGATAGTATGGTTTTCAGCGAACTGTACAGCGCTTACTACAACGCGCTGGCAAAGCTAATCACACAGGCTCAGCGCGAACCGCTTACCGCGGACAAGGCGCGTGAAATAATCAGCCAAACCGCGTTTCGGGAAAGCGCGGTCGAGATAACCGACGCGATCTCAGCCGAGCGGTGGCAGGTGATCCACAGCGACTACACGACCGATTTGAAACACACGCCGACAATGCCGCTCACCACGCTCCAAAAAAGGTGGCTCAAAAGCGTTACGCTCAACAGGCGTTTTAAGCTTTTCGGCGATTGGGATTTTTCTGAATTAGATGATGTCGAGCCGTTGTTCACCGATGATGACTACCGCGTTTTTGACTGCTACAGCGACGGTGATCCGTATGATGACGGGGATTATGTTCACCGTTTCAAAAATATCCTGTTCGCGCTTCATCATGGCAAGCCACTTGACATTACGTTTCACAGCAGCAGGGGTAAGCAGGTGAGCCTGACCGTGAAACCCGAACGGTTGGAATACTCTGAAAAGGATGATAAATTCCGCCTGTATGTGATGGGCGGTTCGTTTGGCGCAGTCATCAACCTCGGCAGAATGGAGTCCTGTGAAGTACACGACGGAAAAACATCTATCACCGAACGTCAGCATTCGGAACGTCCGAGAGAATTGCAGCTCGAAGTAACTGACGAGCGAAACGCGCTGGAACGCGTGATGACGCACTTCTCTCATTTTGAAAAGAGTGTTGAAAGGCTCGACGATTTACATTACCGTGTAAAGCTTATCTACGACGCCGATGACGAAACGGAATTGATTATCCGCGTGCTCAGCTTCGGGCCGATGGTAAGGGCGGTTGCTCCCGAGAGGTTTGTGCAGAAAATACGCGAACGGCTGATAAAACAAATGAATATTAAATAATAAATGAGTTGCGAGCTTAAAAGATTTTTCAGTTCGCAACTTTTTTTCCGTGAAAACTTAGGAAAATTTTGGTATTGTATAGTCAAGAGATGCGAACAGCAAATAGAGATTTGATACTCGACCATCGGGACGGAACCCGAATCCGTGGATACCTTTAACGGTACATAGATGCCGCAAACCTGTATCCGCCGTAGAATACGCCAAGGGGCATCTCGGCGGTGCGCGTGAGAACTTGGACAATTGTAGTCCTCTGGCCGTCACGCGTACCGAAAGATTTTCAAATAAGACACCGTCAGCAAGAATTAAGATTCCTTGTCGCGTAAGTTGTGACTCTCGGTGTCTTGGAGATACCGGCAGCAATTTTTCTTTTCTGTCTAATCAAAACGATATACTTTATGTAAAACGCTTGTGATTATCGGCACGCTCCCCAACGGCAATAGCAGCCTATTCAGGAGCCGTGCTTATTAAGCGGTATCTCGATTTTTAGGATGCGGACAGCAAACCGGACTTTATTTGTGTTTCTCCGTGAAGAGAAATTTACTTTATAGGGAAGTTTCAGCGCGGTGAAAGCCCGCGCACGGATAAGAGACGCATTCTGCTTTCCCCGACCGGCAATTGCAGCCCAGTACGGGAGTGAAAGTCCGCGCACGGATAAAAGACGCATCCTGCCGTTAAGACACGGCACAGCAAAAGCACTGCAGGGATTAAGGAGTATATCTTAGCAACCGTGTCTTGAAAGCGCGTACAGCAATGAAAAAACGAGTCAGTAAAACTTGAAAGCCGCGCTTTGTAACTTATACTAATACCTAATAAAAAGTAGCCAATCTTTGCGGTCTATTTTCCGCAATACTGCGTTGTCGTCCTTGCAAGGCGCCAGCCTTGCCGCGTCATTAAAGAACGAAGCGAACCGCGCTTATACCGAAAACGGAGCGCTTACCAATAAAAGCACGCAATCAGATTGTCTTGATTTGTTCGCGACAGTAGGCGCGCTGCGCCGTCAGAGCGAGGACGAGATTATAGAACGCTTTACACGCGCGTTCAGCGAAAACCGCGACCTTGCCGTTAAAACATTGTTTTACGCGCGCGATATTCGCGGCGGCTTGGGTGAGCGCAGAGTGTTCCGTGTTATCATCAGGTGGCTTGCGGCTAACGAGCCCGAAACGCTTAGCAAGAACATCAAATACTTTGCCGAATACGGACGTTTTGACGACCTTCTCTGCCTTTTACATACAAACTGCGAGGACGAGGCAGTGCGCGTGATTAAGGAGCAGCTTGACGCGGACACGGCAAGCATGAGCAAAGGCGGTGATGTCAGCCTGCTCGCAAAGTGGCTGCCGTCTGAAAACACGTCGTCGAAAACCGCGCGTGAAAGCGCAAGGTACTTAATGAAAAAGCTCGGTTATACCGAACGCAGTTACAGAAAAACTCTTGTAGCCTTGCGCGGAAAAATCAGAATTATCGAAAACAATCTTCGTGAGCGCGACTACACCTTTGACTACTCCAAGCAGCCCTCACGCGCGATGAAAAAGTACCGCGCTGCGTTTTACCGCAACGACAAGGAACGCTACACCGAGTTTCTGCAAAAGGTGTCCTCGGGCGAGACAAAGCTTAACGCGGATACGCTTTATCCCTACGAGCTGGTATTGCCGTATATCAGCAACGGCTTTTGGAGAGAAAGTCCGGGCTTTATGCGCGAAATAACCGAAGAAGAAAAGCAGTATCTGAACGCAACGTGGAAGTCGCTGCCGCATTTCGGCACAGATGAAAACGCGCTTGCGGTCATTGATACATCCGGCTCTATGTACTGGAGAAATCCTCCGCTTCCTGCGGCGGTTGCTCTTTCGCTCGGACTGTATTTTGCCGAGCACAACAAGGGCGCGTTTGCAAATCATTTTATCGAGTTTTCCGATAATCCCTCTCTTATCGAAATAAAAGGCGAGACATTTGCCGATAAGCTGCGTTATGCCTGCACCTTCAATGAGATTGGCAGCACAAACCTGGAATCGGTATTCGACCTTGTCTTGAATGCCGCGATTCACAACAACGTACCTCAGCAGGAACTGCCGAAAAAGCTCGTTATCATTTCTGATATGGAGTTTAATCAGTGCATATATGACAGCGGCTTAACAAATTTTGAAAACGAAAAACAAAAGTATGCAAATCACGGATATACTCTTCCCGAAGTAGTATTCTGGAATGTAGAAAGCCGCAACAGCAACCTGCCCGTTACGATGAATGAAAACGGAGTAGCTCTTGTAAGCGGCTGCACTCCGAGGCTGTTCCAAATGGTCGAGGGTGATTTGAGCACACCCTATGAACTTATGCTCGAAATTTTATCGGCTGAGAGGTATGAAAAAATCTCAGCCTGAAAGGACTGAGATTAATGGTTGAAGTACAGGGAAAATACAACACCGCACGCTGCTTTGTCGATGAGCTCGACAAAGTCGCGGCAGGTCAGATAAAAGCTGTCTGTGACGTTGAGCAATTCGCAGACTGCAAAATCCGGATTATGCCTGACGTCCACGCAGGTCTCGGCTGTACCATCGGCACTACTATGACTATTCACGACAAGGTAGTGCCCGGTATGGTAGGCGTTGACATCGGCTGCGGTATGGAAACCGTAAAGCTGAAAGAAACCGAAATTGATTTTGAAAAGCTCGATTATATCGCAAAATATGAGATACCCTCGGGCTTTGAAATTCGCGAAGTTCCCCACGCCTACGCAAGCCAAATTGATTTACATCAGCTTCGCTGTTCACCGTACGTAAATCTTGTACGCGCGGAGCGCAGTGTCGGAACTCTCGGCGGAGGCAACCATTTTATTGAGGTTGACCGAGATGAGGACGGCGCGTTATATCTGATTATTCATTCGGGTTCACGCCACCTCGGCAAAGAAACCGCGATGTACTACGGAAACGAGGGCTTTAAGGCTCTTTGCGGAAACGCGCGTTTTCAGATTGACGCAAAGATAAAGGAGCTCAAGGAGAGCGGCAACACAAAGGAAATTCACAAAACAATCAAGGCGATGAAAAAGCAACGCGCTATGCTCACTCCACTGCCCAAAGATTTGGCGTATGTTGAAGGTCAGCTATTCGAGGATTATATCCACGATATGAAGCTTGTTCAGCGCTTTGCGGTAATCAACCGTCAGGCAATGGTTGATACGATTATGCAGGGTATGGGCTTGCACGAGGCTGAACGCTTTACCACAATTCATAACTACCGCAAGGGCGCTGTTTCGGCGCAAAAGGGAGAAAAGCTTTTAATTCCGCTCAATATGCGCGACGGCGCTCTTGTATGTATCGGAAAGGGCAACGAGGACTGGAACTGCTCCGCACCTCACGGAGCAGGAAGGGTGTTGAGCCGCAAGGACGCAAGAGAAAAGTTATCCGTCGAAGATTACGCAGAGCAAATGAACGGTATCTATACCTCATGCGTAGGTCCGCGCACGATTGATGAAGCGCCTATGGCGTACAAGGACGGCAGTATGATTGAGCGTTTGATTGAACCCACAGCGGAGATTATCCGCCGCCTAAAGCCTGTCTATAACTACAAGGCAGAATAAAGCTTCCGGCTTTTTATAATTGTTTATAATCCGGGAACACCCCGACCGGCAATTGGAGCTCAGTACGGGTGTTTTCGGATTTTTTTTCGGGCATTGAATTTATAAAGCTTCCGCGGAAAGTCTGCGGAAGCTGTTTTTGCGTATCGGTTATTTACCGATTCCGAGCTCTTTTTCTAATTTCAAAACCTCTTTTTGTGATTTGTTCTGTTTTTTGCCGAAAAATTATGTAATAAAACAGAAATTTGTTGACGAATGTTAAAATTTGGTATAAAATATAGATTGGTTGAATTAATCAAATCAATTATTATAGAATGAGGGATTAAAGAATGAGAAAGGAAATAATTATTTCGCTGGCGGCAGCCTGCGTTTTCAGCGCTTCAGCGCTCAGCGTTTCCGCAGCAGAGGTTTCCGGGCAGGCTGTTTCCGCAGCGGCACAGCCTGTAATTACAAAGATTGAAAATTACAGCGCTGACAGCAGCAAGCTGTTTTGGACAAAGTCGGCCGGAGTAGACCATTACCGCGTTTATATTAAGGGCGCTGACGGATGGATAAAGGTCGGCGAAACAAAGGACGGTTACTTTATTCACAAAAATCTTGTATCGGGACAAGTCTATAATTACACACTGAGGGGCTTGGACGCTAAAAATAACTTTGTAACGTCCTATAATTCCGCAGGCTGGAGCAACACTTTTTACACTGCTCCCGGAGCGCCTAAGCTCAATGTCAACAATTCAGGCGTTGAGTTAACGTGGAACAAGGTGCCCGGTTTGGATTATTACCGCGTATACAGAAAAACAGACGGCGGTTCATGGCAGACTGTTACCGATATTCCGGCTCAGAAGTATACGGATACAAGCGCGGAGCTTGGAGTTAATTACACCTATCGCGTACGCGCCGTAAATGCCGGGGGTAATCAGTGGCTTTCCTCAAACGGTCCTTCCGCAAGCGCCGTGCGTTTTGAAAATCCTGTTGTTACAAAGATTGAAAATAACAGCTCAAGCAGCAGTAAGATATTCTTTAAGAAGTCTGACGGAATTGACCGCGTCCGCGTTTACTATAAAAACGGCAGCGGCTGGGCAAAGGTCGGCGACACATCATCCGGCAGCATTGTTCACAATAACCTGGTTTCCGGAAGTACATATACTTATACCGTAAGGGGACTTCGCTCTGACGGAAGCTTTGCATCAGGCTTCAACACCGAAGGATATTCAAATACATTCTACACAAATCCCTCCGCTCCCAAGGTTAACAACACCTACACAGGCGTTGAAATCAAGTGGGACAGGCTTTTGAATTTCGATTACTACCGCGTGTACCGCAAGACAGCAGGCGAAAGCTGGAAAACTCTTGGCGATGTAAAGGCTCTTTCGTTTGTTGACAATGACGTAAAGCCAGACACAGAGTACCGTTATGCCGTACGCGTTGTAAACAGCCAAGGCAATCAGTGGATTACCGCTATGAGTACGCCTGCGGTGCACCATTATTATAAGGCTCCTTCGGTTAATCTCCTTGAAAACCAGGCAAAGGGCGTTAAAATCGGCTGGACAAAAACCGCCGGCGCGAACAGCTACAGGGTGTTTGTTAAAGAGAACGGCTCTTGGAAAAAGCTCGGCGACAGCAAAAAGCTGAGCTTTGTTGACACAGCGGTAAAGAATAATGTAAGCAAAATCTACACAATCCGCGCTCTTGACAGCAAAGGAAGCTATATTACAGGGTTTAAAAGCGACGGCTTTAAGCACACCTTCTACGCTCCCTTAGAGAATTTGAAGGTTGAGTATCAAGCCTCGGGCAATTACAGGCTTTCCTGGAATAAGGTAGCGTCAGCAACAGCCTACCGCGTATATAAAAAAGGCGTTGAAACAGGCTGGACAAAGCTTGCCGATGTTAAGGGAACAAGCTATACAGACGCCGCAGGCAGCAAAGACACAGCCGTTCAGTACTGCGTTCGCGCGCTTGACGGCGATACAAAGCTTACAGCTACACCTTCCGATATTCTTTACTACTATAACGGAAAAATCGCCGAAGGAAAGGTTACAAGCGGCGGAAAAACCTATTACTTTACAAAGGGTAAGTTCTCCCGCGGTTATCAAAAGGTAAACGGCAAGCTTTACTACTTCGGCTCTGACGGAAAGCTTATGAAGGACACAATCGTCGGCACAAAGAGCGAGGGCTATTATTACGCCGACTCAAACGGCGTTTGCTGCACCTCAGAGGAAATGCGCCTTGCCGCTGAATTCCTGATGAACGAGTGCACAGGCAAAACCCTGAAGGACAGAGCCAAAACAGGCTTTATGGTGCTCGCGAATAAGTATCCCTACAAGCGCAGCTACGACCATCCAAAAAAGAGCAGCGATATTCCCGGACAGGCAATCGATATGTTTAAAGAGAAAAAGGGCAACTGCTTTAAATACGCCGCTGCTTACACCTGCGTTGCCAAGCTTGCAGGCTACCGCACAAGAATGTGCGTAGGCGCGACAGGCAACGGCTCGCCTCACGGCTGGTGCGAGGTGCTTGTCAACGGCAAGTGGCTTTACTGCGACCCTGACGCGAATATTCCCGGATACGGAAATCCGCCCTATACCTCTTATATGATGACCTATCACTACTGGAACGTACGCGCAAGCTTCAAGAGCGAGGTTGAAATTAAAGACGGAAACGCAGTCTGGAAGTAACAGGGTGTTTTAATGGTTTTCAGTTCACTTGTATTTATTTCAATATTTCTGCCCGCCGTATTTTTAATATATACGGCGGTGCCTAATTTAAAATTTCGAAACGGCCTTTTAATAGTCGCAAGCCTTGCGTTTTATGCCTACGGCGAGCCTGTCTATGTGCTTTTGATGATAGCAAGCTCCGTTATTAACTACGTGAGCGCGCGCTTTGCCGTGAAAAAGGACGGCTCGGGCAATAAGGCGGCTGTTGTAATTGCCGTAATCATTAACCTGGGCTTGCTTGCGGTGTTCAAATACGCCGGATTTTTCGCGGAAAGCATCAACGCCGTAACGGGCTTATCGGTTCCCGTGCCGCAAATAACGCTGCCTATCGGTATTTCGTTCTTTACCTTTCAGGCGCTGTCATACGTAATTGACGTTTACCGCGGCGCTGTTGATGTGCAGAGGAATTATTTCAAGGTGCTTTTGTATATAACCTTCTTTCCTCAGCTTATCGCGGGCCCTATTGTTAAGTACCGCGACATCAGTGAGCAGATCAACGACCGCTCTCAAAGCGTTGAAAAGGTTGCGCTCGGATTCAGAAGGTTTATATGCGGACTTGCCAAAAAGGTGCTAATCGCAAACGCGATGGGGCAGACCGCCGACGCTGTTTTTGCGGCTGACGGTTCGTCCTTAAGCATTGTTACCGCGTGGCTTGGGGCAATAGCCTATCTTTTTCAGATTTACTACGATTTTTCGGGATATTCCGATATGGCCATAGGCTTGGGTATGATGTTCGGCTTTGATTTCAGGGAGAATTTCAACTACCCGTACGGCGCTTCAAGTATTCAGGATTTTTGGCGCAGGTGGCATATTTCGCTGTCCACCTGGTTTAAGGAATATCTTTACATTCCGCTCGGCGGTAACCGAAAGGGTAACGCGCGCACGGCGGTTAATAAGATAATCGTATTTTTCTGCACGGGACTTTGGCACGGCGCAAGCTGGACCTTTGTTATCTGGGGTCTTTATCACGGGGCGTTTCTGCTTTTGGAGCAGTATGTTCCGGCAATAAAAAAGCTCCCGAGAGTACTCGGAAGTATTTACACGGTGATTGTTGTTACAGTCGGCTTTGTAATGTTCAGAGCGGACACGCTTTCGCAGGGTATGGAAGTAACAGCAAAAATGTTCTCGGGCTTTAATGTTTCAGCAGCTTCATTAAGTCTTGCGCTGTCACAGCTTACCCCTTGGTTCATTTTAATGCTTGCCGCCGCCGTAATCGGCTGCGCGCCGTTAAAGGGTATCAGTCAAAAGCTCAGGGTTACTACCGGGAGCTTTGCCGCTCTTTCTAAAAAGCAGCTTGCTGTTCAAGCCCTGCTGTTTGCCGCGGCGTTCATTCTCCTTGTCTGGATTATTCTCAGACTGTCAGGCGCGGCTTACAATCCGTTTATATATTTTAGATTTTAGAAAGGCGGCAGAGTATGAGGAAAAAACTTTTGACGCTTTTCACAGCGGCAGGAATGATTGTCTGCGTTGTGCCTTTCGCCGGACTTGCGGTAACAGGCTCGACAGACCCTATAGGCAATGAGGACAAGGCTCAGCTTCCGTCTGTTGTTAACGGGGACAAGTCATTTAATTCACTTTACATACAACAGCTCGGCAATTATTTTGAGAAAACCTTCGCGTTCAGACCTCAAATGATTAACGCCGACGCTAATATACAGGCAGGTGTTTTTCAAACCTCAAATCTTCCCTCGGTTATCGCCGGAAGTGACGGCTGGCTTTATTATTCGTCAACCCTTAACGATTTTCTTGGTAAAAATACTATGTCTCAAAGGGCTGTAAATAACGCGGCTCACAATCTTTTGCTTACACAGCGTTACTGCGAGGCTAACGGCGCAAGGTTTATATTCACCGTTGCGCCGAACAAAAATTCTCTTTATCCTGAGCATATGCCGTATTACTACGGCGCAAAGGCGTCGAAGCAGAAAAATATCGACAGCCTTAAGTCAGCGCTGGAGCTTGAAGGCGTAAACTACTGCGACCTGTTCGGGCTTTTTGAGAATGATGATGAAACTCTCTATCTGAAGCAGGACTCTCACTGGAACAACAAGGGCGCGCTTGCGGCGTATAATAAAATTCTTGATGACGCCTCAGTCAGCCACAGGGATTTCAGCGACGTTTCACCTGTAAGAGAAAAAACTCACGTCGGCGACCTGGCAAAAATGCTTTATCCCGCAAGCGCCGGGCCTGAGTATAACTATAATTACGGTCTGGAGAAAAACTACAGGTACTTAACCGATACAAAATCGGTTGAGGACGCCGAGATAAAAACAGAGAATTCTCAGGGAAAAGGCAGTTTGTATATGTACCGCGACTCATTCGGAAACGCGCTGCTTCCGTTTTTTGCCTCCGAGTACGGCAAGGCTGAGTTTACCAAGGCTTTTCCTGTTAATCTCGGGCTTGAAATCGGCTTGCAGCAGCCCGATACGGTAATATTTGAAATTGCGGAACGCAATATTGATTGGTTTGCAGGCAATCCTCCGGTAATTCCTGCCGGGGAATGTGCTGAAATTAAAGCGGAAAAAACGGATGAAAAAGCTGAGATCAGCGCTCAGATATCCGAGGTTAATATGCAGTACGTAAAATTCACCGGAAAGGTTCCCGGGGAGCTTTGCGGAGACAACGGTGAAATATTCCTCAAAGTAACCGGCAAATCCGGTGCCGCTAAATTCTACAAGCCGTTTTATATAACAGCCGATGACGGTGATTCCGGCTTTGCGGCGTATATTCCGTCAGAGCTTTTTGACGGAAAGGCAAAGGCTTCGGCGCTGCTTGAGACCTCTGACAAAGTAATTGAATTTCCCGGCGCGGAAGTTGCGATAAATCAAACAGAAATGGAGTAAGTTTATGAAAAAGGTAAGAATAATGACGCTGGCTTTAGCCGCGGTACTTATAGCCCTGTTGTTCACAGCCTGCGGCGGGGCGGAGGTGTCTGTAAAAATCAACGACAACGGCACCGAAACCACAGTAACAGGCACAGACAATATGACCGTAAAACAGCTTCTTGAAAAGGCGGAAATAAAGCTCGGCGATAAGGATGAGGTCACTCCAAAGGCTGACGCTGTATGGAAGGACGCAAACGCAAAGGAAATCACAATCAACCGCTACGCAAAAGTAACAGTTGTTTGTGAAAACGACAAAAAGACCGTCGAGCTTGCGGGCGGAACGGTTGAAAAAGCAATCGAAAAAGCAGGTTTTAAGCTTAGCGACGGTTACGAAGCGGATGTTGATGTAAAAAGCCGTCTTAAGGACGGAATGACAATAACCCTCTCAAAGTTAACATCCGTTGAGCTTACCGCGGACGGCAAAACAAACAGCGTTTCCACAAAGGCTAAGACAGTCAAGGATTTTCTCGCTGAGCAAAAAATCAAGCTTGGCAAGAACGACGAGGTTACTCCCAAGCTTGACACAAAGCTTAAGAGCGGCTTGAAAATTGTTGTAAAGCGCGTTGAGTATAAGGAAGAAAAGAAAACCGAAACCGTGAAATTCGAGACTGAAAATACTGAGGATGACACCCTTGACGAGGGCGAAACAAAGGTTATTCAGGAAGGCGCGGACGGCAAAAAGGAAATTACATACAAGATAAAGTACGTTGACGGCAAAGAGGAAAGCAGAAAAAAGACCTCTGAAAAAACAGTTAAGGAAGCTGTAAATCGAATTATTGCCAACGGCACAAAGCAGGAGGAAGCACCCAAGCAGGAGGAAGCTCCGCAGCAGAATCAGAATAATTCAGTTCAGCAGGCGGCGCCCGCTCCCGCGCAGCAAACCGAAGCCGCTACCGAAAAGCCCGCAGGCAAAACCGTTGTTTCCAGACAGAAGATTTATGACTGCGACGGTTCAGGCCACGGCTACTACCTGATTAAGTATTCCGACGGCACCGAGGATCACGAGGATTTTTAAGCACAGTTGAATATTTTGAGCTTTTTATACTAATTCCTGATAGAAAGTAGACTTATATTTTGCGAGGATATTTTTTGCAAGACAAGGCGAAGGACGCGGCAAGGCTGGCGCCTTGCAAGGACGATTGGCTACTTTTTATTAGGTATTAGTATTAAATACCGGGTATACTCTAATGGTATATCCGGTATTTTTGTAAAATAAAAGTGCAGGCAGAACGTGGTGTTCTGTCTGCACTTTTTTATAATGTGAACCGTTTTTGCGGCATTATTTTAAAACATTTAGCCCTTTAACCCAGCCTTCGATATCCGAGTCGGAGCTTAGGCGTTCGCCTTCAAGCCAGTTGCCGCTTCCGGCGTTCGCGGCAAGATTGGTTCCGCTTGAACCGATTCCCGAACCGCCCGAGGTGCAGAAGGGAATAACGGTTTTTCCGCTGAAATCATAGCTTTCAACAAAGGTGTCCATTATGCGCGGTTCTTCGCCCCACCAAATGGGATAGCCGATAAAAATAGTGGAATAGCCTTCGAGCGATGCTTTTTCGCTTCCTATTTCGGGACGTACCGATTTATCATTTTGCTCCTTTGTTGTGCGGCTGGATGAATCGTGCCAGTCTAAGTCCGCCTCTGTGTACGGTTGAGCCGCAATGATTTCGTATGTGTCGGCGTTTGCCGCTGAAGCAATTTTTCCGGCAACGCCCTTTGTTGTGCCTGTAGCCGAAAAGAAAACTACGAGAGTCTTGCTTTTGTCTGAGGCTGAATTGCCGTCTTTTTCCGCGGCGGATGTTTTATCCTGCGACGCGTCTGCCGCAGTGGTTTGAGCCTGTGCGCTTCCGGTCTGTGACGGTGCGCTTCCGCAGGCAGTAAGCGAAAATGCAAGCATAATAATCAGCAGCAGCGAAGAAATTCTGACGAATTTGGAATTAACTGTCATATTTTAATACCTCTATTTTAATTTATCGTAATCGTTTGAGTCAACAGCCTCAAGCCATTCCGTTGAGGTATTGTCACCGGTAACTTCTATCGCAAGGTGCGAGAACCATGAGTCGGGCGCGGCGCCGTGCCAGTGTTTTACCCCGGCGGGTATGTTGATTACCGTTCCGGGCGTCATTTCTACCGCTTCCTTGCCCCATTCCTGATAATAACCGCGTCCGCCAACGCAAATCAACATTTGTCCGCCGCCGCTGTTGGCGTTGTGAATGTGCCAGTTGTTGCGGCATCCGGGTTCAAAGGTAACGTTAAACACGGGTATCTGCTCGGTCGAAACAGGAGCAAGGTAGCTTTGTCCAACAAAGAATTCGCCGTAAGGATTTGGTTCGCCCACAGGAAAAAACATTGAGCTTTCGTGCTGTTCCTTGGCTGTTTGCGCCGGGGCTTCTTCGTTCCAAACTTCCTTAGCCAGGCGGAATACAGCCCAGCCCTTTGGCCAGCCGGTATACATTGTCGCGTGGGTTATTATTGCGGCGATTTCTTCCTTGCTCACGCCGTGCGCCTTTGCGTTTTGCAGGTGATAGGTGAGGGATGAATCTGTAATTCCGGACGCCATAAGCGATACTACGGTTATTATACATTTTGTTTTTACACTGATTGCTTCTTCGTTCCACACCTCGCCAAACAGCACGTCGTCATTTAAATGAGCAAATGCAGGCGCGAATCCGCCAAGCTGTTCTCTGCCGGCGGTTTGTACAATCTTTTCCTTCATATTGTTAGTCCTCCTCTTATAATAATATGGTTTAGCTTAGATAAATCGCCTGACTGCCGAGCGCTTCAAAAGCCTCCTGACATTCTTGCTTGGGGTATGACACGACAGTGCCGTCCAGAGAATCGGCAAAAAAATAGTCGTGATCGTCAAAGCCCATCAATAGCATACAGTGTTCGGTTGTAGGCCATGAAAAAATGTCTCCGACCTTTAAATCCGAGTTTTCGTCCGCGTAATCAATTGTCCAGTATACATAATCGACGGGAGCCAGCATATCTGTTGTGCCCCAAATTATGACGGGCTTGCCTGAGCTAACGTGCTCGCGGCATAAATCCTCAAGAGTACATTCCGTTTCGGTTTTTGCGGTCAAGCCTGAACGGTTGTCAGAAAGATATTTGTTAACAGAGCCTTCAAGCGAAGGAGCGTAAACACCGTAACCAAGCTGCGCGGTGCCGGCAAACGCGGAATAGAGGCTGGGGCCGCAGTAAACGCCGTCATAGGTACCGAGCGGTTCCGTGTGAAGATAATTCTCAATAAATTCGTTATCGTCAACGGAAAAGCCGTAGTAATTAAGCAGGGAAACAGCCGCGTATATTTCGCAGGCGGACTCGTTGTTGTCCTGTAACAGCGGAGTAACATCAAGAATAAACCGTCCGTTATTTCCGGCTGTACTTTCGGCAATGCCTGAACTGTCAGGCTGCCTAAAAGCGGAATCGTCAGCGGTAACAGCTTGTTTCGAAGCAGGTTGATTTTCGCCGCGCGAATTTTGCGGATACCCTGCAAGGAAAAGTGCAGCCGCAGAAGCTGTAAGAAGCACAGTTGTCAAAAAAGTTATCCATCCTGTTTTGATTTGTCTTGTCATTAGCGTCACCATTAAGCGGCGCAAGCCGGTTGGCTTAATCGCCCGGGCTTATTTCATTTCCTTTTCCCAGAAACGGATTGCGTTAATGTTTAAAGCGGCGGCTGTTTCTTCAAGCCGGCGTACCTCGTCGCTTGTCAATAAAATGTTTGCCGCTTTGGCTGCGTCCTCAACGTGCTTTTCCTTTGTTACGCCGATAATCGGCAGCGTGCCTTTTGCGATAGCCCAGGCAACGGGAATCTGCGCGGTTTCAACGCCGTATTTTTCGGCGAGTTTTTTTAGCTCGGCGTTCAGAATTTCAATTTTGTCAAGCATGGGATTATAGGTTTCGGCTCTTGCCGAGCCCTGAGGCATCGGATGCTTGGTGTCGTACTTGCCCGATAAAGCACCTTGCTCAAGCACCATATATGAGAAGAAAATTATATCATTTTCTTTACAAAATTGCAAGATTCCGGATTCCTCGGACGAGCGGTTTATCAGGCTGTAATGGTTTTGAACCGCACCGAGCTTTAAGCCGTGCGCCTTTAAAATTTCGCTTGCCTGCTTAATTTCCGCGAGATTGTGATTGGAAACGCCCAGCACGGGAACATTATCCCTGCCCTCAAAATATTTTGCCATTTCCTCTGTCCACTTCGGAGCGTCCCACACATTGTGTATCCAGTAAATGTCAAAGCCTTTAAGTTGCATCAAATCAAGCTGCGCTTCAATCATATCCTTAAAGGCTGACGGGCTTGACGTGTCGGCGCACTGCGGTGTGAATTTATCGGACACCAGACAGTCGCTGCCGCAGCCGTGAACAAAACCGGCGAGAACTTTTTCGCTTGTTCCCATGCCGTAGGCATAGGCGGTGTCCCACAGGTTAAGTCCGTTTTTCACAGCGGCGTCAAAAACAGGCTTTAAGGCTTCCGCACCAAGACTTCCTCCAAAGGTTCCGTCATTTCCCCAGGCCCATGCGCCGAGTGCGATTTTCGGTAAGTTTTTCATCGTTATGCAACTCCTTTTTTAAAAATCAAGTCAAATTATTCTGACACTGTGTCAGTAAGTATATTATACACGTATTCTGACACATTGTCAATATAAAAAACATTTTTTATACCAATCTTAATTACGTTTGTAATTATATGCGTTTATATAAGCAGAAAACCGACATTATGAATAATTAATCTTTTTTATTTATATTATTTGCCAAACACTTGACAACAACATACTAAAAATTGTATAATATAATGGTTTATTTTACTGAATAATCTGATACCGGAAAATATCGGAACAGTAGTGAAAATATTCGGAGCGTTAAGGCGGAAAAATAACAGTCTGAAGGAAACAGGCGTAATTGATGAATAAAAAGTTTGAGGATATAATTGCCGAGAAGGGCAGGCTGGTTTATACAAACGTGGGTGACAGTATGTATCCCATTATACAGCAGCGCGACTTACTTGTTATTGAAGCAGTCAGCAAACCGCTCAAGACAGGCGATGTGCCGCTGTACAAGCGTGACAGCGGACAGTATGTTCTGCACCGTATTGTCGGCGTTAAAAACGGCAAATATATGATGAAGGGCGACAACCGTACCTTTGTTGAGAAGGGAATCACCGACAGACATATTATCGGTGTGCTCACTGCGGTTATCCGTAACGGAAAGGAATATCCTGTTGAAACAGTGCAGGAGTATACCGCGCGTATTGCCGGGGATTTGATTTATCTTGTGACCTGCGCCGTTAACGAACAGGCGCCTGACAAGGGGCGTATTAAAAATATGGATTTGGCGGAGGTTTACCGCTTGTCTATGGAACATATGCTGACCGCTGCCGCGGCATTCGCGCTTGAAAAAACAATTCCCTTGCCGCACGCTTTTGACCAGGCAAAGAAGAAGGCAATAAGAAAGCTTGCGCTTTTCGAGGTGGAGCGCGCGGCGGTTACACGTGAGCTTGAAAAGGCAGGAATTTGGTATATGCCGCTCAAGGGGATTTTGCTGAAGGATTATTATCCGAAGCGTGCCATGCGCGAAATGAGCGACAACGATATTTTGGCAGACTCGTCGCGAATGAAAGATATTAGGGTTATAATGGAGCGGCTCGGCTTCACCTGTGATTCATACGGTAAAAGTAACCACGACGTTTATTCCAAGCCTCCAACCCTGGAGTTTGAAATACACAGCTCGCTTTATACCAAAGAAATTGTTCCGCAGTTTGCGGACTATTACAAGAATTTTGAAAAAAAGGCCTCGCGCAAGGGCTATGCTCTTTATCCGAGTGACGAGGATTTCTATATTTATATTTTAAGCCATACCTACAAGCATTGTGTTTATGCCGGTTCGGGTCTGCGTTCGCTGCTTGATGTGTATGTGTTTCTCAGGAGTCATCCCGGACTGGACAGGGAATATTTGGCAGAGGAGCTCCAAAAGCTGCGGTTAAGCGGCTTTGAGGAAAAAATACGAAGCCTGTCGCATAAGGTTTTCACAGGCGAAGCGTTAGACAGAAATGAGCAAAATGAGCTTGATGAATTTATTTTATCGGGCTGCAACGGTACAGTTGATAACTTTGAGTATAATCAAACAGCGAAATGGCTCGGCAATGATGACAGCAAGGCGTCAAAACTGCGTTATTTCAAAAACCGTGTGTTTTTATCCGGAGAGGATTTGGAAAAAAGTTATCCGTTTGTTGCGAAACACAAGGCTTTGTATCCGTTTTTGTTCGTTTACCGGCCTGTTAAAGCAGCGATAATTCGTCCTAAAGCAATATTTGAGGAATATAAGAAAATTAAAAGATTTAAAAAGAAGGAAAAACCGTGAGCAGAAAAGATATCAGAAATATTAGAATGAGAAAAATCGCAAATTTGGTTACAGCGCTGATGTTTACTGCGCTTACGTTGTACCATATATTTTTATTATTGTTTAAAAACCAAGCCAGAACGGGAAGGCTTTTGGTTATTGCTTCCTTTGCTGTTATTGCCGTAGCGTCTTATTTTGCGCTGGTTCCGCACTCCGGGCTTGCCACTGCGCGTACCGTGCTGCTTATAGCGGGCTTGCTGTTTAATTTTATTATAAGGCTTTTTAACGCAAACGCTATGTTTAGAATGCTTGATTTCTCAAACGCGCCTACGGTTCTGAACTTCGCTGTATATGTTTTTTCACAGACAGCCGAAATTATTTTGCTGCTGTATTATATGTTTTTCAGACACAACAAAAAGTTGAGTAAAAAGCGCGCGCTTGGCTGTTCGTTAATGTCATTGGTTATCCTGCTGTACCTTTCGTGTCTGATTATGGAATGTGTTTTGCTGATTAAATACGGTTGGAATATCGATTTAAGTTTGAAGTATACACTTGTCAGCAGATTTGTGTACTTCCTCGGCTTTTCCGGTATCGCGGTCAACTGTATGATTCCGGTTCCCCAATTCAGCTCGGAAAATACCGGTTCAACGGAACAACAGGCGCCAATGGAACCCGAAGTGTTGTTTTCGGTTCCCGATGACCAAAGAACGAAGGTGGATTTAATGGAAAAGCCGGAGACCGGCAAATCCGACGCGGACTTTATTATTTAATATAAAAACGGCGCAGTCACAAGGCTGCGCCGTTTTTAGGTCAAATACCGGATTAATTTTGTTTTTTGCCGGCAACGTAGTTATCAAAACGGCTTTGCAGGGTGTTCCAAATATCGTTGGCTTCCTTGTGCGCGTTTTGTTTGATAACCGCCGCCTCGCGGTTGGCGTTGCTTACAATCGCGTCCGCTTTGGTTTTGGCGGCTTCCGCCTCAAGATTTGCGTTCTTCAGTATGGTTTCCGCCTTTTGCTTTGCGTTAATTTCATATGTGCTGTAGTCACGGCTCATTGCGTCGTACATTTCTTTAATCCTGGCAAGATAATCGTCCGCGGCTTTTTGAGCCGCCTCCATTACTCCGTTTACGCGGAAGGACATTTCGGCGATAGAACCAACCTCGGTGATTTCAGCCGATTCAACTTCCCTTGCCTTGGCGTTTAACTCGTTTTCTCTGGCATTAAGCTCGTTTTCTTTGGCGATAAGCTTTTCTCTTAAATTTTCCGCCGAAGTTTTCAGCGAATCGTTTTCCGCGCTTAGCTCCGCCAGCTGCTGTGCCAAACGGTTTTTTTCATTCACTGCCGCCGCTGCTTCGCCGAGCTTGCGGTTGAGCACGTCAATGTCGCTCTTCTGTGACTGTACCAGCATAACAAGCTGATCCTTGCCCATGCCTTTATAATTTATTTCGCCCGCGGGACCGTTTATGTTATCCTTTTGAAACAATGCCATAAATCTATGTCACCTTCCTTATTAAAATCTGATTTTATTCATTATAACATAACCGGTAAAAAAAACAATCCTTAGCCGTAAAAATTACACAGAAGAATTAAGTCAACACCGCACAATTCAAGGCGCACGGCTTGCTTGAATCCGCACACCTGAATTATGCGGTATTGCCTTAAAAATCGTGAAAACTACAGAGAATATATATTGATACTTTCGCATATTTATGTTTTGCAAGCCGAAAACTGATGTCCGAAATAAATATGTGTAAAGAAAATAATTTCGCCGTAGAGAAAATGTTATTATATTTGTTAAAAACGACGAAAGAATAAATATTGACAAAAAATAAGCTTTTATTTATTAATATAGATAATATTAAAATGGCAAACCTGTCGAAAGGCAGGGGCGCAAAGCCAAGGTATCTGTAGCGTTTAATTAACGTATGATAGACCAGCCGCAATTCAGGGTAATTGCGGCTGTTTTTGTTTATGTAGGTGGTGATTGATTGAATAAGGTCTTGAGGGAGGAAAAAAAGTTCCTGATAAGCATTGCCGATTTCCGTCAGACAAGCGCAAAGCTGGAAAAGGTGATGATGCAGGATTCCCACAACGGCGTACACGGCTATTTGATACGTTCACTGTATTTTGATACCCCGTATGACACGGATTACTTTGAAAAGCAGGCGGGAATTGAGCTAAGAAGGAAGATTCGCCTGAGATGCTACAATCCAAAGCATAATTTTGCCATGCTTGAGATGAAGCAGAAGCAGGGGGCGCGTCAGCTTAAGCGTTCGCTGCGTGTAAGCCGCGGGGACGCGGTCAAGCTTATAAACGGCGATTATTCGGTGCTGCTGGGGTATTCCGAGCCGTTCGCCGCCGAGGTTTACGCTTTTATGAAAACCTGGGCTTATATTCCGCGGACTATTGTTCAGTACAACCGCAAGGCGTTTATCGCCAAGGAAAACAGAATCCGGGTTACCTTTGATAACAGGATTGTTTCCACCGAAAGCTGCTTCGATTTGTTTTCGGAGCATCTTAATATGAACCCTGTGCTTGACCCGTACAATGTTGTGCTGGAGGTTAAGTTTAACGGTTTTCTTCTGAATTACATTCAGAGCCTTATTAATTGTATAGACAAAAGCGAGCTGTCTGTCAGCAAATATGTTTTGGCAAGACACAACGCGTACCAAACCCACCTGTGAGGAGATTTAAAATGAAAGACAAGTTATTTAACCTTTTTTCGACAACCGGAGAATTAAGCCTTGAGAGTATTATATATAATATTCTCATTTCAGCTGCCTTGGGAATGTTTATTTTTGTTTCCTATCTTATTACCCACAAGGGAACAATTTACAGCAAAAAATTTAATGTTTCACTGGTGGTAATGACAGTGCTTACCGGCACGGTAATGACTGTAATCGGCAACAACATCGCGCTTTCGCTCGGTATGGTCGGCGCGCTTTCAATTGTGCGTTTCCGTACCGCAATCAAGGACAGCCGCGATACAATGTATATTTTCTGGACGGTTATTGCCGGCATATGCTGCGGCGTGGGCGATTACCTTGTTGCTGCGGTAGGCAGCGCCGTAACCTTCCTTATTCTGCTGATTCTCGGACTAATCAAGAGCGACAACCGTATGCTTGTTATTATAAGGGCTTCACGCAGCTGTCAGTCAAACATCCAGGCGTATATGTTCTCGGTGTTTAAGCGCAAGGCGATTTTGCGCGTAAGAAACACCGACGAAGAATCCGTCGAGTTTATTTACGAAGTAACCACTAACCAGCTCAGACGCGTTGAGGATAATAACGGCAGCCTGACAGACGCAATCTATAGTATCGGCGGCATTGAATATGTAAACGTTGTCATGCAGAATGACGAGGTGTCCAACTGATATGAAGCGCATAATTGCCTTGCTTTTAGCTGTTTGCTGTCTGCTGACCGCCTGCGGCGAAAAACCCGCGGCGCCGCGGGAGCTGTCTGTAGCCGCCAAAAACAGCACGGCATTAATCAGCTGGGCGCACAGCGACGAAGCGGAAACATACCGCCTGTACCGGCGTGCCCCCAAGGACAGTGAGTTTAAGTTTATCTTTGACTCCGCCGGCAGCGAAACAAGCTACACCGACCGTTATGTTAAGGACAGCGGTACATATATTTATAAATTGGAAATTATCGGCAAAAACGGCGTGTCCGACTCGCTGGAAAGTTCGCTCGTAATTCAGTCGTCCGGTTCGGGCGGCAACGTAAAAGCGCCTGAAAAGCCGGATATTGATTCCGTTACCGCTATGGACAAATATACCGCTGTGGTTTCCGTAAAGCCGCAGGATAACTGCACCTACGAGTTTTCGCGCTCGGCTTCCGAAAGCGGCGGTTATAAAATGGTTTCAACCTCGGATGAACCGTACTTTTATGATGAACACACGGATAAAAAAACCGATTGGTTCTATCGCGTGCGCACGGTTAGGGGAGAGTACCGCAGCGAGTTGAGTGAGCCGCGAAAAACAGGCTATAAGCCCGGAAGCGTGTTCGGCGTACCGGTTTTGATGTATCATGAGTTTGTAACTCAGGAGGATCTTGATTCCGGCGTTGCTTTTGACGAATACGCTGTTTACGCTGACGAGTTTGAGAGCGACCTTAAATGGTTTGAGAGCAAGGGCTTTACGACCATTACGGCGGAACAGCTTATTAACTACCTTGAAGGCAAGGGCGAAATGCCCGAAAAGCCTCTTATAATCACGATTGACGACGGCAAGTACGGCGTATATAAGCGCGCGTGGCCGCTGCTTAAAAAGTATAAAATGAAGGCGTCGCTGTCGGTTATCGGGTACGAAATCGACAACGCGACCAACGCTCCCGACGCACGTTCAAAAAGCGAAGCTCCTTATTGCACTTGGCAGGAGCTTGACGAGATGTCAAAGTCAGGCGCGGTTGAAATAATCAGTCACACCGACAAACAGCATTATTTTTTACACGACGGCCGCTGCGGCGCTTCAACCAAGAAAGGCGACACCATAAAAACCTTCCTGCCGATAGCGCAAAAGGATTATGCGGATACCGCGAGGAATTTTAAAAAGTATTTTAACACAACGCCCTTGTCAATGGCGTATCCGTATTCGCGAAGAACGGAGCTTTCCGATACGGCGTGGTTTAAAAGCGGATATAAGCTGCTCTATTCGGGAGACGATGAGTTTCTGCGGCGGAGTATGACAAATTACTTCGTTCGCGAGGCAGGCTTAAACCGCAAATCCGCGGTTCTTCGCAGAGTCGCGCGAATGACAAAGAAGCCCATAGAGTATTACATTGAAGAATAACATTTTTATCATTGGCAGTGAAAGGCGGTGTATGAATGAAAAATAAAATAATCGGTATCATTCTTTGCGTCGCGCTGTTGATTACAGGATTTACCGCCACGATATTTGTGTATCAGGATCCGTCAAGGGTGCATCAGCACTTATCCGCCAAGGCAAAGCCTGATTGCACGGATCACGGCGGCAGTGTGTTTTGTACACATCTTCCGCTGGTTCAGATTGAAACAAAAGAGGATATTCCCGGTAAGCCGATATTGAACGAAAAGGGCAGAACCGCCGGATTTACAACCGCTTCCGACGGCTCCGACCGCATAATCTCAACCGTTAAGATTACCGACCACGAGGAAACCAACAATCACCTCAATGACAGTCCTACGATTGAGAGCGAGGCGACAATTCATATTCACGGCAACTCCTCGCGCTATTTTGATAAGCTCGGCTATAAGATTAAACTGATTGACAGCGACGGAAAAAGCAACAATCAAAGCGTTATGGGAATGCCGGCGCACAGCGAATGGATACTGCACGGACCGTTTCTTGACAAAACCCTTATACGCAACTATATGTGGTACAACATCGGCGGCGAGATTATGTCTTACGCGCCGAACGTGCGGTTTTGTGAAGTGTTTATCAACGGTAAGTACGAGGGCGTTTATGTAATGACAGAAAACATTACGGCAGGCGAAAACGGCGCGCGGCTGCAGCTTTCGGTCGATAAAAAGGATAGTACCTACAGCGGCTATCTTTTGAGAATGGACAGAACCTCTGAGAAGGATATAAACAACTTCACAAAATACGCTTACCGTATGAATAAAACCAGCGGTATCAATATTGAATATCCCGGACCGAAGAATATCACTCCCGAGCTGGCAACGTCTATTACCAAGGACTTTTCGGCATTTGAAAAGTCAATTTATTCCTATGACTTTGACAGCGATGAATTTGGTTTTAAAAAGACAATTGACATAGATTCCTTTGTTGACTATTTTATCATCAACGAATTCACCGGAAACTACGACGCCGACAATTTTTCCACTTATATTTACAAGGATAAGGACGGAAAATACCGGATGTGTATCTGGGATTTTAACAATTCCTGCGATAACTATCAGGAAAAGGCGATAGATACGGACGATTTTCAGATTATCAATGACCCGTGGTATTGGATGCTTTCCAAAAACAAGGATTTTACCGAACGTATTGTTGACCGTTACCGTACCCTGCGCAAGGGCGTTTTGTCTGATGAATATCTTAACAAGTATATTGATGACACAATCGCTTATCTCGGCGATGCGGTTGACCGTAATTTTGAGCGCTGGGGCTATTCCTTTAATGACAACGAGCTGCTGTGGCCGCAGGATAGAAATATTCACAGCTTTGACGGCGCCGTGACTCAGCTTAAAACCTTTATTCACGACCGTTCGAGGTTTTTGGATAAAGACATAGATGTTTTGGCGCAGTACAGCGCCGAATCGCGTGTTAAGAAATTTATTGAAAACGCTAACTAAAGGCAACTCTATATTAACGGAGACGCTATGAAGAAATTTATTATTATTGTAAGTATCGTGGTACTTCTTGCTTTGGGGCTCGATACCGCATATTTCCGGCTCGGCTGGTATATTGAACTTAATCCAGGCAATGTGCCGACCACCTTTGTGCGCACCGAGGGCGACAAAATTATGATGCTGAAGGACGGCGATTACGAGCCGTTCGAGATTAAGGGCGTCAATTTGGGCTCAGGTAAGCCGGGCGAGTGGTCAACCGACTTTGCCATTGACAAGGAAACGTATAAGCGGTGGTTTAAGTACATTCAGGAAATGGGCGCTAACACTATCCGCATTTACACGGTTCAGCAGGATGTTTTCTACGATGCGTTCTATGAATACAACAAGGACAATGACAATCCGCTGTGGATTATTCACGGCGTATGGGTTAACGACTACACTCAGAACTCTCACCGCAGCGCCTTGGATCAGGGCTTTAAGGAAAGATTTTTGTCGGACTGCCGTTCTATGCTGGATGTTATCCACGGCAATAAAAAAATCGGACTCGGAAGAATGGCTTCGGCAGGCTCGGGCTTTTATCTTCATGACATTTCAAAGTGGGTTATCGGATACATTCTCGGCGTAGAGTGGGAGGACGTGACTGTTGCCTACACCAACGAGCAGTTCGGGGACATTGAAGGAGCCGACCGCTATAAGGGCAAGTATTTTTACACCTCGCCCGAGGCAACACCCTTTGAGGCTATGCTCGCCGAGGTGGGCGACAAGGTGGTTGAATACGAATCAAACCGATATAAAACACAAAAGCTGGTCGCTTTTTCTAACTGGCCTACTACCGACCCGTTTGATTACCCCGAGGATATCGAGCGCTTCTTTATGAAATGCGGCAAGGTGGATGTTGAGCATATAAAAACAACCGAGGATTTCCTTTCCGGCCAGTTTGTTTCCTATCACGTTTATCCGTACTATCCGGACTATCTCGCGTATATTTCTGACTGGAGCGAATTAGGCTTTGACGACCTTTCGCCTTATTACACCGACGGAGTGCTTAACACCTACCGCGCTTATTTGTCAATGCTGACAAGGTATCACACTATGCCGGTCGTAATTTCGGAGTTCGGCGTTTCGACCGGACGCGGTATGGCTCAGCGTGAAATGAACCTCGGCAGAAACCAGGGTAATATGTCCGAAAAGGATCAGGGTAAAGCTATCGTTGACTGTTATAAGGACATCAAGGCGGCAGGATGTTCCGGCTGCTGTGTGTTCTCGTGGCAGGACGAGTGGTTCAAGCGTACCTGGAACACAATGTATGCCGTAAACCTTAAGCGAACGCCGTATTGGTCTGACTATCAGACAAACGAGCAGTATTTCGGTCTGCTTTCCTTTGACCCGGGCAAAGAGGAGTCGGTTTGTTATGTTGACGGCGACAATTCCGAGTGGAACGATTCCGACCTTGTTTCAAAACGCGGCGATATGACTCTTTCCATGAAGTATGACGAAAAGTTTGTTTATTTTATGGTTAAAAAAGACGGCTTGAATATCGACAGCGATAAAATTTATATTCCGCTTGACATCACTCCGAAAAGCGGCAGCAGCTATTATGAGGAAAAAAAGATGCTGTTCGACCGGGCAATTGACTTTATTATTCAGCTTGAAGGCAAAAGCAACAGCCGCGTAAGGGTTCAGGAGCGCTATGAGGTGCTCAGAAGCAACTATTCGGAAAACGTTTACGAATTTAACACCTACCTAAAGGACAACATTCCCTCAAAGGATTCTCCGCGATTTACAAATATTGATATGATTCTGCAAACCGCGACGCCGTTGTTATACAACAATTTGCAGGCGCCCGCGGAGGTTTTCGAAACCGGAAAGCTGACTTACGGCAACGCTAACCCGTCGTCGCCGGATTTTAATTCGCTGGCTGACTTTATGGCGGGCGACGGCTTTGTGGAAATTAAACTGCCCTGGCAGCTGCTCAACTTTTCGGATCCGTCGCTGATGACGATTCACGACGATTACTATGAGCATTACGGAATCGAATACATCGAGGTTGACAAAATCTGGGCGGGGCTTTCCGCTGACGACGGAGGTCCGCGCCGAGCCGAGCTCAGTCCGGTTAAGCTCGAGCGCTGGGACAACAATGTTACCTATCACGAGAGACTGAAAAGCTCCTATTACGTTTTACAGAAATACTGGGGAGATCAGGATGAAGATTGAGATATTAGTTTACGTTTATCTTGCTATATGCACGGCGATGATCGGATTTAATATTGTGTGTATCTTTCTGTTCAGTCACAACGACAGGGAAACCGAACAGAACCGGCTCTATTACATTAACCTGATTAAAGACCAATTCGGCAAGGCTGTTCTTGACGACCGTCACCGTATTTTTCTTCTTAAACGGTTGGTTCATGTGCGCGAGCTTGTGGCTTTTGACAAGTCGCTTGAGATTCTTTACGATGAATATCCTGTCGAATTAAGGGATTATCTTCGCAAGCTTGAATACGTTTTTATCGCGCTGGCTAACCGTTACAGCCCAAAAAACGAAATACAGATGGCTTACTATCCGTATGTTATCGCGCGTTACCGTTTGTTTGAAGGCGAGGATTCGCCGGAAATCAACCGGATGCTTGTTGATTTGCTTGAAAAGCCTTCTATTTATTGCCGCGAAAACGCGCTTAACGCGTTCTATTCAATGGGCATCAGCAAAAACGTTTCCGACGCGCTTTTGATTATTGACCATACCGGCTATTACCATAACAGAAAACTGCTCACAGACGGGTTAATGTCATTTGCCGGCGACAGAAAAGAACTGAACGATTGTCTGTGGGAGCATTTTTGGGATTACTCGCTGAACACTCAGCTGGCAATTCTTGATTATTTCCGCTTTTCATCGGGAGATTATCAGGAAAGAATGCTGCGCTTGCTTCAGGAGAATCACGACAGCGAAATCCACTTTTGCGCCATACGCTATCTGGGCAAGTACCCGTATCAGCCTGCGTATGAGCAGCTTATGCGGTATGCCGAGCACGAGGACGAACTCCGGTGGGAATACACATCCATCACCTGCTTCGCGCTGGCTTCTTACCCGTGCGACCGCACCATTGCGGCGCTAAAAAAGAACCTGAGCAGCCGCAACTGGTATGTGCGTTTGAATGCTTCGCAGGCGCTTGAGAACTTAGGCTTGGAATACGCTGACTTTATTGACATTTTTGAAGGAGACGACCGTTACGCAGGCGAAATGATGCGCTACAGGTTTGACCGTAAAAAGCTGAGCGAAAGGAGTGCGAAAGCCATATGAGATTTTTTCTGTTTAACGATACCGCGTTTGAGTTTATCAAGCCGTTTTTGATTGGCGTAGAGTTTTTCTTTGTGGCTTATCTGCTCGGTTACTCAACCTTTCTGTTTATTTCGGTTGTCACCGGTTCATCGTCTTTGTTTAAAAAGCGTCAGCAGGACAGACTGAAAAACACTATTTTAAAAGACCACTTTGTGCCAATCAGCATAATTGTGCCGGCGTATAACGAGGACGTTACCATTGTTGAAAACGTGCGTTCCCTGTTGTCGCTCGATTATCCGCTGTACGAAATTATAGTAGTTGACGACGGTTCGGGCGATGAAACCTCGGCAAAGCTTATAAACGCGTTTGATATGCTGCCGATTCGACGCCCGATACAGCGCAAAATAAACTGTCAGCCGGCAGAGTTTATATATGAGGCGGCTGCGCAAAAGGTGCCTCTTACGCTGATTCGTAAGAAGAACGGCGGTAAAGCGGATTCTTTGAATATGGGCATAAACGCCTGCAAATATCCTTACTTTATCTGTATTGACGCGGATTCGGTTCTGCAGCACGATTCCCTCAGCAAAATCGTTAAGCCGGTGCTCGAAAACGAAAACGTTGTCGCTGTCGGCGGCGCGATAAGACCGTCTAACAGCGTTGAAATCGAAAACGGAAGGGTAATAAACTACCGTCTGCCGCGTAATCTTCTTGCTTGTATGCAGGTGCTTGAATACGACCGTTCGTTCCTTGCGTCAAGAATACTTTTTGATAAATTCAACGGCTCTTTGATTATTTCCGGCGCCTTCGGGTTGTTTAAAAAGGACACCGTAGTGTCCGCCGGAGGATACGACGCAACTACTATGGGAGAGGATATGGAGCTTGTTGTTAAGCTTCACGATTATTGCGTTAACAACGACCTTCCTTATCTTATCCGCTACGCCACCGACGCAATTTGCTGGTCGCAGGTTCCCGAAAACCTGAAAGACCTCAGCAAGCAGCGCAGGCGCTGGCACATCGGTTTGTTTCAGTCAATGTGGAGACACCGCGTTATGCTGGCTAATCCCAAATTCGGGCTTACAAGCTTCATTTCTTACTTCTATTTTCTGATTTACGAGCTGCTTTCGCCGTTTATCGAGGTTTTCGGCATTGCCTGTATGATTCTTGCCTTTTTGGTTGACCTGATAAACGTGCCGTTTATGCTGTTGTTTTTCGGCATTTACGCACTGTTCGGCTCGATTATGTCGATGACCGCTTTCTTTGCGCGAACCCAAACCATCGACCTGAAGGTAACCTTCCGCGACGTGCTGAAGGCTCTGCTGCTTTGCACCGTGGAAATTTGTGTGCTGCGATTTATTATGGCGTGGGTTAGAGCTACGGCGTTTATAGGTTATAAAAAGAAGAAAAACCAGTGGGGAAAAATCCAGCGACAAAAGATTAATTTGAAATAAGGTACGCCTATGAAACTTAAAATTACAGCGATTATCACAGCCGCAGTGCTGTTGCTATTCGGAACATTTGCCGCGGACGCGGCGGTATATACGGTTGATGAACCGACAAACGGAAGTACAATTTACATTGCCGGAGACCCCGATATGTACCCGATTGAGTATTATGATACTCAGGATAAGGAATATAAGGGAATTTTGCCCGAGCTTTACAAGAAAATCTCGGACAGCAACGGTATAGACTTTTCGTATATTAACTCAGGCACCACCAATTCTCAGTACCGCCTTGCGAAGAACAACCAGGTTGAAATTGTTTCCGCTCACGCCAAGGGCGATGTCGAGGATTTGAGTAAAGAGGTGCACATACTCACTTATACCAAGAATAAGGAAGAGGTTGAGCTTTGCATAGGATTCACCTCAATTGCGCCTGATGATTTGGTTAATAAAGTTACCTCGGCGCTTCAATCGGCTTCATCGGAAGAAATTCTGCGCCTTTCGGTTGAAACCGCCGTAACCGAATCTCCAAATGATTTTCCGTACTGGCTTATATTTGTTATCGCGGGACTTTTAATACTTGTTATCATAATGGTAATTAACATTATTCTGCGCCGCAAAAGAGACAAGGCGGCTAAGCAAAGCAGATTGACCGACCCGCTGACGGGTATCGGTAACAGCCTGTATTTTGAGCAGTGGTATAACAGCTTTATTTCTCCGGCTTCAAGTCCGCTTTAATATATTGCCTATATAGGCATCGACATTCAGCGAATTCTCCAGTATGCCGACACAACGGTTTCGGAGGAAATTCAGATGTATGCCGCGTCTGAAATTGCTCAGGAAGCGAGAGATACCGACTTCTGCGCGCGTGTTTCGGACGGACGCTTCGCGCTTGCTTTCGAGGCGCCGGTTGAGGAACAGGCGAGGGAGTTTATTGAACAGCTTCTTTCGCGCTTAAACAGGTTCAACAGCGACGTAATGACCAAGTATCACATTCACTTTCAGGCAGGTGTGTATCACCTTGACGCGCCGAACACCCCGTGTGAAAAGGCGCTGTTCAATGCCAGACACGGCTTTTACAGTGCAAGGGAAACAGGTGCTTCTTATGTGTTCTCGGACGCTAAGCTGATTAAGCGCGAGGAATATGTCAGCAGTTTGAAAAAGAAGCTGCGCGAAGCGCTCGACAAAAAGGAATTCCGTTTGTATGTGCAGTATATTTTTGACGGAGAAGGCAAGGTTGCCTGCGGCGCGGAGGCTTTGTCGCGTTGGGATAACCCCGACGAGGGCTTGATTGACCCGTCGGATTATATTCATATGCTTGAAACCGCCGAAATGATTGATGAACTCGACTTTTATATTCTCGGCGAGTGTTGCCGCACACTTCAGGAATGGAAGCAAACACCAAAGAAAAACCTTTGGCTTTCATGTAATATGACGCGTATAACCCTTTCAAACAAGAATTTTGCGGAACGCTTCAGTGAAATTACACGGCAATACGACTTTGACATCAACAAGCTGGTAATCGAAATTACCGAGGACGCGCTTGCCGAAAGCAAAAATCTTGTTATGGACAACATCGCTGTTTGCAAGCAGCTGGGCTGCCGTATCGCGCTTGATGACTTTGGCTGCGGTTATTCATCGGTTAAGGATTTGAACGATTATCCGGTTGACATTATCAAAATTGACCGCGAGCTTATTGTTGAATCAGAATCGGAAAAGGGCAAAAAGCTGCTCAGCGGTATTGTTAAGCTTTCTCATTTTCTGGGTATTAAGGCGCTGTGCGAAGGCGTAGAAACCGAGGAGGAGATGGCTGCTTCATCGCAAGCCGGCTGCGATTACATTCAGGGCTATCTGCTTGCCAGAACCAACCCCGCGGACGAACCGTCTGTAGAACGC
>ONLA01000030.1 GCA_900318495.1 uncultured Eubacteriales bacterium
CATAACGCTCAATAAGGGAAAAACATATACGATAAGCGAAAGCACGAACAGCGGCTCTTACGCAAACGCCGCCAACCTGAAATGGTCGAGCACCAATACTAAGGTTGCGACTGTTACAAAGGGCAGCGGCAACAAGGCGACAATCAAGGCTGTCGGCAAGGGCACGGCATATGTAAAAATCACGCTCTATAACGGTAAAACCGCTCAGTGCAAGGTTACGGTAAAATAATAATTAAATAATAAAAAGGTTCGATAATAAAAAGGTTCGGCGGATGTAAAATCTGCCGAACCTTTTTGTATAATGAAAATGAAATAGTAACCGTTTGGTTTTGAATGAGTTGTTTTGCAGGTAAAGTCTTTAAACGTAGGAAACATCCGCGAAGCCGTTTAATACTAATACCTAATAAAAAGTAGCCAATCTTTGCGGTCTATTTTCCGCAATACTGCGTTGTCGTCCTTGCAAGGCGCCGGCCTTGCCGCGTCCTTCAATATAAGTCTAATTTCTATCAGGAATTAGTATAAGAAGCCGTTTAATTGAGGTGCATACTAATTTAGCGTTGTTCTTATTGCCATCACAGCTTGATTAATTTCTGTTCTTTCTCGCGAAACGTCAAACGTTACCATAAAATTATACGTTAAGTACGCGATCTGAAAAACTCGCGAAACATTAAACGTTACCAAAAAATCAAACGTTAAGTACGCGTCCTGAAAAACGCGTCGTAAATATTACCACATTTTTTGGGCGACGGCTACTATTACCGAACGTCCCTGCATTGAGATTCTGCGGTTGTAGAGCATAATGTTGTTGCGCTCGCAAATAACGTGCTCGGCGCTTTTGCCGGTGTCAACGTACAGCTTCCAAACATAACCTGTGGGAAGCCCGGGCAGTTCAACGTCAAGCTTTTCCCAGTAGGCGTTAATGCCGAAGTACACAATTTCGTCAATGCCCTCGAAGCCGTCGGAGGCTCCGGCATACATTACGCCGACCATGCGCGAATCCTCGCCGAAATCGGTTTTCCACGGCTGAACCGAATGAAGGCTTTCGGGAGGCAGGGTGCAGGTACAGGTGCGCCTGTTTTTGGTGATAACGTGAAAACGCTTGCGGAACGCTATCATATACTTGAAAAATTCGAATACATCGCTGTATTTTTCCTTGCGGCTCCAGTCAAGCCACGAGGTGATGTTGTCCTGGCAATAGGGGTTGTTGTTGCCGAACTGGGTGTTGCAGAATTCGTCGCCCGCCAAAAACAGCGCCGCGCCGCGGCTGAGCATAAGCGTGGCAAACGCGTTCTTTACCATTTTGATTCTCAGCTTGTTAACCTCGGGATTGTCGCTTTCGCCTTCAACGCCGCAGTTCCAGCTGTTGTTGTCGTTTGCGCCGTCGGTGTTGTCCCAGCCGTTTTTCCAGTTGTGCTTCACGTTGTAGGAATACATATCGTAAAGCGTAAAGCCGTCGTGGCAGGTGATGAAGTTAACCGAAGCGCAGTTCGGACGGTGCGACGGGTCGTAAAGGTCCTTTGAACCGGTAAGGCGGTGGGTCGCAGCCCACGCCAGTCCGCCGTCGCCTTTGAGAAAACGGCGCATATCGTCGCGGTATTTTCCGTTCCATTCAGCCCAGCGGTTCCACGACGGGAAGCTGCCGACCTGGTAAAGTCCGCCGGCGTCCCACGCTTCGGCAATCAGCTTTGTGCCGCCCAAAATGGGGTCGAACGCAAGGCTTTTTAACAGCGGAGGCTGATCCATGGGCGAGCCGTCCTCGTTGCGTCCGAGGATTGAGGCAAGGTCAAAACGGAAGCCGTCAATTTTATATTCGGTAACCCAGTAGCGCAGGCAGTTTTTGATAAAGTCCTGAACCATTGGGTGATTGCAGTTAAGCACGTTGCCGCAGCCGCTGAAATTGTAGTATTTTCCGTCGGGCGTAAGCATATAGTAGATGTTGTTATCAAGTCCCTTGAACGAAAAGAACGGACCTTTTTCGTTGCCCTCGGCGGTGTGGTTGAAAACAACGTCCAGAATAACCTCGATGCCGTTTGATTTAAGGTCGCGGATAAGCTGTTTAAGCTCGGTGCCCTCGCGGTGGTGGCGGTGGTCGGATTCGTAGCTTGTGTTGGGAGCAAAGAAGCAAACGGTGTTGTATCCCCAGTAATCGTAAAGCTTTTCGCCTTCGTAATAACGGTAGGCGCCGTTTTCGTCAAACTCAAAAATCGGCATAAGCTCAACCGCGTTGACGCCGAGCTCTTTAAGGTAGGGGATTTTTTCGCGGATTCCGGCAAAGGTACCGCGGTTTTTTACTCCCGAGGATTCGTCCTGGGTGAAGCCTCTTACGTGAAGCTCGTAAATAATCAGTTCCTCAAGCGGAATTGAAGGAGTTTTAAAATTACCCCAGTCGTAATCGTTAAAAACTATTCTCGCCTTGTAAACGCAGCGGTCAAGCTGAGGCTTGCCCCAGTCGCTTTGACCTGTGACAGCCTTTGCGTAAGGGTCGAGAATGTACATTTGTTTGTTAAACAAAAGCCCTCTTTTAGGATCAAACGGACCGTCAAAAGAGTAGGCGTATTCAAATTTTTCGGCTTCAAGTCCGAAAACAATCATTGAATAGGTGCTTCCTATCTTGTAGGACTCGGGAAAAGGAATTTGAACCGCCGGTCTGCGCGCGCCCGGTCTGAACAGCAGCAGGGTGCACGAGGTAGCGTACACCGAAGTTACGGTGAAGCAAACGCCTCCGCGCACGGGTGTGGCTCCGTTCATATCGTAATATCCCGGTCTTACATCGTATCCGTTAATATTATCGGTAGGTCTTAAGTCTCTTAGCATTGTATCCCTTCTTAACAGATTATATGAAAATCATATGAAATACATTTTATCACTTTTATGGCTTTTTTTCAACATTAAAAGACAGTTTTTTTTAATGAATTTTTGCCAACTGTAATTATGGCAAATTTGTCAAAAAAATCAAAATATTATATAAAAATTGCTAATTGTACTTGCTGTTTTTATATGTTATAATAAACAATAATATAATGCTTTATTCTATGTGCAAATAAGCCGGAAAGGAAGTAAACAGATGATTGTAAAGGACATTATTAATATACTCGAGGGCGAGGTAATTTGTGAGGGCGATTTGAATCAGGAAATCAAAACCGCCTGCGGCTCCGATATGATGAGCGATGTGCTGGCGTTTGTTAAGGATCAGTCGGTGCTGCTCACGGGACTTGTTAACCCTCAGGTTGTGCGCACAGCCGAAATGATGGATATGGCGTGCATTGTTTTTGTACGCGGAAAAGATCCCGACCAAAGCATTATCAGCCTTGCGGAAAGCCGCGGAATCACGCTGATGAAAACCCGCTACAGAATGTTTACCGCCTGCGGTCTTTTGTATTCAAACGGTCTGTCTGGGGGAACTAAGGTATGAGCAACGCAATACATCTTCACTATGAGGTTTCGGGCGAGGATTTTACACGTGCCGGCGAAGCGAGCGGGCTTGTAAAAAAACGCCTTAAATCTTTGGGCTTCAACAGCGACGCAATCAGGCGCGTTGCAATTGCAATGTATGAAGCTGAAATCAATATGGTTATTCATGCCGACGGCGGTTACTGCGACGTTGACATTTATCCCGACCGGATAGAGATACTGCTTGCCGACCACGGCCCCGGAATTGCCGACGTTGACAAGGCTATGCAGGAGGGCTTTTCAACCGCGCCCGACAATGTTAGAAACCTGGGCTTCGGCGCAGGAATGGGTTTGCCTAATATAAAAAAGTACACTGACGATATGAGAATAGAAACTACGCTGGGTGTAGGCACAAACCTGTATTTGACCGTTAAGGTAAACCAATAACCCAAAGTTAAAGGAGCAGACATGAGTAAATACTTTCACTCGGTTGAGCTTGAAGCCGACTTGTGCTGCGGCTGCACCAACTGCCTTAAACGCTGCCCCACCGAGGCAATCCGCGTCCACGGCGGCAAGGCGAAAATTCTTTCGGAACGGTGCATTGACTGCGGCGAGTGCATAAGGATTTGCCCTCACCACGCAAAAAAGGCACACAGTACAACCTTTGATGAAATAAATAAATATAAGTATAAGGTAGCAATCCCCGCGCCGGCGCTGTTCGGGCAGTTTAACCACCTTGACAATATTGATATTGTGCTTACAGGGCTGAAGAGAATCGGCTTTGACAAGGTTTTTGAGGTGTCAAGGGGAGCAGAGCTTGTCAGCGAGGCAACGCGCAAGCTTATAAAGGAAAACAAGCTTAAAAAGCCGATAATCAGCTCGGCGTGCCCGGCTGTGGTAAGGCTGATTAAAATACGGTTTCCCGAGCTTTGCAACAACGTTATGCCTCTTAAAGCGCCGATGGAGGTCAGCGCGAAGATAGCGCGCCGCGAGGCGCGGGAGGCAACGGGGCTTGCCGATGAGGATATCGGAGTATTCTTTATTACTCCGTGCCCTGCCAAGGTCACCGAGGTTCATTCGCCGAACTACGCCGAAAAATCGGCGGTTAACGGCGCTATAGCAATTTCAAAAATCTATCCCGAGCTTACGCGCGCAATGGATCATTTAACGGACGTTGAATTTATTGCGCAGTCCGGACTTATGGGCATAGGCTGGGCGACGTCTGGCGGAGAAGCGGCGGCTATGCTCGGCGACAAATACCTTGCCGCCGACGGAATCGAAAACGTTATCCGCGTGCTCGAGGAGCTTGAGGACGACCACATTCGCGACGTTGAGTTTATCGAGCTTAACGCCTGCTCGGGCGGCTGCGTGGGCGGAGTGCTCACGGTTGAAAACCCGTATGTGGCTCAGGCGAGAATTCACAAGCTGAGAAAATATATGCCCGTTTCAATGAATCATCTTCAGGACAAACAGCTCGATATGATGATGTGGGAAAACGAGCTTGAATACGACGCCGACATTTTCAGGCTGGACGAGGACATTGTAAAGGCGATGAGTATGATGTCCGAAATGGAGGAAATTCTTGCGGGACTGCCGGGGCTTGACTGCGGCTCCTGCGGAGCGCCGACCTGCCGCGCGATGGCGGAGGATATGGTAAGAGGCAAGGCGAGGGAAAGCGACTGCATACACCGCCTTAAAGCCAAAATCCAGAATGTTTACGACCAGCTGAAAAACACTATTTGATTTTAAAGGGATTTATAAGAGAATAGTATAGAATAGTATTAGTATAAAGGGGATGAGTTAAAATGACAGTACAGGAATTCGCGGATAAACTTAACCTTAAAATACTTACGGGCGACGAGCTTGACCGCGAAATAAAAGATTGCTACATCGGCGATTTGCTCAGTTGGGTAATGGGCAGAGCACCCTCGGACAGCGCGTGGCTCACGGTTATGGGCAACATTAACTCAATCGCGGTTGCTACCCTTGCCGACGTAAGCTGCATTGTTCTTGTTGAAAACGCTCCGCTTGATGAAAACGCAAGGCAGAAGGCTGAAATACACGGCGTGAATATTTTGGCTTCCGAGGAAAACAGCTACAACGTGGCAAAAAAACTAAGCGCGCTTATTTAAACGATATGAAGTATTTTTATGATTTACACCTTCATTCCTGCCTTTCGCCCTGCGGCGATATGGATATGACGCCCAACAACATAACCGGAATGGCAAAGCTTTTGGGGCTTGACGTAATCGCGCTGACCGACCACAACACCTGCCTTAACTGCGAGGCAACCATAAAGGCGGGCAAAAAAAACGGCGTGCTGGTTATTCCCGGAATGGAGCTGACAACCAGCGAGGATATCCACGCGGTGTGCCTGTTTCCAACGCTTGAATGCGCGCTCGACTGGAGCGAATATGTTGACGCGCACAGGATTAAGGTTAAAAACAAGGCGGAAATTTACGGCAGACAGGTTATAATGAACGAGCTTGACGAGGAAACCGGCGAGATTGAACACCTGCTTTTGCCGGCGTCGTTTATCAGCATAATGGACGCGTACAAAAAGGCAAGGGAGTTCGGCGGAATCTGCTATCCGGCGCACATTGACCGCGACAGCCTTTCAATACTTTCAGTGCTGGGCGAAATCGACCCGTACTGCGGCTTTGTTACAGCCGAGCTTGCCGACAGGTCAAGGCTTGCCGCGCTGAGGCAGCAGCATCAAATTTTGGATACGCTGAACATCGTCACAAGCTCGGACGCGCATTATCTTGAAAATATGCGCGAAGCCGAAAACACCCTTGAGCTTGAAACGCTGAGCGCGGAAAACGTAATTTCGCTGCTTGACACACCCCCGGCGCAATCCTTATAAATAATGTATAAAAACCGCGGAAAACAAAATTTTGCTATACCGCGAAAAAATTAAAAGCTTTACAAACAAACGCAAAATGAGGCGGACAATGCTACATTTTGCTGAATGGAACAATAAATTGCTATAATTTGCCTAATCCGGTCAAAATTGTGTCGGATTTTAACATTAAAAAGGTAAATTTGTTGTAGACTTTGCCGCGTAATTATGTTATAATATCATTTGATAATTGTGCGATTGAACTATACCTTTTTATGTACATTTAACAAAAGATGACACATTTCTTTTTTGTGCAGGATTAGACCAAAAAGCACAAAACTTATTCAGGGAGGAAAAACGATGCAAAAGAAAATCAGCACTATTCCCTTTGCGGGAACGCCTGAGCAGGAAGCAAAGCTTAAGGAAGCTATTGCCCGTAACATTGATGATCCGGGCGCTGTAATGCCTGTTTTGCAGGAAGCGCAGGAAATTTACGGTTATCTTCCGATTGAAGTTCAGAAGATGGTTGCGGAAGGTCTTAACGTTCCGCTCGAGGAGGTTTACGGAGTTTCAACATTCTACTCTCAGTTTGCGCTTTCGCCAAAGGGCAAGTACAACATCTCTGTATGTCTCGGCACAGCCTGCTATGTAAAGGGCTCTGGCGACATCCTTAACAAGCTCAGCGAAAAGCTCGGCATTGAAGCCGAGGAGTGCACACCCGACGGTAAATTTTCGCTTACAGCCTGCCGCTGCATCGGCGCGTGCGGACTTGCTCCGGTAATTACCGTTAACGAGGATGTTTACGGCAGACTCACTGTTGATGACGTTGACGATATCCTTAACAAATACAAAGACTGATGCGCGAGCTGTCTTTAAACGTTATGGACGTTGCCCAAAACTCGGTTCGCGCCGAGGCTGATTTGGTGACGATTACCGTAACGGAAAGCGACAAAGACGATTTGCTTTCAATTTCAATCGCGGACAACGGCTGCGGAATGACCGAAGAACAGGTCAGTCAGGTAATCGACCCGTTTTTTACCACAAGAACCACGCGCAAGGTGGGCTTGGGGGTTCCGCTGTTTAAGCTAAGCGCGGAACAGACGGGCGGAAGCTTTGATATTGTGTCTCAGGTGGGCAAGGGAACGCGAACAACGGCAAATTATGTTAAAAGCCACGTGGATATGACTCCGCTGGGTGACATCAATTCAACGGTTTGCATATTAATAAGGTGCAATCCCGGCATCGACTTTGTGTTTACACACACCACCGACAAAGGCTCGTTTACCTTGGATACACGCGAGCTGCGCGAGGTGCTTCAGGGTGTAAGCCTTGACACGCCCGATGTAATCGAATGGATTACCCAATATTTAGAAGAACAAACTCAAATTATATACGGAGGTGCAGAATTATGAAATCTTTAGCCGAATTAAAGGCTATCAGAGACAGGGCAAAGGCAAGTCTTGATCTCAGAAAGGAAAACCCCAACGCTGCCCGTGTTCTGGTTGGTATGGCAACCTGCGGTATCGCGGCAGGCGCAAGACCGGTGCTCAACGCTTTTACCGAGGAAATCCAGAAGCGCGGACTTACCGACAGCATCACAGTTACACAAACAGGCTGCATCGGCATTTGCCAGTATGAGCCGGTTGTAGAAGTTGAAATTCCCGGCGAGGAAAAAGTAACCTATGTTAAAATGACACCCGAAAAGGTTGCAAGAGTTGTAAACGATCACCTTGTTAACAAAAACGTGGTAACTGAATATACAATAGGCGGTTATACCAAATAAGGAGGGCAATTAATGTATCGTTCTAATGTACTTGTTTGCGGCGGTACCGGTTGTACCTCTTCAAACAGCTTAAAAATCGTTGACAAGCTCAAGGAAGAGCTTAAAGCCAAGGGACTCGACAAGGAAGTTAACGTTATTACAACGGGCTGCTTCGGTCTTTGCGCTCTCGGTCCCATTATGGTTGTTTATCCCGAAGGAAGCTTTTATTCAATGGTTAAGGTTGAGGATATCCCCGAAATCGTTGAAGAGCACCTCCTCAAGGGCAGAATTGTAACAAGACTTCTTTATCAGGAGACTGTTGAGGAGGATACAATCAAGTCCCTCAACAAAACCGCTTTCTACGCTAAGCAAAAGCGTGTCGCGCTGCGTAACTGCGGTGTTATCGACCCCGAAAAGATTGACGATTATATCGCTCAGGACGGTTATGCCGCTCTGGGTAAGGTTCTTACCGAAATGACTCCCGAGGAGGTTATCCAGACTATCCTCGATTCAGGTCTCCGCGGACGCGGCGGCGCGGGCTTCCCCACAGGCTTAAAGTGGAAGTTTGCCGCTGCCAACGACGCCGACCAAAAGTACGTTTGCTGTAACGCCGACGAAGGCGACCCCGGCGCGTTTATGGACCGTTCCGTTCTCGAGGGCGATCCCCACGCGGTGCTCGAGGCAATGGCTATCGCAGGCTACGCAATCGGCGCTTCACAGGGCTATATCTATGTCCGCGCCGAGTATCCTATCGCCGTTAAGCGTCTGCAAATCGCTATCGACCAGGCTCACGAGTACGGTCTTTTGGGCGAGGACATCTTCGGCACAGGCTTTAACTTTGACATCAAGCTCCGTCTCGGCGCAGGCGCGTTCGTATGCGGTGAGGAAACCTCGCTTATGACCTCAATCGAGGGCAAGCGCGGCGAGCCCCGTCCGCGTCCTCCGTTCCCTGCCGTTAAGGGACTTTACCGCAAGCCCACAATCCTTAACAACGTTGAAACCTACGCAAACATCGCTCAGATTATCTTAAAGGGCGCTGACTGGTTTGCTTCAATGGGTACCGAAAAGAGCAAGGGCACAAAGGTGTTCGCTCTCGGCGGAAAGATTAACCACACAGGACTTGTTGAAATTCCAATGGGAACAACCTTGCGCGAAATCGTGTTCGAAATCGGCGGCGGCATTCCCAACGGCAAAAAGTTTAAGGCTGCCCAGACAGGCGGTCCCTCCGGCGGATGTATCCCCGAGGAGCACCTTGACGTTCCGATTGACTACGACAACCTGCTTGCCATCGGCTCTATGATGGGCTCGGGCGGACTTATCGTAATGGACGAGGACAACTGTATGGTAGACGTTGCCAAGTTCTTCCTTGAGTTCACCGTTGACGAAAGCTGCGGCAAGTGTACTCCGTGCCGTATCGGTACAAAGAGATTGCTTGAAATGCTTGAAAAGATTACAAACGGCCAGGGCACAATGGAAATGATTGACGAAATGGAAGAGCTTTGCTATTACATCAAGGCAAATTCACTTTGCGGTCTCGGTCAGACAGCCCCCAACCCCGTTCTTTCAACCCTTCGTTACTTTAAGGACGAGTATATTTCCCATATTGTTGACAAGAAGTGTCCCGCTGCGGTTTGTAAGAACCTTCTTGAATTCTCAATTGACAAGGATAAGTGTATCGGCTGCGGTATGTGCGCAAGAAAGTGTCCTGCTTCCGCTATTGCGGTTACTGACTATACGGCTCCCGGCAAGAAAAAGCCTGCTTACGCTATCGACACCGAAAAGTGCGTTAAGTGCGGCGCTTGTATGGATACCTGTAAGTTTAAAGCAATTTCTAAAGGCTAAAGAAAGGAGATATTACTATGGAAATGTTGAATATTAAAATCAACGGTAAAGACTATCAAGTCGAGAAAAATACCACTATTCTTGAAGCCTGCCATCAGTTCGGTATTAAAATTCCGACACTTTGCTATCTTAAAGATATCAACGAAATCGGCGCTTGCCGTATGTGTCTTTGCGAGGTTAAGGGCGCAAGAAGCTTAGTTGCCGCGTGCGTTTATCCCATTGACCGCGACGGCACCGAAATCTTTACAAATACACCCCAAATTCAGAAATACAGAAAAACAAACCTTGAGCTTTTGCTTTCAAACCACGACAAAAAGTGTTTGTCCTGCCCCAGAAGCAACAGCTGCGAGCTTCAGCAGCTTTGCCTTGAATACGGCGTAGACGAAACAAAGTTTGCTGGAGCGGAAACTCATTACGAAGAGGATCACAGCACACTTCACCTTGTTCGCAACAACAACAAGTGTATCCTTTGCCGCCGCTGCGTTGCTGCCTGCAAGCAGCAGTATGTTTCGGTAATCGGCGCGAACAACCGCGGCTTTGACACCGTTATCAGCTGCGCGTTCGACCAGGAGCTTAACAACGTAAGCTGCGTAAGCTGCGGTCAGTGCACCGTAGTTTGTCCCACAGGCGCGCTTGTTGAGCGTGACGACACCGACAAGGTTATGGACGCTATTGCCGATCCCGCAAAGCACGTTGTTGTTCATACAGCTCCTTCAATCCGCGCAACCCTCGGCGAGTGCTTCGATATGCCTATCGGCACAAACGTTAAGGGCAAAATGGTTGCGGCTCTCAGAATGCTTGGCTTTGACAAGGTGTTCGATACCAACTTCGGCGCAGACCTCACAATTATGGAGGAAGGCACGGAGTTCATTCAGCGCGTTAAGAACGGCGGAACACTTCCGATGATTACATCCTGCTCACCGGGCTGGGTTAAGTTCTGCGAGCACTATTATCCCGACCTAATTCCGCATCTTTCAACCTGTAAGTCACCCCAGCAGATGCAGGGCGCAATGATTAAGTCCTACTATGCCGAAAAAGCCGGCATCGATCCCAAGGACATCGTTGTTGTATCGGTAATGCCCTGTGTTGCCAAGAAGTTCGAGATTCAGCGCGACGACCAGGGACACGATGGAATGCAGGACAACGACATTTCAATCACAACCCGTGAGCTTGCCAAGATGATTAAAAAGGCAGGTATTCAGTTTACATCGCTTCCCAACGAGGACTTCGATCCAATTATGGGTATCGGTTCGGGCGCCGGCACAATCTTCGGCGCGACCGGCGGCGTTATGGAAGCAGCTTTGCGTACGGTTGCCGACGTTCTCACAGGCGAAGATCTCAAGAGCGTTGACTACACCGAGGTTCGCGGCACCGACGACATCAAGGAGGCTACTTACGACATTGCGGGTATGCAGGTTAAGGTTGCGGTTACATCCGGCCTTAAAAACGCCGCTAAGCTTCTTGACGACATCCGCGCCGGCAAGAGCGAATATCAGTTTATCGAGGTTATGTGCTGTCCCGGCGGTTGCGTAAACGGCGGCGGTCAGCCCATTCAGCCCGGTCACGTAAGAAACTTTACCGACCTCAAGGCTTTGCGCGCCAAGGCTTTGTATGAGGACGATCTTGACCTTGAATACAGAAAGTCTCACGACAACCCCGAAATCAAGGCTATTTACGACGAGTATCTTGAAACTCCCGGCTCACACAAGGCTCACGAGCTTCTCCATACCTCATATGTAGCAAGAGAAAAAATCTAAGCTGAAAATTTTGGCTTTTTGAAATCGGATAAATAATAAAAACGCCCGTTTAGGCTGCAAGCTTGTAGCTTAAACGGGCTTTCTCTTTATTAGATAAATAGTATTAGGATAAAAAACACCTGCCGAAAGCAGGTGTTTAACGCTTGGTATGTGCAAAATCTTCAATGGCTTTAATATGGTTGCGGAGCACCATATTGATGTACTGTGAGAACGAACGGTCGTCCATTTCACTGTATTCGCGGATTTTTTTGACAATATCTTCGTCAAGGGTAATGCTTACGTTGTCTTTTAACGGCTTCATCAGAATCATCCTAACCTACTTTTATTGTAATATATTATAATATTATACAAAAAGGCAGCGGTTTTGTCTTAAAATCTCATAAACAAGCATAAAATACTACTGAAAGAGTAATACAACCGGTAAAAATTATCCTTGTGCTTTCTGTTGTGTGTTTTCCTTTTCGGCAATGTGGCGTTTTAGCACCATATTAATGTATTGAGAAAAGGATCTGTCATCCTGTTCGCTCAATTGCTTAATCTGGTATACAATATCATCGTCAAGGGTTATGCTGACCTTAATTTTTAATGGTTTCATAATAATCCTCCGTTATATGTATAATTCGGCTGTTTATGCATTAGGGTTAATATGTTAGCCACATTACTTTAGTAACTACAATTATAATAAAAACCGAGCAATAATTTATACAAATCATATAAAGTAGGAGAAAATACTACTATAAAATTGTACATTTATATTGTACGTTTATTAATTATATGCATAAAAGTTTTAGTTTTTTGCAATCAAGATAAACATTAGGCTCGAAAAGTTCATTTTGTAAAAAAATCTCATAAATTTTATGTTGTATTTAATAAGTTTACTATAGTACACATTACATCTTATTGTCAAGAGCTGATTTTGGTTTTTTATAAAAAAGTATGCAAAAAGCCGCGATGTTCAGAGCCGCGGCTTTTTGTATATAAGCAGTATAAATTCTGTTTCGGTTTTAAGTGTTTCAAGCGTTTCAAGCTTTTTCATACCGTCTGCAGGGGTGTGGTAATAATATGGCGTCATCCGGAACAGCGCGTTTATGTCTTCGGGGCTGCAAAGCCGCAATTCACTTTTTACCCGGATTGTATCCGTAAGCTGTAAAAAGGATGTGTTCGGCGGCTTTTCGTCATTATAGTAAGGTTTACTATAGAGCACATTTTTAAGACCGTAAAGGTGGTTTTTTCCGGGAATTGCCGTAATTACGGCGCCGTTGTTCGTCAAAACGCGCGAAAATTCATCCTCGTGAAACGGCGCGAACAAATGAAAGGCAAAATTAACGCTTTTGTCCGCAAGGGGGATTGAAGCGATATTCGCGACAAAAAAATCAGCTCCGCATTTGCGCTTTGCCGCCAGCCTGACCATATTTTTTGATATGTCAAAGCCGAAAAAGCTCCGCTTAAGCCGTTTAGTCAGATATTCGGTGTAATAACCTTCGCCGCAGCAGATGTCGAGCACAGTGTCTCCGTCCGCGGAATACTTTTCCGCGCAGTCACAAACCGCTTGCGCAAGAGGGGAATAGAAGCCCTTGTTTAAGAAATCGTGACGTGAACGCGCCATTTCCTTGTTGTCGCCCTTGCTGTCGCCCGGCTTGCCCGATAAAAGCAGGTTTACATAACCCTCCTTTGCCGTGTCAAAGCTGTGACTGTTTTCGCAAAAAAGCCTGCGCTGTCCGTTTTGAAGCTCTTTGCCGCAAACAGGGCATTTTAATATGTTCATATGCAGTCCTCGTTTTGTCTGTGATTCATTGGTATTATATCACTCATACGGCAAAGCGTCAAATATTATTCGCCGTTTCTCCGGACAGGCTCCTTTCAGTTTTTCAGCTCCTCCAAAACAAGCCCGATGTCGGAATCTATGCAAACGGAACGGCAGGCGATTTCTTCGGGACAGGCGGCTTCGCCGAGGTTTACGCAGGCATAAAAAGCGTTACTGTTTGCCAAGGTCATCTGCCAAAACGGATACTTTACTATCACGGGGGTGTTGCCTCCCACGCCGAGCTCCAAAAACAAAACGCGGCTGTTTTCGTGCTTTTTGAGGAATTCATAATAAGCCGCCGAGGCTCTGTGCCAGCCCTCGTCCTCAACAAAGCTGTCGTCGGAACGAAGGTTCATAACAACCCCGCTGCCGTCGTCCGGACACTTGGGAATCAGCGCGGCAGGAATACGCGTTTTTATATTCCTGTCTTCGGGTACGCGGAATTCTCCGTTATCATCCCTGACAAAGCCCTGAGCCTCCATTGCGCTGAACACCCAATCGCGGTTATCGTATGTTTTTTGCAGCTCCGAATTTACGCTTTGAAACAGTCCGTAATCGCCCTGCGTGTAAAACAGGCGGCTTTTGTCAAAGCCGGCGCGCTGAAACTGATGATCGACGTTAGTGGTAATTACAAAGTAATCCCTGTCCTTAACAAGCTCCGCCAGCGTGCTGTAAACCGGCTTGGGAGCGTTAACATAACGGTTAAAATAAATGTGCCTTGCCCACCATGCCCAGCGCGTTTCGTTGTCGGGGAAAGGATAGAATCCGCCTGAATACATATCTTTAATTCCGAAGGCACGTCTGAAATCGAAAAAATAACGTTCAAAACGTTCGCCGCTGTAGGTGAAGCCCGCAGATGCGGACAGTCCTGCTCCGCCGCCGATTACAACGGCGTCTGCTGAGCGAAGCTTGTTTTTCAGCCTTGCTACTTGCTCCTCCTTTGTGCCGGTACCGCCTGAAATACGGCTGAAAACACGCAGAGCGTTGAGCCCCTTCCGGATACTTTCCTGATAACCGTCCGGCATATATTCATACTTGTTTTTCATTAAAATCACCTCTTAATAACCGCGCCTGTGGGGCATACCGAATAACAGTTGCCGCAGTGCAGACAATGCTCCTGTTGTATGACAAATGGAATTGCGTCGGTTGAAACGCAGTTCTGCGGACACACTTTCGCACAGCTTCCGCAGCCGGTACAGGCACCGGTAATCTCGTATCCTTCCTGTTGCCTTTTCGCTTTGCCGAAAGTGAAGGACGCTCGTTCAATTGGATTTTTGCTTAGGTCAAACCATTCTCCGCAGCCCTCGTATATTTGAAATACCGTCAGCGCGAGGCGGCTTTCTTCGGCAGGATAAATTTTGTACATGTACGGATTTTTCTCAAACAGCTCGGGGATTTTGTCAAATCCAAGCTCGCGTACCTTTCCTCTTACTGAAACCGCCGTGCTTGTTAGGGTATCCTCACCCTTCATTGCGGTAAAGGCGATATAATTCCTTTTTTTCAGCCTGTCATAAAAGCTTTTGCCCTTTGCGGTGAGAAAGTAAAGGCTGTTTCCGTCCGCGTCCATCATATCAATTGCGCAGGTAACAGGCAGGTTGTTGTCATCTGTGGTCGCGGCAACCGTGCGGTGAATTTCATTTACAATATATTTTAAGTAATCTTCCGTTTTCATAATTCTTCCGCCTCTATTTTGTTTTGCACGTCATTTGTAACATCGCTGAGTCTGATTTGCTTCATCTCGTTTTCCATTGCGGTCTGAACCTGCGCAAGGCGGTTATCCAAAGCCGAGTGGATGTTTTTGCCTACGGGACAGTCAGGGTTCGGATTCTCGTGAAAATGAAACAGCCCTTCGTCCTTTACGCTGTCAACAGCCTTGTAAATATCATAAAAGGTAATATCATCAAGGCTTTTTGCAAGCGTAATTCCGCTCGCGCCCTGACGGATGTTCACCATCCCCGCCTCTTTAAGCTGAGAAAGCACTCCGCGGATAATTACGGGGTTAACTCCCGTGCTTTTTGCGATAAAGCTGCTTGTTACCTTATAATCCTCCTTAAAGCAGTCGATACAGGCAATAATGTGAACCGCGATTGTAAAACGGCTTGTAATTTGCATAAAAACACCTCATTTGTAAGCTGATACTTATAATATATCATATTACAACTTGCCTCGCAAGAGAAAACACGGACGGATGTTTTCCGTCCGCGTGGTATGGCAAATTACTCTCTTACAACCGAAATGCGCTGTTTAATGTGACTGCCTTTTTCAAGCTCGTCAACCAAAGCAACAGCGTAGTCGGCATAGCTGATAATGCTTTCGCCTTTTGAGTTAAGCGTCAGTTCCTCGCCTGCAAGAATATATTTTCCGGTGCGCTCGCCGTCCGCCTGAAAATCACCTGCCGGGCTGATAAAGGTCCAGTTTACGTCACCGCGCTTTCTCAGCTCATCAAGCTCCTGTCCCATAGCGTTTGCGAGCGGAAGGAAAACAGCCGGAAAGTCCGCGCCGTCCTTAACCTGAACGGTGTGTTCGGGATTAACGTAAAGACTGCCGGCGCCGCCGACAATAACAAGGCGTGTGCCTGTGCCCGAAAGCACGTCGCAGAGGTGCTGAGAGGTTTTTACGTGCATAGGCTGATCCTCGTCCTTCCATGCGCCGAAGCCGTCAACAACCGCGTCAAAGCCTGCTAAGTCGTCCTTGGTTAAATCCATAATGTCCTTCTGTACATAATCGTCAGCGGCGGTTTTGTTTTGGACGTCACGTCCGAACGCCTTAACCTCAAAGCCTCTGCTTAACGCTTCCGCTATAACCTTTTGTGATACTCTGCCGTTTGCTGCAACTACTGCAATTTTCATAATGTTGTCCTCCTGAAAAATTTAATTTGGTTTATTTACCTTGCACTTGTAATATATCACATTACAAGT
>ONLA01000062.1 GCA_900318495.1 uncultured Eubacteriales bacterium
TGCACAAGGTTCTTAATAATCGTAAAGCGAAGACTTTGAAGTGTTAATTTCGGCAATTTTCCAGTGTCCGCTAACCTTAACAACGTCAAAGTACAGCACCGCCGAATCATTTAGCCCTTTATTCGCCGCGTTGAATTTAACCGTATGAACAGCGCGTTCCTCTACGTTATCGAACGTACCGATTGACGGATAGCTATTATAAAGAGCGGAAGCGTAGCCGGACACCTGCAGGTCATTTTTGTTGTATGTGTCGGTATCAACAATTGTATGCTCAATCATTTGACCTTCGGGCAGGGAACTAAACAACGATGTAATCTGACTTATGTTCAGGGTTTCGTTTGTTTCGGGAAACAAATCGGGAGCCAAAACGCTTGCGTCCCTTGTATTCACTGCCTTTGTAAAATCGTCGATAACCCGGGAGCTGTTGTTTAACGCCGAGAAAAATATGATTATTCCGACAACAATTCCGGCTATAATCAGCACCGCCGCGGCAATAACGGCGATTATGGGAATAACGTTCGCGGATTTTTTCTGATTAACCGGAGCGCCGATGTTGTTGTACTGCGGCTGCATATCCTTGTTGGGGCTTACATACCTGCTGTTTCTGTTTTGGAACTGCTGATACTGCTGCATATACTCCGCGTTGCCTGCCGCGCCGTCCGGCTTCCTGCTGTTGATATTCCTGTTGTTGATTTTCCTGCTGCTGATTTTCCTGCTGCTGAAATTCCTGCTGCGCAGGCTGTCCGTCATACTGATTAACAGCCGAAGCGTTGTCCGCTTCCGGAGTCTCCGCGCCGCTGCCGGAAGTATATGTATCCGCGCCGGTCAGCGGCGTTCCGCAGATGTGGCAAAATTTTGAACCTTCATTAACTTGAGATTGACATTTGGGACATTCCATAACCTTGAAATCAATAAATTTCAACCATTAACGGCAACAATTCATCAAAAAACCGTAGTTTGATAATATGCGGTAATATTGGCAGACACAAAGCGTTCCCTGCAATAATTATCGGCAAATCGTTTGTTTGCAGTGAGTTTCGATGACGTTTGGTAAGAGAATATAATGCCAAGCGTTATCAATAACCAAACGTTAAGTACACGAAACAAAAAACAAGCGTTGTTCCCATTGCCATCACAGCTTGATTTAATGCCATTCTGTCTCGCGAAACACCAAACGTTATCAATAATCAAACGTTAAGAACGCGAAGTAAAAAAAAAGAAACGGAGGCCGATAACGGTCTCCGCTTCCCTAACCCTTTATACCCAAACGGAGGATTACTCCGCGGATAACAAATTAATTATTTTATAAAAGCCTTGCTTACCAGCGTCCGCCGGGGCCGCCTCCGGGACCGCCTCCCGAGCTTGTACCTGTTGACAGGGTTTTGCTTGTGCCTCCGCTGATTGTGCCGCTTTCGCTGTAACCGAAGCTGTCAAAAGTACCGCTGTAGGTTCCGCCCGTAACAGCCTTGCAACTTGTCAGCGAGCTGTTTCTGTCGGTGTAGTAAAGTATGCCGACATTGCCTGTGATTTTGGGCTTGATTGCCGAAAGAACCTTGCCGCTTGAATCGGTAACCGCGATAACCGAGTTGCTGCTTACCGAACCGATTGACTTGTTGAGTACCGAGTTGCCGGACTTGCCGTTGATGTCCTCCCACATTGCGTTTGAGGAAGCAATTGCCAGCACCGTGCCGCCGTTAAATCCAACAGTTCCGTCCGCGTCAACGGCGAAGTTTCCGCCGTTTGTCGGACCCTGTACTATTACAGTGCCGCCGTTAAAGGTCAGCGTTCCGTTTGAATCAACTCCGTCGCCCGAGGCTGTAACATAAAGGTAACCGCCGTTTACGGTTATTCCCGCGTTTGTTGACGAACCGCCGGGGTTGAATTGGTTCTGACCGGGACGTCCGCCCATTGAGCTTTGGTCGTTGCCGCCTGCCGCGTTAACGCCGTCGTCGCTTGCGACTACCGAAATTGTGCCGCCGTCAATTACGACAAAGTTGCCTTCAACGCCCTCATAGCTCTTTAAAATATCAATTGTGCCGTTCTTGATTGTAACGGTGGTGTCGGCGTGAATTCCGTCGTCGCCGGAGGTCAGCTTAAATTCGCCGCCGTTTATTGTGATGTTGCCGTTTGAGTGAACGCTGTCGTCGGTTGAATTAACCGTGAACGAACCGCCTGTGATGTTCATATCGGTGGTCGCCTTAATACCCTTGCCCTTTACGGTGGCTGTAAAGCTTCCGTCGGTGATGTTGATTGTGTCGCCTGTAATTGCCTCGTCGCCCGCAGTCAGAGTGTAGGTTCCGCCGTTGATGTTAACAGCCGCGTTTCCGTTAACGCAGTCGTCCGCGCTTGAGTTAATTGTATATGTACCGCCGTTCAGGGTTATACTTCCTTCGCCGTTAATGCCCTTGCCCGTGCTCTCGATTTCAAAGGTGCCTGCCGCAACGTCAACAGTGGCTCCGGTAAGCGCGTCGTCGCCCGAGGTAAGGTCGTATGAGCCGTCGGAGATAACAACAGCCGCGTTGCCGTTTATGCTGTCGTCGGTGGTATCAATAACATAGGTTCCGCTTGTAAGGGTGATATCGCCTGCCGCGTTAATTCCCTTGCCGCCTCCTGTCATATTGATTGACGCCTTGTCGATGTTGATTGTGCCTTCGCTTTCTATTCCGTCGCCTGTGGCGTTGGTTGTAAGCTTAACGTTTTTGCCGCTGATTGTAATATCGTCGTTTGCGTGCAGGCCGTCTTTTGCGGAGGTCACGTTAATAACGCCGTTTTCGATGAGAATATCATCGTCTGAGTTGATTCCGTGTTTGTAATTTCCGGTTACGTTCAAGGTGCCCTTGCCCTTTATTTCAAGGGTATCGTCGCTGTGGATTGCCGCCTTTGCCTCGGCGTAATCTGTGCTGTAGGCTGAACCGTCGGAAACCGTGTTGGTTGTGCCGTCCTCAATTGTGATGAACGACTTTTTGCAGCGGTCAAAGTAAATTGCCGGACCGTTTGAGTTTGTAAGGCTCATTCCGCTTAGCCTGAGCTTAACCTTGTCGTTTACGTCCTTTTCTTCGCCTGTGTTAACATAAATCATACCGTTTGAACAGCTTCCGGTTACAGCCCAGTCGCCGCCTTCGGTAATTGTCACCACATTGCCGCTTACCGAAATTCCATCGCCGGTAACCTTAATTCCGCTGTCGCTGAGTTCAATTGTGCCGGTGTTTTGCTTCCACTCGTCGCCCGTTACTTCGGTCGAAGGCTCGGTCGCCTGAGTTGCTTCGGTTGAAGGCTCGGTCGCCTGAGTTGCCTCGGTCGGTGTTGTCGCGTCCTGACCGATTACCTCGCCGATGTTGTAGGGATTGCCGTACTTTGCGATGTACTTTTGGATTTCGGTTGAGTCCGAAATGCTTACAATACCGTCGCCGTTAACGTCAGCGGCTTTAAGCTGATCGGCTGAAAGTGTTTCGTACTTTGCCAGATACCGCTGTATTGCGGTTGCGTCGCTGATTTTGACCGCTCCGTCAAGAACAACGTCGCCTCTTATGACAGACGAAGCCGAGGTTGAATTTTCCTGCTGAGCCGCCGACGCCGCGAACGGCATTGCCGAGGTTAACAGCAGCGCCGAAAGTATTGCAGCCGTGTACCTGTTAAAAGATTTCATATTGTTCAACTCCTTATTTATGAATAATTTTTTAGTGTATCCATATGATAAAGTGTAACGCTTAAAATAACCTTAAAATTTTTTAAAATATTTAAATTTTTTTAAAAATACGTTGACAAACGCAATTGCATTGAGTATAATTAAATTGAGCTCAATTTAATTTAGTTCAATCAATTTACAAATACAGGAGGAATAAAGATGACAGTATACGATTTTAAAATGAAGGACGCCAAGCGCAACGAGGTTGACCTTGCGGATTACAAGGGCAAGGTGCTTTTGATTGTAAACACAGCCACAGGCTGCGGCTTTACTCCGCAATACGAAGGTCTGCAAAAGCTTTATGACAAGTATCAGGAGCAGGGCTTTGAAATTCTTGACTTCCCCTGCAACCAGTTTGGAAATCAAGCCCCGGGAACCGAGGACGAAATTGTAAGCTTTTGCCAGCTTCGCTACCACACAACCTTTAAGCAGTTTGCGAAAATCGAAGTTAACGGCGAAAACGAGGCTCCGCTTTACACCTACCTCAAAAAGCAGAAGGGCGGCGTAATGGGCAGCAAAATCAAATGGAATTTTACAAAGTTTTTGATCGACCGCGAGGGCAATGTTGTTGACCGCTTCGGCCCCACGGTTACACCCGAAAAAATTGACGAAAAAATTAAGGAGCTGTTATAATTGAGATATTCATACCGCACAAGAAGCGTCTGCGCAATGGAAATTTGTTTTGACCTTGAAGGAAACGTTGTTAAAAACATTGAATTTACAGGCGGCTGCAACGGAAATTTGAAGGCTATTTCAAAGCTTGTTGACGGCTGGACTGTTGAGCAGATTGAAGAAAAGCTGCGCGGCAACACCTGCGGCAGACGTCCCACATCCTGCGCCGATCAGCTTGCTCTGGCGGTAAGGGAAGCCTACAACAGTCAGCTTGCCGGATAAGTGAAGGTTTTAAAATGGAAGAAAACAATTTCGATTTACTAAAGCTTGAAAATCAAATTTGCTTTCCGCTTTACGCGGCGTCGCGCGAGGTTGTGAAGCTGTACCGTCCGCACCTTGACGCACTGAACCTTACATACACACAGTACATCGCGATGATGGTTATGTGGGAGGAAAAGCAGTGCAGCGTAAAGGAGCTTGGAAAAAGGCTGTATCTTGATTCGGGCACACTGACTCCGGTGCTTAAAAGCCTTGAACAAAAGGGATATGTGCGGCGTTTTCGTATGGAGGACGACGAGCGGGTAATGCTGACTGAAATCACGGACAAGGGCGAAGCGCTTAAAGAACAGGCAAAAGAAGTTCCGCCGAAGGTTGGGTGCAATTTTATGCTGAGTGCAGAGCAAAGCGTAGAGCTATATAAGCTTTTGTACACCTTGCTCGGCAACATAAGCGGCAAAAGCTGATTAATTCTTAAAATTTTTTCAGAAATTTTTTCAGAAATTTTAAAAAAAGACTAACATTTTTTTAAATTATGTGGTACAATAGTCTGGAATTAAAAAGAAAGGGGTTTTAATATGCAAAAGTCATCTTTGAAAACCACAATTTCAGCGATTTTTACAACAGGAGCGCTTCTTTGCTCGGCTTGTTTTGCTGCCGGAGCCGCAACAGTTGATAAGGGTGTTGCCGACAGCGACGATGTAACTATCAACGTTATGACGCAAAAGCAGGATGAATACAATGTTTTTAACAGTGCCAAAACCATTTCACAAAGCACCGTTAACGCAAAAGCGGGCGATTTGATTGAGGTTACCGTTTATGCCCAATCTAACGACCCGGATTTTACAATGTTTTGCAACGGTCAGTGTATGACCGTGTTCAGCACCGGATTAACCGACGGAGAAAGCATCTTTACAGCCGACGACGGTATTTTATCTTATTATGACGAGTATTACACCGACGAGGACGACGAGCACATCAGATTTAATATAAACCCGAAGCTCCCCAGTGTTATTACAAACAGCCAGTACCGCGATTATAACAATCTTTTATTCTTTAACTTTACTTCGCCCGAAAATATTTTGAATTTTAAGGACAGAACAAAGCTTTACAGTTTTGTTGTAAAGGCAAACAAGGCAGGTACAACCAACATAATTACCGGCGACTACTATATCGGAGCCTGCGATGCTGAAGACGAGCTGAAGTATATTGAAAACAAGGCTGACCTTTATACCGAAGCAAAGGTTATTAAAGACGAGCCCGAACCGGTTCCCGGTGAAACCAAAATCGGCGACGTTAACGGCGACGGAATTGTTAACGGCAAGGATTCGGCTCTTTTGATGCGCTTTACATCGGGCTGGGAAGGCTACGAAAGCAAAATTAACAAGGACGCTGCCGACATTAACGGCGACGGCACTATAAACGGCAAGGATTCGGCTATTTTAATGCGTTATACATCGGGCTGGGAAGGCTACGACAAGTATTTTAATTAATCACAAATTTTAAACAGGGCAAGGGCACGGTCGTTTAAACCGTGCCCTGTTTTCGGTTAGCAGTAAATTTTTAAAGTTAAGGCAATAATAAAACGGTTCAAACAACAAGGACAAGCACAGGCTACATAGTGCGCGTCAGAAACATTTCCGCAGGCGAAAGCCTTACTCACGTTATCAAGGCTTTGTATTGGTATTCCGAAGCGGCAAAAGATTATTTCGGCGTCTAATCTCCGGTCCCGAAAACCTTGACAATTACAGCGCCGGCATATATAATATTAACAGGTTAATTATTTAATCACTTAACCGATTGGAGTGTTATATATGGACGCGTCTAACGCTGAAAACCTGCCGATTTTTATCAGAATCGCGAACGGAGTAAAAGACCACATCCTTATGGGCAATGTTGAAGAAGGCGGCAAGCTGCCGTCAACTCCGCAGCTTGCCAAAACCTACGAAATCAACATCGCGACGGTAAACCGCGCCTACAATATTCTTGTAGACGAGGGAATCGTTTTCAAAAAACGCGGAATCGGAATGTTTGTCGCCGAAGGCGCGGTCGAAAAGCTTATCGCGGAACGCCGCGCGGCTTTTAAGGAAAACTACATTGCCGCCGCGCTCAGGGAAGCAAGGCTTTTAAGGTATTCGATAGAAGACTTGCAGCAAATCGTCGCCGAGGTATTCGAACAGCAAAGCCCGCAAAACGAATAATTTTTTACTTCGCGTTTTTTACTTCGCGTACTTAACGTTTGATTATATCTTAGGTCTAATATTTCGCG
>ONLA01000034.1 GCA_900318495.1 uncultured Eubacteriales bacterium
TAATACCTAATAAAAAGTAGCCAATCTTTGCGGTCTATTTTCCGCAATACTGCGTTGTCGTCCTTGCAAGGCGCCAGCCTTGCCGCGTCCTTCGCCTTGCCTTGCGAAAAATATCCTCGCAAAATATAAGTCTACTTTCTATCAGGAATTAGTATAAGCGCAAGGTTATAATACATATTGTTAATTAAACTCGCTCTATATAACTATTTGTATAATTAATTTTAAGAATTATTGTTTATAATTTTGGCATTGCGGAGATTACACAGTGAAAAAACTGTGTATATCTCCGTTTTTTATTTCTTATAGTGAAAAATATTGAAATAATCTGAGTTTTTGCTATAATAGAAGTAATAGGTATATGATTACAATTTTGTAATATCTTAAAAGATAGGAGAATTAGTATTGGATAACAAATTCATCGGCTTAGACGGCTTTGATGAAATTGAAGCCGTTCCCGGCGCCAAAACAACACCGAAAAGGCGCTCTAAGGACAAGCCGCAGCACGCGGGCTACACCGTGCGCGAGCACAAGGTGGTCAGAAAAAAGGTAGTGCTGGCGGCAGTTACCTCAATGGCGGCGGTAGTGCTTTCCGGAGTTACCGTTGCCGGAGCAATCGCTTCATCGGGCGAAGCAAAAAAGCCTGCTCCCGAAATGCCGGCAACCCAACCTGCTTTGGTAACCACGGCGGACGAGGCTTTGGCTTCCACAGCCGATTCAGCCGAAAGCACGCTGTGCGGACTTTACGTTGACGGCGAGCTTGTAGGCGTAACAACCGGCAGGGCAGCTCTTGAAAAAGCGCTTGACAAGGTGCTTACAGATTACAAAAAGGGCTACGACGCTCAGACAACCACAGAATTTGCCAACAAGGTTGAGGTTAAGGAGCTTGAAGAAACCGAACGCGCAATGCTGACAGCCGAGGAGCTTGTAAGCCTTGGTATGGACAAGTTCAGCATTAACCTTGCCACCGACTACATATATAAAGACGTTACAGAGCACGAAACTGTTGTGACCTACGACGAAACAAAGCCTTCATCCTACAAAAAGGTTGTTAAGGAAGGCAAGGACGGAATTACCGAATGGACTGTACGCTACACCTTTACCGACGGCGCAATCACAGATTCCGAGATTACGGGCTCCAAGGTTACACAGGAGCTTGTTAACGAAGAGGTTGTAGTCGGCACAGGCGAAGAGGAAAGCGATGACGCCGAAGCGGAAGATACTTATGAGGATTCCGAGGTAAGCGAAAACGACGCCGACAGCTACATTGATGACAGCTACTCCGGCGACGGCGGCAGCGGGGATTCATCTGACAACACCTACACAACAGGAAGCTCGGGCAGCTTTATTTGGCCTCTTCCCCACACCCACAACCTGACAAGCCTGTTCGAGTGGCGCTGGGGCAGAATGCACAACGGCATTGACATTGCCGGCGGCGACGATTACGGTCAGCCGATTATCGCTTCCGACAGCGGCACGGTAACGTGGTCGGGCAACGACGGCGGCGGCTACGGCAACTATGTTGTTATTGACCACGGCAACGGCTACACCACCATTTACGGTCACGCAAGCGAGCTTGCCTGCTCAACAGGCGACTTTGTAAATCAGGGCGACGTTATTGCATATGTCGGCTCAACCGGCAACTCAACAGGTCCGCACCTTCATTTTGAAATCCGCGAGAACGACGAACCTCTCGATCCCCTCGGCTTTGTAAGTTAAATTTTTAGTATAATACAAATTACGGCGCAAGGTTTTTGCCTTGCGCCGTTTTTCGTTTATTATGATTTGTTCAAACAAGAACTGATAAATTTAGAAAATTATTTAAAATATCTTTCGTAGCCGTCCCAGCCTGAGGTATGGCGTGCCAGAATCGCCGCGTCCTGACCGTTGACCTTGCCGTCGCGGTTAATGTCGGCAGCATCCATGCTCTTGATCTTGCTTTCGTAGCCGTCCCAGCCTGAGGTGTAGCGTGAGAGAAGTCCGGCGTCGCTTCCGTTGACCTTGCCGTCGGCGTTTACGTCGCCTATGGTAAAGGAATCGTCATCCGTCTTAAACGCAAAACCGTTTTCGGCAGCATAGCGCTCTGCCTCACTGCCCTTCTTTCCGGCGATTTCAAAACCGGCATACTTTTTATCCTCCGTTGCCGCTTCGTCAAAATAATAACCTAAGGCGTTGTCGGCTATTGTTGTTACGGTTTCGGGAATATAAATTCCGCTGATATTTTTGCATGAATAAAAAGCGTTGTCGCCGATTAACCAAAGTGATGACGGAATTTTAATGTCCTTGATGTTGTCCTTGTTCGGTGCGGAAGTTAACGCGCCCGCCGCGACGGACACCGTGCCATCGAGGATTTCAAGCGTTGTGTTTTCGGGCATATTACCCTTATATCCATAGAGCACCTTGCCTGTGTAAACAAGTCCGTCCGGCTGATTGTCATACCATTTGGTATCGGCAAATGAACCAAATCCCTCGTCGTACAGTGAATCGGGGAATGTTACATCGCCGAGCCTTGTGCAGCCGCCGAAAGCAAATGGGCCGATTTGAGTAAGCTTGCCGGGAAGCTTCGCGGATTCGAGCGAAACGCAATTTTGGAACGCTCCGCCGCCTATGCTTTCAAGGTTTTCGGGGAACTCAAGGTTTTTGAGCTTTTCACAATCCGAGAATGCCTTTATTCCTATGTTTTTAACGCTGTCCGCAAGCTCGGCGCTTTCAATGTCAAGCCCCTCGAAATTGAAGGCGCGGATCCATGTTACGCCGTCTTCGACAACAAGCTTTTTAACGTCAAAATCCTTCCACGGTGCAGGGTTTTCTTCATCGTACACGCCTGTAGCTCCGTTTCCGCTGATTGTCAGTGTTTTTGTATTCTTATTGTAGCTCCATTCGCAGTCGCCTGTTGTTCCGCCGGCAAGCGGATCTTCGCCGCTTTCACCGAGGTTGTAATTCAACTCTTTATCAACGATCGAATAGGTGTAGCAGCCGGTCTCGATTTTCTCTTTTACAGGCGTGAGGGAGTCTATATCAACGCCTTCGGCTTTGGTCGGGAAGTAATACTTCCTGTCGCTGATCGTTATGTAATTGTCCTGGCTGTAGGTGCAAACCGCCTGATGATAGCTGTCAAAAAGATATTCGTTGCCATCATTGTCGGTGTAGAGCAGGTAACCCGTCGTATCAACGCTGCCCTTGGTGTTAAAGATACAGTCAACGGGCTGATCCTCATAGATAAAGTGAAAACCGGATTTATCAAAATCCTCGACTTTAATACTGCCGAGTTCATCGCCCTCAAAGTAATAGCCGCGTTTTTCATTGTAAACAAGCTCGGTGATTACGTATTCATCAATTTCATTGTCGAAGGTATTCTCGATGTCGTCCTCATATGAGGGTTCATCATAATATAAGCCCTGCGCGATATAGACCTTATCGGGCTCGGAATCCCTTACAACCTTGGGAGCGGACATCGCATAATTCTCAAAGTTGAAATAATCCGTGTCAATATAGCGCATTTTTACGGGCTCGCCGTCATCGTCGCGTACAATTTTATAATCGGAAGCCGCGAATTCATCGGGATCCATGCAAATGCTTTCAAAGGATTTGTCGTCAACATAGAATTCAAGGTCGCTGTCCCAAACAAGGCGGTGTATAAAATAATCGGTGGGATTATCTCTGTCGTCGATCCACGCGAAGTTTACAACATAAACGCCGTCGGGGTCAGAGGAACAGCTCAGCTTTGTGGTGGAGTCACCGCGAAATTGTTCGTTCCAGTCGTTTGTATAGTAAGCCTTAACGGGCATATTTTCGGTAACAAATGAAAAACCCGCCGCCTCAAACTCTTCCTCGGACATTTCATCGAAGGAGTATTCAAAGCTATAATCTTGCACGATAGCGTCGTACTGTTCAAGATAAATAAGCTTTTTGACATAGTAGCCGTTTTCGCCGTAGTTCGCCGCGTAGAAAGTGTTGGGGTCGGTATCGCCGCGGAGAACCACCTTTTTACCGTAATTTGTTTCTATGCCTTCTGTTTCCTCGCCGACTTCGAGCACACCGACGTAAACATTCTCGTCATAAGCTTCCTTGCCGCCCTCGGTGAGATAGGTTTTTCCGTTGCCGAAGCTTATCGCCGTAGAAAGGTCGCTGTGCGAGGTAGAAAAAATTTTCGCCGCGCCGTTTTGGGATTCGAGCTTAACCTTGACGTCCTTACCGAAGTTCAGGACAGAGTCGCTTCCCTCGCCGTGGATCGTTATCGCGAATTGCTTGCTTTTGTTGGAGTTAACAGTCAGAGTGCCCGTGCCTTCAATTGAAAGCGAACCGCCGTGGGCGTCGCCCCAAATGTAAATAGCATCAAGCTCACATTCGCCCTCGACCTTAAGCTTAAAATCGTCGCCCATCATATTTGTGCTTAAAGAAAGCTCGGAATGCTTAAAGTTTGAAAGCGTCAGAGTGTTTGAGGTGCGGTCATACGAAGCGCCGTCGATCACGTTGTGAGCCTCATTCTGCTCAAACACGCCGTAATGGCTTCCTTCGTTGTACAGGTTAATGTACGCCAAATAGTATTCGCCCCAGTGTGTTTCGCTTGGACCGTTCGCGGCGAACACCGTGACCGCCGACGAGCCCGTTAGCAGTGCCGCCGAAAGAAGAACAGCGGTAAGCTTTTTTAAAAATGATTTCTTCATTATAAATCCTCCTTATACTTATATTTAAAATGAATATACTTTTAAACAATTTTATCATATTTCAAGGTTCTTGTCAAATAATTATATAAAATAATTATATAAAATAAAACAGGGATGTAAAAACACCGCCGTCACTGACACGCGGCAAATCACGGCAATGACTGTGTTTTTTTACATCCCTGATACTGATTTCAAATCTAAAGCTTATTAATTTATTAATTTAGTTTTTATTTAAACATATACTGCGCGGTGTCAACGATGTTTTCAAAGGTCTTATAAGCCCGGTTGGCTTTTTTTCTGAGCTTTGGGTTATCGTCGGAAGCCTTTTTGCCGAGGTAACCTACCGCCACGCCCGCAATCATTCCTATCGCCGCGCCCTTCGCGATGTTCATAATCGGATTTTTGGACATTTTTATCACTCCCCGTAATTTTTTCGCAAGAAAAGACTTGCAAAGTTATTGTTCGTCAATTACAATATATTATGATTTGAAATAAAAGGACTGACAAATTTTGGCAATATTAAACCTTGTGCTCGTTGAGCCTGAAATACCGCAAAACACAGGCAACATCGCCCGAACCTGCGCCGCAACCGGAGCCGCGCTTCACCTTGTTAAGCCGCTGGGCTTCGCGATTGACGACAGAAAGCTAAAGCGTGCCGGGCTGGACTACTGGCACCTGCTTGACATCACGTTTTATGACGGTCTGGACGATTTTTTTGAGCGCACAAAGGGCGGAAATTACTTTTTCTTTTCCACCAAAGGCACTCACCGCCACAGCGACGTAAGTTACCCCGACAACAGTTATCTGCTTTTCGGAAAGGAAACGCGCGGACTGCCCGAAAGTCTTTTGATGAAGCACCCGGACGAAACGCTCAGGATACCGATGATTGACGAGGCGCGAAGCCTTAACCTGTCAAACTCCGTAGCAATCGCGGCGTACGAGGTGCTCAGGCAGTGGGATTACCCCGAGCTGCTGAACAAGGGCGAGCTTCACAGACACAAATGGAGCGAGGTCAACAATTTAATGTAAAAACAGGGCGTGCCGAACAGCACGCCCTTAATCGTAGTAATCGTCTTCTTTTTTCTTTTTTTTGCGCCTGCGTTCCTCCTTGGGCTTGGGCGTGATTCCGAAAAGCTTGAAAACACGCCTTTTACTGCCGCCGTAGGCTCTTCTGAACGGACGCGTATAGTACCAAAAATTGACGTAAAGCCTGTAACGGAACGAATTCGGCTTATACGCCTTTCCCTTGCGGTAAAACGCGATCATAACGGCAATAATCTGGTCGTCGCGAATACCCTTTTCAAGCGCAAACTGGTTGTCGCCGCACATAACATAGCTTCCGTCGCGGCTGAAATCAATAACCCTGTGCAAAACATACCTGCCGTTGTCGCGCCTGTAAAGCGGAACGTCAAACAGGTGAAGCCTGCCGGCAGGCTTTTTCAGCACAACAACGTCCTTGCCGTCGCGCAGCATCGGCAGCATACTGGTGCCGTTAGGCGTAAATGTAACAGTGCCTCCGCCGTCGATTTTTTCGCGGAGAATTTCTATAACGTCGTCTAACTGTACCTCTTTATTCAAGGACATCAGCTTCCTTTACCCGCTCAAGAAATTTGTCGATATCGGCTTGAGCGCGCGGGCGGTCAACCTCGTATTCCTCAAGCAATTTTTCAACAAGCACGTCCCTGTCAGCGCCGTTTTGAAGAAGTCTGAACAAAAAAGCGCCTGTTTCGTTAAGATTTATTATTCCGTTGAAGTCCAGCGTTTGTTTGCCTACGGGAACCACAACATATGAATCCGCAACCTTGCGGAGAATGAAATTATCCTTGATTTTCATTAGTCCTTCACCTCGTCCCCAATAGTATACAATAAAATATTAAAAATATCAAGTTTTTACCATTAATAACAAAAATATAAATGTCGAGCCTGTCGATGCCGGTCATACGCGGAGAAAGAAACGGCTTCATTTCGTAGGCAAAGCTTACGTATTCGTCCCTTGAAAGACGCGCGGAGTTTTCGGGAGCGATTTTTGACAAGCCCCGGTGCAGAGCGAAATATATGCTGCTGTCGCAGGCGGTTTCGGCTCCGCAGCCCCCGATACGCATCATAAACGTAGGAAACCAGTCCTGATTGCCGCCGTATGAGCTTCCGATTTTAAAATGCTTTAGCTCACGCTTCATTATTTTTCACCTTTTCGCGGTTTATCAGCCTTATAACCCTCGGGCGGTTGCTGCGCTGCATAATCACAAACATTAAATCGAGCGCGGCGGACAGCACCGATGTGACAGCGAACACCCAAAACGCGCCGAACCATATTGAAAAGACAAGCGGCACAAAGCTTAAAATTACAATTACCTCGTGCACAAGCTCAGCCTGACACATCGCCTGCGCGATTTCTTCCCGGCTGTGCAGCGACAGATTGAACACGTCCGGGTCAAAGGTCGGCAGATGTTTTTTCCAACGCTTCACTTTCAAACGCTTATAGAGCTTCTTTTCCCATTCGCGCTGCCTGAACCAACCCTTTGTGCAGTCCGCCCTGTTGTTCATTGTGACGTTAAAAATAAAGCCCACTGCAAGCCGCATTAAAAAATGATAGGCTATTGTGCCGAAGGTTATGGCGAGTGAGTAAAAAATATTGAGCTTGTAAGCCGCGTAAGCGACGGCGCAGGCAACGCATAAAGCGGTTGAGCCTGCCGAAATAATATACATTGTTTTTTTCATTTGAACTCCGCTGAGGTTAAATTTATAAAAATAATTATAATACATTTTATCCGCCAAATCAAGAAGTAAAACCGGATGCTGATTTTTAAACAATTTTCCGCAAAAGAAAAAAGCAGAAGCACCAAACGGTAACTTCTGCCCTTTTAAACGGATTATTAACCTTAATTTTCGGCAAGCATTTTCTTCGCGTTTGACAGCAGTGAAAGGTACATAACGTACTGAACAATGCTGAGAACGAGTGAAAGCGAGAAAAGAACAATGATAAGAGCCTGAGCCGCCGTGCTTGCGATAAAGATAGCGAAAAATCTGATAAGCAGCGAAACGATACCGATCCAGAGGATAATTCTGAACTGGCTGCCGCACTTCAAGATTACCTTTTCATCGTGGCACTGAGCCGCAAGGTTGCCGATGCCGAGGATTACAAGCAGAGAGCAAACGAACGAAACCGCGTTGCTGATTGTGGTTGAAAGACCGTTGAGGAAAGCGTTCTGCGAGAAAAACGAGGCTATAACCATAACAACAATGTTGAAAATGGTCAGATAAATAATAGCCTTAAACGACTGCTCATCCTTTGCCGACTGAATTGTACCGACAATCATCAGAATCACCGCGATAAGAGCGCACACTCCGGTAACGACCCCTGTCAAAATAAAACCGATTCCGGATGCGGCAAGACCGGCATCGTTAGAGCTTTTCAACGCGCCGTTTGCCGTAATCATCAGAATTAATGTTATAATTCCTGCTATTCCCGCAATCAGGTTTAAGATTTCGGCGGTGAAAATTTTTGAAATGCCTTTTTTGGCGTTTGGAAATTTCATATTCCCACTCCTTAAAATAAAAAATTTTTAACAACCCTTAGGTTGTAATTTACCGGTTAAACAAACTTTACGGCTGTGCCCCACGCGAGAATTTCGGCGGCGCCGTCCATAATTGAAGCGCTTGAAAACCTTACGTTGACAATAGCGTCCGCGCCCATTCTTGCCGCTTGGTCTATCATACGGCTGACAGCAACGTCGCGCGCTTCGGCGAGCATTTTGGTGTAGGAACCAACCTCGCCGCCCACAAGGTTGCGGAAGCTTGCTCCGATGTCCTTAAACGCGTTTTTGGACTGAACCGTGTTGCCGGTTACCATTCCGAGCGTTCTGATGCTTTGACCTTCAATCGAAGGCGTATTAACAACTACCATATTAAGCTCTCCTTCGTTTAAAAATGATTTTATTTTATTATCCTATTTTTTTTGAAAAGTGTCAATATATAAATTAATAAAATATGTATTTTGTTATTATTATCCGCTAAAGCCCAGGATTTTTCAGCTTCATTCGGCTTTGGGGACTTTTCGCGCAAAATCATTTAACAAAAATTTTCTTGACAAGCAAAGAGAATATGAGATAATAATTATATAATATTATATTGCCGGGGAGGAATATACGGTGACTAAAAAAATTACGCCGAGGAAGGTAATAAGAAAATTCGGGATTTATGCGCTGTTGATATTAATAGCCTGCTGTATGGCGCTGTGTTATCAGATTTTTATTTTTGAAAACAGCTTCGCGCCTGCCGGAATTAACGGTATCGCGACAATGATTCAGTACAAGTTCAATTTTTCGGTAGCGTATATGAGCCTTATTATTAACATTCCGCTGTGTGTTTTGGCGTTTGTTTTTCTGGAAAAGGACTTTGCCGCAAGAACCACGGTGTTCGCCCTAACCTTTTCGGTGGCGCTGCTGCTGCTTCAGTTCAAGGTAATTGACCTGTCGTTTTTGAGCTATAAAACCGACAACGGCACCAGCACAATTCTTGCTCCGATTGCCTCGGGCGTTCTTAACGGCATAATTTACGGAACCGCCATTCGCCTGAACGGCTGCACCGGAGGAACCGACATTGTCGCGGCGCTGATTCACAAAAAGTGGCCTGAGCAAAACCTGCTGTGGATTATTTTCGCGATTAACACGGGCGTGGCAATTACCTCGTATTTTGTGTATGACTTTAAGGTTGAGCCTGTGGTGCTGTGCATAATTTACTCGTTCCTCACAAGTCAGGTAAGCGACAGCATAATCCGCGGTTCAAGACAGCGCGTAAAGTTTGAGATCGTCACAAATGAAGCGGAGACGATTTCAAACGAAATTATGACAAAGCTTAAACACTCGGTAACGGTGGTTCCGGCAATGGGAATGTTCTCGGGACAGGAAACCGAAATGCTGATTTGCGTAGTTCAAAAGCATCAGGTTGTGGAGATGGAAAGGATAATTTCCGCGCATCCCGGCGCCTTTGCCTATTCAACCTTCACAAACGAAACCCTGGGCAATTACGAAAAAATCCGTTACAATATATTTGATAAATTCAGAAAAAAACAGCCGTGATTTTTGCGGCATAAAAAGCGCAGCGGTCATAAACTGCTGCGCTTTATTTTGTTATTTTGTTAGGCTTTAACAGAAAACGTTAATCAGCTGTGCCAGCTGCCGTTATCGTAAATTTGACCTGCGTGAACGTCCAAATCGGCGGTTTTGCCGCTGTCGTCGCCCTTGGTGAAGATAACGTGGTTAGCGCCGCTCGGGATTACCGCGCTGAACACACCGTTGCCCTCGCTTTGCATATCGCTGCCCGGCCACGACATCATCTGCAAATTGTCGTCGCTCCAGAAGTATGCCTTTACGGGGCTCCAGTTTGCGTTGTTTTTGAAATAAACCTTGGTGCTGTCGTAGCTGCCGCCGGGGTTAGGGTTAACATTGCCGCTGCCGGAATAATCCGTCCAGCTGCCGCTTGCGTACATTCTGCCTGCCTGCAAATCGAGGTCGGGAGTTTTGCCGCTGTCGTCGCCCTTGGTAAAGATTACGTGGTTGGCTCCGGCAGGAATGTCGGCGCTGTATACGTTGCCTCCCTCGCTCTGCATATCGTTGCCAGGCCACGACATCATCTGCAAGTTGTCGTCGCTCCAGAAGTAAGCCTTTACGGGGCTCCAGTTTGCGTCGTTGCGGAAGTAAACCTTGCCGCTCTGCTGACCGCCCTGTGTGGGAGTCTGGGTGCTTTGAACGTCTGTCCAGCTGCCGTCCCTGTACATCTTGCCTGCCTGCAAATCGAGGTCGGGAGTTTTGCCGCTGTCGTCGCCCTTGGTAAAGATTACGTGGTTGGCTCTGGCAGGGATTGACGCGCTGTACAAATTGCCGCCCTCGCTTTGCATATCGCTGCCCGGCCACGACATCATCTGCAAATTATCGTCGCTCCAAAAGTACGCCTTAACGGGGCTCCAGCCGTAGGTGTTCATAAAGTAAACCTTTGATGTGTCCGCGCTGGCGGAGGTCGGCGTTGTGGCGCTTGTGGGAGTTGTCGGCGTTTGTCCGGAATAATTGCCGCAGTTGCCCGACTTATTGAAGTTTTGGGCAAGATACTGCTGAATTGAGGTTGCGTCCTTAATTGTGACATAACCGTCGGCGGTTACGTCGGCGGCGGCTTTGCCGTTGCCGGTAAGCTCTCTTATGTCGGCAATGTGCATCTGGATCTGTGTTGCGTCCTTAATTGTGATTGCGCCGTCCTGGTTGACGTCGCCGATTAACACCCTGACTGAAGGTGTTGTGGGATTTGTGGGAACAGTCGGCTTTACCGTTACCGGCTGAGTGACAGGCTGAGTAGGCTTAACCGTGGGCTTTACCGTGCCGGGGTTATAAGGCTCAAGCTTGTTGTTGCGGAAAATCACAGTCTGACCGCCCAAATCCATACCCGGCTCCATATCGGCAGGATAACGGTTGTTGGTGGCGCTTTCACTTTCGGTAAAGATTACCTTGGCGTTTTCGTAGCCCTCGGGAACATCAATATAACGGTATCCGGTTGAGGAATCGGTCTGCATCTGAACGCCCGGCCACGCCGAAACCTGCTTGGTTTCATCGGCGTAAATATACGCGTAAACGTTCGACCAGCGGTACTGCGAGGTATCAAACCAAATTTGCTGTACCGCGGACGGGTCAACCTTGGTGTAGGTATAGGTTTCAACGTCCGAGGTTTCGGTGCTGTTGCTCGCCTTTACCTTAACGGTGGTAACGGTGCCGAAGTCCTTGCCGGCGCCTATGGTGATTTTCTGACCGTTGGTGTAGCTTTGGAAAGCTCCGTTGTCAACGGAATACTGACCTGAGGACGCGTTTTCATAATTAAGGGTAAGGGTTACGGAATCGGTCTTGTAATTGGATGAACCGGGCGTAACCGAAGCAACGGGACCCGCGGGCTTGGGATTATAAACAACCGCAATGCCCGTTGAGCCGATTTGACCTCTGATTGTACCGCCCGAAACGGTGAAGGTGTTGCCTGTGATTTCGTCCTTGTAGGTGCCGTTTGACATCTTGTTTGCCCTTACGTTAACGCTTGCGCTGCTGCCGCTCACGTTAACCAGCACAACGCCGGAATTTCCGCGCTCGTTGTACACAATAGAGCCGCTTGCCGACAGGTATTCGGACTGACCTACAAAGTAGTTCTTAAAGTGGTTAACCGCCGCGACCTCTTTGTCGCCCCAGGCTGTAACGCCGGCGGTGCCGATTGAGTCGTTGTAGTTACGCGGACGCGCAAGATACATACCCTGCGCCTCGCCGCGAGAGCCTACAATCGCCCAGGTTTTTTTCATTGTTGTGTCGCTTTGACCTCTGGACTTGTTGTCGGCGTAGGTGTCGTGGGATTCGTTCCACAAAACAGCCTTTTTGGCTGCAGGCGCGGAACCGTCGTCGTAAGAGAAATCGGTTCTTTTTGCGCCGTTCGCGTCGCCGCTGTTGACCTTGTTGCGGATGTCGTTTGACACGCTGTTGCAGGTGACGCTCATAAAGTTGGTGTACTGGTTGACAATACCCTGACCGCCGCCTGTGGAATCCAGAATTTCGCCGTAGTAATAGGGTGTGATTCCCCTTGTGCTCTTGGCGTAAGAGGTGGTTGTGTTAAGCAGGTTATTCCAGAAGTTGCTGCCCGCGTTTTCGTAATCGTTGGGAACCTCGATGTGCTTTGCGCCGTCAAAGCGGAAGCCGTCAACGCCGCAGTCGATACATTCCTTCATAAACGCGATTTCGTAGTTTTGGATTTTGGAATTGCCAGTGTTCAAATCAGGCAAGCCGCCCATACAGTTGTGGGTGATATCCCAGCGGCTGCCCCAGTTTTGGGTGTTCTGAGTAACGGAATGCCAGCAGTTGCCGTCGTTGCGGATGTCACCGGGAATGGTGTCGGACAAGGTGTTGTCGCCCTTGTTCGCCATATGGTTAAGCACCGCGTCAACAACAACCTTTACGCCGTACTTGTGCGCTTCGTCGCACATATCCTTGAATTCGGACTTTGTGCCGAGCGCGTTCCACGAGTTGGTGTCAATCTTAAAATTGGACGGCTGATAATAAACCCACCAGCTTCCCTGCATGGTTTTGCCCTTGGTGCTTTCCTTAATGGTCTGAATCGGCGTTGTCTGAACGGCGGTAAAGCCCTGTTCGGCAATTTTTTTCATATTGCTTTTGATACCGCTGTAGCTCCAGTTCCACGCCTGCAAAATCTGGCCGTCCTGAATGTTTTTAGCCAAGCCGTAGTTGGCGGAAACACCGTCGTCCGCCTTGGCGGAAACGCCGTCGTCCGCCTTTGCGGAAACATCCGCGGCGACTGCGGCTGCGGCTGCGCCTGTCGCGGTAAAGCTTCCTGCCGCTACGCACGACAAAAGCAAACAAACCGCAAGCAGAACGCTTGTAATTTTCTTGTTCAACTTCATCACTCCTAAATAATAATACCGCGGCATAAAATGCCCGTTTACATTTTAATCATACCAAATTTTAGGAGCATATTCAATTTGCACCCTGCACAACTAATTGAGTCCGTTTTTGTGCATATCAACAAAACGTGTTTTTATACACCGATGTTCTTTCCCGCGGGCGGAACGCGCGGACTTCACCTGCGGCGAAGCGCAAAAAAAAGACAGCCCTTTCCAAAGCGGAAAAAGACTGTTTGCTATATTATTAAAAATTAGTGGTGAATGCTGAAATTGAAGCCGTAGTTAGCTCCAAAGTAGTTCGCCCAGAACTCGGTGCCGTTAACCTGATAGCAGATGGCGTACCGGAAATTGCTGTAGTTTGTGATGTTGCCGAGGTTCAGCCTTGTAGTCCAGGTCTCTGTGCCGTCAGCGTTGGTCTTGCTGTAGCCGAGCGCCTGATCTTTGTAGGAGTTCCAGCCGTCGGTGGTGTATCTTACAAATACATTCTTATGATAAGCGTAGTTCTGAAGAACGGCGTTGATCTGATAGTCGTTCATGCTGCGCATTGAGCTGAGAGACTCGGCGGCAACAGGAGCCGCGCCGATAGTCTCGGTGCCGTTGTAATCTCTGCCGTTGTTGTTGTCCCAGATTGTTTCGCCGTCTGCCTCATACTTAATAGCGTACTTGCAGTTGAAGCTGGAGAAGGTCGCCTTCCAGATTTTGGAACCGTCGTTAAGGGTTGTTACATAGGTAGCCTCAGAGTCAGCCCAGCCGAGAGAAGGCATATAGAAATAATGAACTGTAACCTTCTGGTTCTGCGCGTTGTCTCTGGTCTGTACAAACACCTCGTAAGTAGAAGCGCCGTACTTGGTGAAGGTGATGCCGGAAGAGTAAAGGCGTACTCTGTCGGTAGCGGCGCCCGCTGTTGCCGTACCGGCAATGCACATTGTGCCGAGAAGCATTACGAGTGTTAAAACAATTGCGGTAATTCTTGATGTCTTAGCTGTTTTTGTCATGATAAAATTCTCCCGTCTTTTAATATTTTACGTGTTACTCAGGAAAATTACGGAGCCTTGCGTTTTGGTGTTTTCTTGCTGCTCCCCCTGAGCGCAAGAATATATTACCAGACAAAAACACAAAAATCAAGCCTATTTTTGAAATTCTAATTTTTATTC
>ONLA01000072.1 GCA_900318495.1 uncultured Eubacteriales bacterium
AAACAAAGGCTGACGAAACCGTCAGCCTTTAAGTTTAGTTATTAATTAGTAGATAATTACAGGTGTGTTCCAGTCTGTGTTGTTCCAAATCTTGGCAACCGCGCCTGTGGGAGTGTTTACACAGCCGTGTGAGCCGTTGCCGTTATAGATGTTTCCGCCGAAGGAGGAACGCCAGCTTGCGTCGTGGATTCCGCAGCCTCCGCAGAACGCCATCCAATACTCTACGAATGAGGAGTATCCGGGACCTGAGAGTGTTGTGTTGCGCGCGCGTGAGAAAATGCGGTGATAACCCTTGGGAGTGTTGTGCGCGCCGTCGTTGTTACCTGTTACAACATCGGTTTCAACAATAAGCTTTCCGTTTTTGTAGAGCCACATATGCTGGGCGCGGATGCTGATTTCGACATACAAATTGCCGACGCTCTTGCCGTAAGCTCCCGATGTAATCTTGCAGGACTTTGTAACATATGTACCATATACCTTGGTGTTGCTGCTGCCTACATACTTGTAGGGACGAACACGGAAGTAATAGGTTTTGTTATTTGAAAGTCTGATTGTGTTGAAATAGTTGCTCTTGGTTGTGTCAAGATACTTAAAGCCCGAGCTCTTGTTGGTTGAGTAGAAAATATCATAACCTGTCGCGTAAGCGTTGTGGTTCCATGTAATGTTCGCTCTGGAAAGTCTTGATGTAATCGAGAAGTCGGGAGCGCACATACCGGCGACAAATCTTACGATATTGCCTGCGGAGGTGTAGGAACCGCCGTAGAGGTTACGGTAAGCCACAACCTTGTAATAGTAAGCTCTGCCCTGCTCTGTGGCGGTGTCGGTGAAGGTTGTAGTCTTGTTGTTGTTTATTGTTTTATAAAGCGTGTACGAACCGTCTGTCTTGTAGCAGGCACGGTAAATCTTGTAGCCTGTTGCCCTGTCGTTGCGGTTCCACTTCATTTCGTTCACGGTTGAAGCTCGTGAAGCGTAAAGACCGCCGACCTTTGCGGGCTGAGTGGCTGTCTTTTTAACAGTTGACTGACCTTCAAGCTTCTGGCCGTTAACCTTGAGGTAAGCGGCAACCTTGAACCAGTACTGGGTTGTGTGCTTAAGCTTTTTGATTGTCGCGGTGGTTGTTCCGACGTCGGCAACCCTTGTGTACTTTCCGCCGTCCGCGTTAAGGCAGTAAACATAATAACCCGAAGCGTTGGAAACCTTGTCCCACTTGAGTGTGATTTTGTCGGTTTCAAAGCTGGTTTTAACAATGTTCTTAACGTTGCCGACAACAGTTACCGGAATAACCTCGCCCTGGTCGGCAGCCGCGTTAGCAGCGACCTTTGCATCGGGAGCCTCGGCTGTTGCCGCGACAGGCTGACTTTTATCCTCCGCAGCCGAGAACGAACCTACGGCTACGGTGATTGAAAAAACAAGCACAGCGGCAAGAACAATTGCGATGATTCTTTTTTTGCTGAATTTCATAGATTTCCCTCTTTTCAATATCCTGAGCTTACATCAACACAGTATAAACTCAACCCTTTAAAAAATTAACAAAAACTTGTCCTTGAAAATGACGAATTAATCGTCGCGCTCCGACACAGCTTTTCTTACTTCCGCCTTCAGACGCTCAAACGGTGTGTCTTTTTTTCTGATGATGTCGCTTGCGGTAAGCTTTACGAGCCTGCGCGGATTAAGGCTTGAAGCGTCGGAGTTCGAGTGCATATAAATTGTGATATCCTCGTGCTGAATCAGCGCGAACAGCTGACTCAGGCTTGTGCACTCGTCAACCTCCTTAAGAAGCTCCTGCTTTGGTTTTTTGATGTAACCCTTTGGAGACTCCTGCACATCGGTTTTGCCTGTGACCGATTTAATAACCTCCGCCTTGAAGCGTTCAAACGGATTGTCGATTTCGGTTACCGGCTTTGGCACAGCAAGGCGTTTGGGCTTAATATTTGAAGCTCCCGACTGCGCGTGCATTTGAATGTGTATTTGTTCCTTTTGAATGAGCGCGAACAATTGACTCAGCGTTTTAGTGTCTTCAATAGCCTTGACAAGCTGAGCTTGGGACTTATGTCGGTAGGATTTGGTGTCTTCCGCATTCATCCTTTCACCAACCTTTCAAACGCTCTTCACTTAAATTCCATACTTATTATTATACTAAAATTTAATATAAATTCAATAGGAAAACTGACAATAAATATTTACAATCTTTTAATTTTATGATATAGTTTTTTAATAAGATTGTAAACATTCTATTAAGAAAAAATAATCTTAGTTATAAAGTTAGAAAGGACGGGTATTTTGAAGAAAATTATATCAGCTTTTACGGGTTTGGCGATTATTGCGGCGGCGGTATTGGGCGGCTGCTCGGGCGAAAGCAAAAGCTCCTTACCCGAAAAAGCGGCAACAACCGACGAACCTGCCACCGAAAGCAAGGTGAGCACTACAGGAAACAAAATTCACATTAACGACAGCACTTTAGGGCAGATTTGGATTACCGAGCTTGAAGGGGTGCCTGTAAACAAGCTTAATCCCGACGGTTTTACCGCCGACAACAACTTTAAATATTACAGCGAAAACGGCAAACCGGCTTCGCTCGAGGGCATTGATATTTCGAGCTATTCGGGCGACGTTGACTGGCAAAAGGTCAGAGACAGCGGAATTGACTTTGTGATGGTAAGAATCGGCGGACGCGGCTACGGCGACAGCGGCGAAATGTACAAGGATGACCGCGCGCTCGAGTACATCAGGGGCGCTCAGGCTGCCGGCATAAAGGCAGGAGCTTACTTTTTCTCGCAGGCGATAACAACCAACGAAGCGATTGAGGAAGCCGATTACGCAAAGGAGCTGCTCGGCGGTCAAAAGCTTGACTTCCCTCTTGCCTACGACTGGGAAATCATAAAGGACGAGGAAGCCCGAACCGACAAGGTAACTCCGGCTCAGGCGACAGAATGCGCGCGCTCGTTTTGTCAGGAAACCGCCGCGAACGGATACACCCCGATGATTTACTCAACAAGCCGCGAGCTGTATTTTAAATACGACCTTACAAGGCTTGCCGATTATGACATTTGGTACTGCGAGTACTCGAATACGCCCGAATTTTACTATGAGTTTTCGATGTGGCAGTACAGCAAAACAGGTCACGTTGACGGTATCGAGGGCGATGTGGACTTGAACGTGTGCTTTACAAACGTAGCGGATTACGCAAAGTAATACTAATACCTAATAAAAAGTAGCCAATCTTTGCGGTCTATTTTCCGCAATACTGCGTTGTCGTCCTTGCAAGGCGCCAGCCTTGCCGCGTCCT
>ONLA01000031.1 GCA_900318495.1 uncultured Eubacteriales bacterium
GCGGCGGTCGATTAAAACTCCGTCCTTGTCAAAATCGGGGTGAACCAGAATCTCGGTGTTGCCGGGAACACAGGCTTCTAAGATATCAATCATGTAGACAAAATAATCAGCAGTCCTGAATCCGTTATCAATCAGCATGTTCCTGAAGTTGGAGTTTTCGGCGCTGTTTTCCGCGGAAAACCCGGCGGAATTGCGCTTAATTCTCATTTTTAAGATACCGTGCTCTCTGCATACCCTTATCGCGGCAGGCGCGATGTGCTTCCATGTGTGAATGTGGTGGTGCGAATCGGCGTGTGTAATTTTCACTCCTGCCTTTTCAAGCTTTTCAACCTGCGCCGAAAGCTCGGCGTATATTGCTTCTTGCTCGGCTTTGCTTAAAGGAGTTGAGCTGTCACAGCGTTTGTTAAAGCGTCCGTTTGTTACAAAGCGTTCAAGCTTTTTTATGCCTTCGGTCAGCGGCTTTCCTTCGGTCAGGTTCAGGTGAATACCGATTTTATCAAAAAATCCCCGGCTGCGCGCAAGCTCCAAAGCCTCGTCAAAGTATTCGCCCGTAGCCATAATCGTAGTGTCGGTGACAAGCCCCTTTGAAAAGGCTTCCGCGATTGCTTTGGTGCAGCGGCTGTTCATACCAAAGTCGTCAGCGTTAATAATAACCTTGTTCATTTTTATCTTCCTTATAAAACCTTTTGAATATAAACAGCACAAGAGCAAGCCCTTGTGCTGTTTGCTTTCGTTAAATTCTTACGGGGATTCCTTTTTCGTTAAGATACTGCTTTAACTCGGGAATCGGGATTTCGCCGAAGTGGAACAGCGACGCCGCCAAAACCGCGTCGGCTTTGCCTGTGGTAAAGGCGTCGTAAAAATGGCTGAGCGCGCCGGCTCCGCCGCTGGCGATTACCGGAATGTTAACGCGTTCGCTCACTGCTTTTGTAAGCCCGAGGTCGTAGCCCTTTTTCTGACCGTCCTCGTCCATACTGGTCAGCAAAATTTCGCCCGCGCCGAGCTCTGCGCATTTCACCGCCCATTCAACGGCGTCAATGCCCATCGGCTTTCTTCCGCCGTTTACATAAACCTCCCAGCTGTTGCCGCTGCGCTTTGCGTCAATTGCGGCCACAACGCACTGGCTGCCGAATTTGTATGCCGCTTCGCTTATAAGCTCCGGGCGGTACACTGCAGCCGAATTAACCGAAACCTTGTCCGCTCCGGCGCGCAGCAGCGCGTTAAAATCATCGACGCTTCTTATTCCTCCGCCAACGGTAAACGGAATAAAGATGGTTGCGGCAACCTTTTCTACCATATCAATAGTTATGTTGCGCGAATCGCTCGACGCCGTGATGTCCAAAAAAACCAGCTCGTCCGCGCCCTGTTCGTCATATTTTTTGGCGCACTCAACGGGGTCGCCGGCGTCAACAAGGTTTACGAAGCTCATACCCTTTACAACCCTGCCGTTTTTTACGTCAAGACAGGGGATAATTCTTTTTGCGTACATAGCTTAACCTCCCACAATTTCCGCGAAGTTTTTAAGTATGGCAAGTCCTGTTTCGCCGCTTTTTTCCGGGTGGAACTGGGTGGCGAAAACGTTGCCCTTTTCAACCGCGGCGTCAATGGTAACGCCGTATTCCGCTGTTGCCGCGACAATGCTTTTGTCCGCCGCGTCAAGGTAATATGAGTGCACAAAGTAAACGTAAGGATTTTCCCCTATTCCTTTAAGCAGCCTGCTGTTGGGGTTTACCGAAAGGCTGTTCCAGCCCATATGAGGAATTTTTAAGCCTTCCGCGTTCGGGATTCTGAGAATTTTACCGCCGAAAACTCCAAGCCCTTCGGCTCCGGGGCTTTCCTCGCTGTACGGGAACAGCAGCTGCAAGCCCAGACAGATTCCCAAAAACGGCTTGCCGCTGTTTATAAAATCAACCGCTACCTGCTTTATTCCGTACCTGTTCAGGGTGTCAACCGTATCGCCGAACGAACCCACGCCCGGCAGCACCGCGCCGTCCGCGTTCATTATTGTGTCGCGGTCGCGCGTTATCACGCATTCGCAGCCGATGTGCTTAAAAGCCTTGTAAACGCTTTGCAGATTACCTGCGTTGTAGTCAATAATCGCAATCACCGTATCATCTCCAATCCATTATAGTATGATTTTACCATAGTAGTTTGCATTTTGCAACCAAAACAATAACATACTTCATAAATATTCGAAAAATTAGTATTTATACTTGCAAAATTATTGAATTCTGCAAGTTGTTGTGATAAAATGAAATGAAAGCTACAAAACACAAGGCTATGCCTTTTATTTATACGGGAGTTAAAATGATAACACATTTACTTACAAGAATCGACCTTATGATGAACAGCTTTTCAAAAGGTCAAAAGCGCATTGCGCTATATATCGAGGAGCACTACGACAAGGCGGCGTTTATGACGGCTTCAAAGCTGGGCGAAACTGTAGGCGTAAGCGAAAGCACGGTTGTGCGCTTCGCGTCCGAGCTCGGCTATGACGGATATCCAAGACTGCAAAAGGCGATGCAGGAGATGATTCGCAACAAGCTTACCTCGGTTCAGCGTATCGAGGTCACCTCGGGACGCATCGGCGACGCTAACGTGCTCGACAGCGTTCTCGGTCAGGATATCGAAAAAATCCGCCGCACAATCGAGGAAACCTCGCACGAGGACTTTAACCGCGCCGTGGACGAAATCTGCGAGGCGAAGCGGATTTATATTTTCGGAGTGCGTTCAACCGCGGCTATCGCTAATTTTCTCGCGTACTATTTTGAACTGATATTTGACAACGTGGTAACCATAAACACCACCTCGGCGACCACAATGTATGAGCATATTTTCAGAATGACTAAGGACGATGTAATTATCGGCGTATCTTTTCCGCGCTACAGCAAAATGGCTGTTGAGGCTATGGATTTTGCGCGCGCGCGCGGAGCCCACGCCGTCGCCATTACCGACAGTATGGCGTCTCCTTTGGTTCAGTCGGCGGACTCAATCTTAATAGCGCGAAGCGATATGGCTTCAATTGTGGATTCGCTTGTCGCTCCGCTGAGTCTTATCAACGCGCTTATTGTCGCGACCGTGCTTAAAAAGAAGGACGAGGTAAGCGAAACCTTCCGTAAGCTCGAGCAGGTGTGGAACCGCGACGGAGTGTACGCCAATCACGACGAAAAGGCGGATAATCATGAATAAAAAGGTTGTTGTAATCGGAGCCGGAGCCGCAGGGATGATGGCGGCAGGCTCGGCGGCGGAATACGGTGCGAAGGTTACGCTGATTGAAAAAAATCCGCGCGTCGGACGCAAGATTATGATTACCGGCAAGGGCAGGTGCAACCTGTGCAACAACTGCGACGTTCAAACCTTCATCAATAACGTGCCCGTAAACGGCAGATTTTTGTATTCGGCAGTCAACAATTTCAGCCCTGCCGATACAATAAGCTTTTTCGGGGCACAGGGGCTTGCCGTGAAAACCGAAAGGGGAAACCGTGTTTTTCCGCAGTCCGACAAGGCGGTTGACGTGGTAGACACTATGCGCCGCTTTGTGCTTGACTCTGGCGTTACAATAGTTAATGATACCGCGAAAAAGCTGCTGACCGAAAACGGTGAAGCCGCGGGGGTTGAGTGTGAAAACGCGGTTTATTACGCCGACAGCGTTATAATTTGCTGCGGCGGAAAAAGCTATCCGCTCACAGGTTCAACCGGCGACGGCTACACGCTTGCGCGTCAGGCAGGGCACACCGTGACCGGTTTAAAACCGTCGCTTGTGCCGCTTGAAAGCCCCGACAACGACTGTAAAAGTATGCAGGGACTTTCGCTTAAAAACGTAGGTCTGAAAATAATCGACAATAATTCCGGCAAAGAAATATACTCCGATTTCGGAGAAATGCTTTTTACCCACTTCGGAATCAGCGGCCCCATGGTGCTTTCCGCAAGCTCTCACATCCGCGAAATGAAAAGCGGACAGTACCGCGCCGCGATAGACTTAAAGCCCGCGCTCACGCCCGAACAGCTCGACAAGCGGATTCAAAAGGAGCTTTCCGCGAATTCAAACAAGGATGCTTCAAACGCGTTTTCAAAGCTTTTGCCGAAGAAAATCATAGTTCCCGTGCTGAAACGCTGGGGAGTGCCCTTCGACAAAAAATGCAACGTAATAACCAGGGAAGAACGCCGCGCGCTCGCTTGTATTTTGAAGTGCTTCACCGTTGAACTCAGCGGCTTCCGTCCGATAGAGGAAGCGATTGTTACCTCGGGCGGAGTAAAAACCGCCGAAATCAATCCAAAGACCATGGAAAGCAAGCTGATTAAAGGATTGTTTTTCGCCGGCGAGGTTATCGACTGCGACGCCTACACCGGCGGATTTAACCTGCAAATAGCCTGGAGCACCGGCAGACTTGCCGGTCAATGCAGCGTATAAATTTTAAATTTACTTTAACATTAATATATAACATCGAAAGGACTTATAAATATGTCAACAGCAGTAGCACTCGACGGACCTGCCGGAGCAGGAAAATCCTCAATAGCAAAACGCGCGGCAAAGGAGCTCGGCTTTATTTATGTGGACACCGGAGCGCTTTACCGCACAATCGGACTCGCCGCCACACGCGCGAAAACAGAACCGGTTGATTCTCCCGGGATTGACGCTCTTCTCGAAAAAATCAAGGTTGAGCTTACGTTTAACGAAAACGGCGACCAGGTTGTACTCCTTGACGGCGAGGACGTTTCCGGCGAAATCCGCACCCCGGAGGCCTCGATGACAGCCTCTAAAATTTCGGCAATCCCAAAGGTTCGCGCCTATCTTCTTGACCTCCAGCGCGATATCGCTAAAAACAGCGACGTAATTATGGACGGCCGCGACATCGGAACGGTTGTTCTGCCGGACGCTCAGGTGAAAATTTTCCTTACCGCGTCTCCCGAGGCAAGAGCAGGCAGACGCTACAAGGAGCTTATCGAAAAGGGAATGAGCGTTAAATACGAGGATATACTGAGCGACGTAATCGAGCGCGACTACAACGACACCCACCGCGAAACAGCGCCGTTAAAGGCGGCTGAGGACAGCGTTACCGTAGACACCACCGAGCTCGACTTTGAACAGAGCGTTGAAGCGGTAATATCCGTAATAAAGGAGAAAATCTGATGGGACAATCCAAGGTTTTGTATTCAATCGGCAAGGTAATTTTGCTTCCTGTCTATAAGCTGATTTACCGCTACAAGGTAATCGGCAGCGAAAATATGCCGCGCGAGGGCGGCGTTATTTTGGCGTGCAACCACCTTTCGTTTTCGGATCCCGTGCTTCTCGGTCTGGCTCAAAAAAGAAGGCTGTATTTTATGGCAAAGTCAGAGCTGTTCAGAAACAAATTTGCCTCGTTTATAATCCGCAGCCTCGGAGCGTTCCCGGTTGAGCGCGGAGCAGGCGACGGCAAGGCGATAAAAACAGGCGAGGATATTATCCGCGAGGGCAACGTTATGACCATATTCCTCGAAGGCGGACGAAGCAAAACAGGCGAGCTTATGCGTCCGCGCAGCGGCTGCGCGCTGGTTGCCCAGCAAATGCAGGTTCCGGTTGTTCCGGCGTGCATCACAATCACCGGCAACCCCAAGCACCGCTTCGCAAAACGTGTAATTCATTTTTCAAAGCCGCTTACTCCAAAGGATATGGGCGTTACTCCCGAAGGCGGACGGCGCGAGCTGAAAAACGCCACCAACGCCATTATGGACGAAATAAAACGTATGAGGGAGGCGGACAGAGTTGACAATAAGAAAGGCTGAGTCCGCGGGCTTCTGCTTCGGCGTTAACCGCGCTGTCAATATGGTTTATGACCTGCTCGACAAAAACATAAAGGTTTGCACCCTCGGCCCGATTATCCACAATATGGAAATGGTGTCCGAGCTAAAGCAAAAGGGCTGCCGCCCCGTTGAAAGCATCGGAGAAGCCGCGCCCGGCGAAACGCTTATTATCCGATCGCACGGAGTGCCCAAAAGCGTAACCGACGAGCTTGATGCAAGGGGCGTGAGCTACCGCGACGCGACCTGTCCGTTTGTTAAAAAAATCCACCGCATAGTAGCGCGTACCGATGCGGGAAACGACATAGTTTTAATTGCCGGCAACCAAATTCACCCCGAGGTTCAGGGCATAATCGGCAATTGCGCGTGTCCGCACTTTGCGTTCAATAATGAGTCGGAATTGGACGAAATTCTGCCTAAAATTCTTTTACAGAAAAATAAGCATCTAATAATTGTTGCTCAAACAACATTTGACACAAATGAATGGAAAAAATCTGTAAAAAAAATAAAAAAACTATGTACAAACGCAAAAATTTTTGATACAATATGTAATGCTACGTCAGTTAGGCAAAGCGAAGCAGCTCAAATTGCCGCTCAGTCTGACTTTATGATTGTTATAGGCGACAGGCACAGCTCAAATACAAACAAGCTTTTTGACATCTGCAAAAAGCAGTGCCCCGAAACCGTTTTAATCGAAACTGCGGACGAGCTTAATTCAGCCGCGCTTCACACTGCACGCAACATTGGCGTAACCGCAGGCGCTTCAACGCCCGCGAGGATAATAAAGGAGGTACTGGATACAATGAGTGAAGAAATCAAATCCGGTGAAACAAATGTTGAAGAATCTTTTGAGGAGTTGCTTGAGGAATCCCTCAAAAATTTAAATACTAACGAGAGGGTAATGGGTACAGTCATCAGCATCGCGCCTAATGAAGTACAGGTTGATGTAGGCAGAAAACAAACAGGCTTTGTTCCTGTAAACGAGCTTTCAAACGATCCCGCCGCAAAGCCTGAGGATGTTGTCAAGGTTGGCGACCAGATTGAGCTGCTCATTATGAAAACAAATGACCAGGAAGGCACAATTATGCTTTCCAAGCGCAGAGTAGACGCTCAGAAGGGCTGGGAGGAGCTTCAGGAAAAGGTTGATTCCCAGGAAATCCTTTCAAGCAAGGTTACAGAAGCCGTTAAGGGCGGCGTAATCGTTCTTTACAACGGCGTAAGAGTATTTATCCCCGCGTCACAGGCAACCGCTTCACGCGACGAAAAGCTCGAGGATCTTGTAGGCCAGCAGGTTGACTTCCGCTTAATCGAGGTTTCACAGCGCGGCAGATACAAGAGAGCAATCGGTTCAATCCGCAGCGTGCTCAAGGAGCAAAGAGCCGCTCAGCGCGAGGAATTCTGGAAGAACTGCGAAATCGGCAAGCGCTATCAGGGCGTTGTTAAGTCGCTTACAAGCTACGGCGCTTTTGTTGACCTCGGCGGCGTGTTCGGTATGATTCACATTTCCGAGCTTTCGTGGACTCACATCAAGCATCCTTCAGAGGTTGTTAACGTAGGTGACACAGTTGACGTTTACGTTAAGGACATTAACGAGGAAACAAAGAAGATTTCTCTCGGCTTCAAGAACGCCGAGGACAATCCGTGGGAAATCCTCAAGAGAGATTACCCCGAAGGCACTGTGGTTAAGGCTACAATCGTTGGTCTTACAACCTTTGGCGCTTTCGCTAACATCATTCCCGGCATTGACGGTCTTATCCATATTTCTCAGATTGCCAACAAGAGAATCGACAAGCCTGCCGATGTTTTGAGCGTAGGCGAGGTTGTTGACGCTAAAATTACAGCAATTGACTTTGAGAAAAAGCGCGTAAGCCTTTCAATGAGAGCGCTTTTGCCCGAGGACGAGCAGGCTCCCGTTAAGGCTGCGGCTCCCAAGGCTGAGGCTGCCGGGGAAGCTGTTGAAGCTGAAGCATCTGTTGAGGAAGCTGCCGGCGACGCAGAGTAATCTGTTCAAAATAACATAACTGATTAGGGTGGGCTGGCTCAAAATTCTAAACTTGATTTTGAGCGCAGCCCTCTTTTATAAAATTTGAAAGGCTGTGACAGCTTTGACAATTCAGGAACAATTTATAGAGATTTACAACACCCACATCAAACGCCAGGGAGCAGAGGAGCTTTTGGAATGGATAAAACGCACCGACTTTTTTACCGCTCCGGCAAGCACACGTTATCACTGTGCCTGCGAGCACGGTTTGGTGATGCATTCGGTCAGCGTTTTTAACACAATGGTCGAAAAGCATTTTGACCCGGAAACCGACAGCATGGAAAGCTTCGCGATTTGTGCTCTGCTTCACGATTTGTGCAAGGCCCAGTTTTATAAAATTTCATCGCGCAACGTTAAGAACGAAAAAACCGGCCAGTGGGAAAAGGTTCCCTATTACTCAATCGAGGATCAGTTCCCCTACGGTCACGGCGAAAAAAGCGTGTTTCTTATTGAGCGCAAAATGCGCCTTAAAATCGAGGAAGCGGCGGCAATCCGCTGGCATATGGGCGAATTCGGCGACAAAAACAGCAACACCATCAGCCAGGCTTACGACCGCTATCCGCTTGCCGTAAAGCTCCATCTTGCTGACCTTGAAAGCACTTTTTTGCGCGAAAAAGGAACCTCGGCGGTCAATAAACAATAATTCAGGTGAAAGCAATGGATAAACAAACAGCTCAAAGCCGCGTTGCCGAGCTTACAGAGCAAATTGAATATCACAATAACCTATATTATAACAACGACGCGCCCGAAATTTCGGATTATGAGTACGATATGCTGCTGCGCGAGCTTGAAAATCTGGAGGCTGAGTTTCCGGAGCTTAAAAAGCCGGATTCCCCTACAAACAAGGTGGGCGGAAGCGCGGGCGAAAAGTTTTCTCCGGTTACCCACTCAGTGCCGATGGAAAGCCTTCACGACAGCTTTTCACACGACGAGCTGCGCGAGTTTGACCGCAGGACAAGGGAAACGGCAGGCAGTGTGAAATATGTGGTTGAGCCTAAGTTTGACGGTCTTTCCGTAAGCTGCGAGTACCGCAACGGCGTTTTTGTACGCGGTTCAACGCGCGGCGACGGCACAACCGGTGAGGACGTAACAGACAACCTTATGACCATAAAAAGCCTTCCGAAGCGGCTAAAATCCGCTCCTCCGTTTATCGAGGTGCGCGGCGAGGTTTATATGTCGTTTGAAAGCTTTGAGCAGCTTGTAAAGCGGCAGGAGGAAAACGGCGAAAAGGCGTCGAAAAATCCGCGCAACGCCGCGGCAGGCTCGCTGAGGCAAAAGAACGCCAAAATAACCGCCCGGCGCTGTCTCGATATATTTGTATTCAATATTCAGCAGCTTGAGGGCAGGGAGGTTTTAAGTCACACCGAAGCCCTGGAGTATCTGAATCAGCTTGGTTTTCCAACCGCTTTCCACAAAACCTTTGATAATATAGACGACGTAATAACCGAAATTGAGCGGATCGGCGAACACAGAGGAGAGTACGGTTTCGCGATTGACGGCGCTGTCGTTAAGGTTGACAGCTTTGAACAGCGCAGCCTGCTCGGTTCAACCGCCAAGTACCCCAAATGGGCTGAGGCGTACAAGTATCCGCCCGAGGAAAAGCCCACAAAGCTTTTGCAAATCGAAATAAACGTGGGCAGAACAGGCGTGCTGACTCCTGTGGGCATTTTTGAGCCCGTGCTGCTTGCCGGCACAACGGTAAGCCGCGCTACGCTGCACAACATTGACTTCATTACCGAAAAAGGGGTTAACGTGGGCGACACCGTGATTATCCGCAAGGCAGGCGAGATTATTCCCGAGGTGCTGTCAGTCGCCGAAAAGGGCGAAAACGCCGAACCGTTTAAATTCCCCGAGGTTTGTCCTTCCTGCGGCAGTCCGGTAAGCCGTGACGACGAGGCGGCAGTCCGCTGTACCAACACCGATTGTCCGGCACAGCTTATGCGCCACCTTATTCACTTTGTAAGCCGTGACGCAATGGACATCGACGGCCTGGGACCGGCGGTGCTTGAACAGCTTGTCGCGGAAAACCTGATTAAATCCCCTGCCGACCTTTACAGGCTTGAAGCAGCTCAGCTTGTTTCGCTTGAGCGAATGGCTGAAAAATCCGCCAACAACCTTGTTTCGGCGGTTGAAAAATCCAAAGAAAACGAGCTGTACCGCCTTGTTTTCGCGCTTGGAATACGCAACATCGGACTAAAGGCGGCAAAGCTTATTTGCGAAAACTTCGAAACAATTGACGATATTATGAACGCGTCCGCGGAAGATTTCGAAAAAATCGAGGGCTTCGGTTCGGTAATGGCTCAAAGCGTGCAAGGCTACTTCGCGCTTGAAGGAACACGGGCACTTATAGCGGAATTAAAGGAGCTCGGGCTTAAAATGAAGCCTTCGGCTCAAAAGCCGAAGGGCGGTGTGTTTGAGGGAAAAACCTTTGTGCTGACCGGCACGCTTCCCACAATGAAGCGCAGCGAGGCGGCAAAGCTTATTGAAGCGAACGGCGGAAAAACCTCGTCGTCGGTTTCAAAGAAAACCTCATATGTTGTTGCGGGCGACGAAGCCGGCAGCAAGCTTACAAAGGCTCAGTCGCTTGGAATTACCGTTCTCAGCGAAGAAGAACTTTTAAATATGATTGAAAACTAAGTATTAATTGAGTGGAGAAATATATGGAGCAAACTACCGATTATATCAATTGCATAATAAGACAGGGAGATGACCTGATTTACCTCGAGGACGGCGTCCCTACACACGCCGGCATTGTCGAGCTGGAAGGAGAGTACTTCTTTGCCGGAGAAGGCGGCGTGCTTGTAACCAATAAAAGCCATGTTGTCCATTCCACAATGGCAAACGGACTTGTGGCGCACGGTACATACAAGTTTGACGAAATGGGCAGGCTTGTTCCGGAAAGCTACAGAGCTCCCACGCAAAGAAGGCACAGGGAGGAGTCCGACAAAAACGAACAAATGCGCAAAATTAAAACCGCTGCGGTAATTATTGCGGTAGCGGCTCTTGCGGTAACGGCATTTATTATTTTCGCCAAAATGAGCTAAGGCGCATCCGCGCGTTTTATTCACGCGGCTTTGCAGGAAAATTAAACAATAAACGCTAACCGTGCAGATTGGTGCGGTATAAAACAGCGGCTTAAATTTCTTTTCGGAATTTAAGCCGTTTTATTTTTTGTTACGCGTATTTAACATATTCAAAGCCTTGTCCGCATATGAATTACTATCATCATTCGGAGGAATCAAAATGCGCGAAGAAAAAGACGTACAAAGATTTGCACAGGCAGCCGGTTTTTTAAGCTCCCGTTTGCGCGCGGCTGCCGAAGCCGCCTGCGCCGGGCTGAGCGGAAGCGTTCAGGAAATCAGACTCAGGCTTGACAAGCCGCTGTCGGTTTGCTGTCCCGGCGAAACATTTTACATAACGTGTGACGGAAAACTGAGCATTAGCCCTGACGGCAACTGTATTATCTGCACATCCGCCGAGCTTGAAAACACCTTTCATAAAATTTGCGATTACTCGGTTTACGCGCGTCAAAACGAGCTTAACCGCGGTTTTGTGACGCTTCGCGGAGGACACAGGGCAGGAATTTGCGGAACGGCGGTTATTGAAAACGGAAAAATAATCAACGTGAGGCAAATCACCTCAATCAATATACGAATTGCGCGGGAGCACAAAAACTGCGCCTCAAAGCTGCTGAAAACAATAAACGCCGCCGAAGGGATGTTAATTTGCGGCGCTCCCTGCAGCGGAAAAACAACCCTGCTGCGTGACGCTGCAAGGCAAATTTCTTTAAAAGAAAATACAAAGACGGTTATTATTGACGAGCGCGGCGAGCTTGCCGGAAAATCAGGCGGCGGCTTTCAAAACGACATAGGTATGTGCGATGTATTCGACGGCTACCCTAAGCCCGAGGCAATCGCTCAGGCAGTCCGCTCAATGTCGCCCGACGTTATTGTGTGCGACGAAATCGGTTCGGCTGAGGATATGAAAGCCCTCGCGCTTTGCAAAAACAGCGGCGTAAGCGTAATTGCCACGGTTCACGCCTCAAATCAAGGCGAGCTGTTAAAAAAGCAGGAGCTTCTTGATGTTTTCAGGCTGGGGATTTTCCCGAAGATAGTTTATTTAAGCGGAAGGCGCAATGCCGGCAAAATCGCGGCGGTTACAGACGGAGGTGAAACGGCTGTTGATTCTTAAGCTGTGCGGCTGTTTGGCGGTGGCGCTGTCGGGACTGGCGGTTGGATTAATGAAATCAAAAGCACTGTATTCGCGGCTCGATACGCTAAAACGCTTCGACGTATTTTTCAGCACTCTTGCCACAATCCTGCGCTATAACGCCGACGAAATCCGCGCGTCAACCGCTGCGGCGGCAAGAGCGTCGGGACTTGAATTTATGAGTGCTGAACAAAACCGGGAAATACCGTTTGACACAAGCTGGGAACAGGCGGTCGGAAATTTACCCAAGACATACGCGCTCGATAATTCCGATAAAGAATTATTAATCAGCTTCGGGACAAAGCTCGGCAAGACCGACGTTGAAGGCCAGCTGAGCCACATTGAGCTGTACCGCGCAATGTGGCAAAAGCGGTTAAGCCTTGCCGGGGAAGCCGCCGCGCAAAAGTCACGGCTTTACAAAACGCTCGGGCTGTTCGGCGGAGTTTCGGCGGCGCTGCTGATTCTGTAAATGAGAAAAAGGGATGTGGTCACAAAATGGACGTTGAATTAATTTTCAAAATCGCCGCCGTGGGAATTATCGTCGCGGTGCTCACCCAGCTTTTAATCCGCAGCGGCCGCGAGGAACAGGCAATGCTTACCTCGCTTGCCGGGCTCATTGTGGTTTTAACGCTGATAATAACTCAAATAAGCTCGCTTTTCGACACAATAAAGCGGCTGTTCGGTTTCTGATGAATATTGTTTCATTAAGCGCGCTTGCGGTCGCGTCGGTGGTAACAATCCTGTTTTTAAAGCCGAAAAACGGAGAAATCGCGCTGATGCTCGGGCTTGCCGCTTCGGCGTTGGTGTTTTTTTCGCTGCTCGGAAGCGCAAAGGGAATTATTTCACAGGTAAACAGCATAGTCGCCGCGTCGGGCGTCAACACGGGTTACATTGTGATTCTGTTAAAGGTTGTCGGGATTTGTATGATAACCGAATTCGCGGTCAACACCTGCAGCGACGCGGGCAGCCGTTCGCTTGCGGGCAGTGTTTCGCTCGCCGGCAAGCTTATGGCAACCGCCGCCGCGCTGCCGCTGTACACCGACATTATGAACACGGTTCTGGGAATTCTTAAGTGATGTTATGAAAAAAATAATAGTTTTTATTGTTGTGTTTTTTACTCTGGCTTTCACTCAGCTGTTTTCCGCCGCCGCCGTGGAATACGACCTTTCCGGAATATATAACAGCCTTTCGGACGAGGTAAAAAACGGAATGAGCGAAATCGGAGCGGACAGCGCCGACGCCGCGTCGCTAAAGGACATCAGCTTTGAAGCAGTGCTGTCGCGGCTTTTAAACACGGCGCAAAGCCAAAGCGCTTCGCCGCTTAAAACACTGATTCACATAACGGCGGTTTTGCTGATTTGTTCAATGCTAAGCGCATACAAAAGCAGCCTGTCGCCTGCTGTGGGCGAAACGGTTAACACAGCCGCCGCGCTTTGCGTAAGCTGTGCGGTAACCGCTCCGGCGGTGGCGCTCATCGGTCAGGCTCAGGATGTAATCCTTGCGGCTTCAAACCTTATGCTCGCGTACATCCCTGTTATGACGGTGATTCTTACGGCAGGCGGCTCGGTTGCCGGCGCCGGAAGCTATTACGCGTCGGTGCTCGCGGCAGGCGAGGGAACAGGTCAGCTGTGTTCAAAGGTTATCGTGCCTTTTTTAAATATGTATCTCGGGCTGAGCATTGTGTCCTCGGTTGCGCCAAACGTCAATCTCAGCGGCTTCATCTCGCTGATATCAAAGACGTTTAAGTGGCTGCTCGGCTTTTCAATGGCTGTTTTCACTGCTGTTCTCGGCGTAAAGCAGCTTCTTTGCGATTCAATCGACACGGTATCGGGCAGGGCGGTAAAATTCGCCGTCAGCTCGTTTGTGCCGGTTGTCGGCGGAGCCTTGGCGGACGCTTACAAAACCGTTCAGGGCAGCATAGGGCTGCTCAAATCGGGAACGGGGGTGTTTGTAATTATAGCTGTCGCCGTAACCTTTTTGCCGGTGATAATCCAGGGGCTTTTGTGGTCGCTGACGCTGTTTTTGGGCAGGTCGCTTTCCGAAACTCTCGGACTTGACCGGGCGGCAAAGCTGCTGGGCGGCTTGTCGTCGGTATTTTCGGCGGTAATTTCGGCGGCGCTTTGCGTCGCGGCGGTTTATATCGTATCAACCGCGGTAGTTTTGCTGTCGGGAGGCGGAGCGTAATGAACGGCTTTTACACCGTAGCTGTCACCGTGTGCGCGGCGGCAATCGCCTGTGCTGTTTTGTCACAGTTTGTAACCGACGGCTCCTTAAAGCGGATACTCAGCCTGGTTATGGGCGCGTTTATGGTTTGCTCTCTGATAATTCCCGTAAAAAACGCTGTCAGGGATTTCAGCCTTGACCTGTCGTCTTATCCTTCCGCGGAACAGCTTTCCTCAACCTCGGACGAAGCAGTCAACAGACAGGTTGTTGCTCAGACAAAGCAAAATCTCGAGAACACGCTTGCCGCTTTGCTGCTTCAAAACGGAATCAGAACAAACAAATGCGGGGTAATTCTTGCCGACAGCGGAGAAAACCGCATAATTATAAGCAAAGTCAGCATATATATAGACAAAGATAACGCAGACGACGCCGGACAGATTGCAGAGCTTTGCGCGCAACACCTCGGTATAGAACCGAATATAATAACGGAGTAGTTATGGACGGAAAAACTAAGGAAGCATTTGACAAATTCTTTAAAAACATAAAGTGGCAGCGCGCGGCGGTTGCGGTGGGAATACTGGGAATAGCCCTTATTTTCCTGTCAAACTTTTCGGGCTCGTTCAGCCGCGGAGAGGATGATAAATTTTCGGTAACAACCTACAGCACACAAATCGAGGGCGACCTTGAAACGGTAATCGGCAAAATTCAGGGCGCGGGAAAAACAAAGGTGCTGCTCACCATGGAAAACAGCGTAGAGTATGTTTATCTGGGCGAAAGCACCACAAAAACAAAGGAAATCCAGCCGCTCATCAGGGGCGTGCTGGTGGTTTGCGAAGGCGGTGACGAGCCCGTTGTGGTTGAGAGGATTACCGACGCTGTGTGCAAGGCGCTCAACATCTCAACGGCAAAAGTATGTGTTACAAAATTATCAGAATAAAGGTCGGTAGTATTATGAAATTTCAAAAGAAGCATATTATTTCGGCGGCGCTTATCCTCGCGCTCGGGGCGGCGGTTTATGTAAACTGGCAGTTCGGCGCACAGGGTGCTCAAAAGTCCTCGCGCGAGCTCGGCGCGGCGTCATATGTTAACGCCACCCTCGGTTCAACCAAGGACGAAGCGGTTAAAACCTCGGCTTTAAGCGATGACCAAAAAAATTACTTCGCTTCCGAGCGCACCAAACGTCAGACCGCTCAGGACAAAATAATCGACAGGGCAAAGGAGGTACTCGGCGATTCCTCCTCAGCAGATGAGGAAAAAACCGAAGCCCAAAAAACCGCCGCGCAGATTATTAAAAACTTTTCGGTTCAGGACAGCATCGAAAGCATCATCCGCGCAAAGGGCTTTTCGGAATGTCTGTGCTATATCAGCGATATGGGCGTTACAGTTATTGTTCCCGAAAAGGAGCTTAACGAAACCGCCGCGCTGCTTATTGACGACGCGGTTACCTCGCACTACAACGTCAGCTACGACAAAATCTCAATCGTAGGCGCATGATTTTTAGTTCGCGTACTTAACTCAAAAGCTTTGAGGGCAATAGTGACAGCGTTGGCATTACGTGCGGATTCTTAACGCCGTTTTTTAGGTCGCGTACTTAACATCGGTTTGTATTTTTACATCGGTGTTTCGCGAGAAAGAATAGAGATGCCAAAAGCTTTGAGGGCAATAATGACAGCGTTGGTTTTTGTACGCAATATACAAGACGCGGCAAAACATCAAAAGCTTTGTTTTTGCGTGAATACTAAGCTTATTGTAAGGGAGACGCCTGCCGTCTCCCTTTATCTTGTAGGAATATACAAAAATACGATTTATTCAGCACAATATTTTAAGTTATATAAAATTTAAATTTTTCTTTACAAAAAATAATTTTTGTTGTATAATAAAAGTA